>JAJYZN010000075.1 GCA_021799915.1 Actinomycetes bacterium
CTACCGCCTGGACGGGGTCACCTCGATCTCGTCTGACACCCACAAGTACGGCTACGCGCTCAAAGGGTCGTCCGTGCTCACGTTCCGCGACAAGGCGCTGCGCAACGCCCAGTACTTCTACCTCACCGACTGGAGCGGGGGGAAGTACTGCTCGCCGGGAATGGAAGGCTCGCGGTCCGGCGGCCTGATCGCCGCCACGTGGGCGGCGATGGTCCAGCTCGGCCGGGAGGGGTACCGACGCTACGCCCAGCAGATCTTCGAAACCGCCTCGGCGATGCAAGACGCCGTGCGAGCCCATCCCGAGCTGCGCATCCTCGGTCAGCCGACGTTCCTCTTCAGCTTCACCTCCGACGACTTCGACATCTACCACGTGAACGACTTCATGCGGACCCGCGGGTGGCGGTTCAACGGCCAGCAGTACCCCAACGCCCTCCACATGGCCGTCACCCGGCCCCAGACCCAAGAAGGCGTGGTCGAGGCGTTCGCAGCCGACCTGGGCGAGGCCGTGGCCTACGCCCATGCCCACGCCGCCGAGAACCCCCAGTCCGGAGCCATCTACGGCGGGGTCGCCGGAGGTATGACCGCCGAGGTCGACGAGCTCATCAAGATGGTGATGGCCGACATGATGGACTCCCAGCAGGCGATCCCGGATCCGCAGTGAGCAGCGGTCCGGCTCCGAGCTCGGTGCACCGTCACCTGCCCATGAGGCCGGCCGCCCGGGGAGCCGCTCTCGTCGGCGCGGCGGCCTACGCCGGGCTCGTCGCCACCACCAGGCCCTTCACGACGGAGGCCGACGTCGTGACCGCGGTACCGCTGGCGGTGGTTGCGGTCGCTGTCGGGGTGGGCACTGTTGCCGGCCGCTCGCGGCCGGCGGTGGGGGTGGACGGAACCGAAGGGGCGGACGGAACGGGTGTGGTTGGCGGAAGCGGAGTGGTTGGCGGAACCGGAGTGGTGGACGGAACCGGAGTGGTGGACGGTCGCCCGGGCTCGGTGTCGACGAGCCGGTGGCGGCCCTTCGCGTGGTGGATCGCATTGGCCGGCGCCCTTCTCGCGTGGGAGCTGTTCTGTTTCTTCGGCGGGGCGCGCCACGCCCACCCCACGTTCAGCTCGATCTACGACATCGTTGCCCGCGCCGAAGCGGCCAAGGCGGCCGTCGTCCTCGCCTGGCTCGGGCTGGGATGGGCTCTGGTGCGATCGTGACCTGGCGCTCGGCGACGTTCCTCATCTGGGGCGTGCTCGGGCTCGCGACGCTCACCGTGCTCCTCTTCTCCCTGCTCGGCAAAGGGAGGCTGGCCCGTCCTGCCGAGCTCCTCGGACCGGTCCAGGCCCACCCGATGCTGCGGATCGCTGTCGTGCTGGGATGGATGTGGCTCGGCTGGCACTTCTTCGCGCGCTGAGCGCTGCTGGCGTGTCGAGCGGTGCTGGCGCGTCGAGCGGTGCTGGCGCGTCGAGCGCTGCTGGCGTGTCGTCGGGCCGTTTGCGCAGGACCCCGGTCGCTCAACCCGCGTGCCAGAGCTCCTCGGGCTCCCGGCCCTTGGTCTCGGGCAGCAGCAGCAGCAGCCCGGCGAAGAGCACCGCCGGGAAGAACGTGATCACCGCGGCGAACCCGGCATGGTTGCCGGTCCCGTGCACGTCAGCGAGCACACCGAACTCGAGCAGGCCGAGCACCGCCCCGAGCACGCCCGCCGCGATGTTCCAACCGGCGACCGACGCCCGGACGCCGGTCGGGAACAGCTCGTTGGCAAGCGCTCCCCCGGCGGGAGCCAACACCGAGCCGGCTGCCACGCCCATGATGTAGCCACCGATCAGACCTGGGACCGATCCGCTATAGGCCAGCGCGCCAAAGACAGCCATTCCGACGATCCCCGCTGCGACCGTGGGCCGCCGCCCCCAATGGTCGGCCAGCCACCGCCCGACCAGCAGGCCGCCCAGCCCGGCGATGCCGGCACCCACCACCATGCCCGAGGTCGCGATCCCCGAGACCCGTCGGATGTTCTCCGCGTAGATGAAGACCAAGCTGTTCGCAGGTCCCGTGATGATCGACACCCCGAACATGATGAGAGCGACCAGGGCAAGGCGTCCCCGGTAGGCCTTGGCCACAGGGCCGATCACCGGACGGCGCTCTGCGGAGCTGTCGGCTTCCAAGTTGATGTAGCGAGCCGGCTCGACCACCCACCGCTGGATGAGCACGAGCAGCACCAGCGGGAGGATCGCGAGCGCGAAGATGCCGCGGAAGCCGAGCACGCTCGACGCGAGGCTGTGGATGATGGCGGTGAGGCCGGCGCCGACGCCATAGCCCGCCGCGATGAGCGCCACGGCTTTCGCCCGCTCGCCGGTCGCCGTGAGCTCGACGGCAGCCACCTGGGAGACCCCGTTGGTCGCGCTGAGCGGCGGGCGGCCGAGCGCGAAGATCGCCACGAACCACCAGTACCCCGGGCTCGCCGCCGCGACCACGGTGAGCGCCAGCCCGATCCCACAGGTGGCGAGCAGCACGGTCCTGCGGCCGAACCGGTCGGCGAGCCCGGCGAGCGGGAGTCCGCCCAGCGACGCCAGCCGGAGGATCGCGAGACCGACCCCGAGAGTCGTCCCCGACAGCCCGGCCTCGTCGGCGAACGAGGCCCCCGAGCCGATATGGCCGAACGCCTTGGCGACGCTGCCGAGAGCCGACACGGCGCCGAACTGCCCGAAGCCGGCTGCCAGCGCCAGAAGCGCGATCCCGATCACGGGCGGATCGTGCCAGCGGAACACCGACGGTGCTCCCAGCTCCGCGGACGCGACCGTCGGGATGGTGCTCGGGATCGCGCCCGAGGGCTCGGGTTGTGTCGAGCCCGGGGTCCCTGGCGACTGCCTGCTCACCGCAAGGACCACCGCGACATGAAGAGGAAGGTTACGCCCGTCCCTCTCTGCCGGTGCGGTCGGTGCTAGGAATGGCGGGGTGACCGTCCCGGTGCAGGAGATCGAGGGCTGCCGCCGTGCCCACCGGGCGTTGCTCGACTCGCTCGACCACCTTACCGACGAGCAGGCGCGACAGCCGAGCCTCCTGCCTGACTGGAGCATCGGTCACCTGCTCACCCACGTGGCTCGCAACGCCGACAGTTGCACTCGACGCGTGGAAGGTGCCATCCGTGGCGAGGTGGTGGACCAGTACCCCGGTGGCTACGCGGGCCGGGCCGCCGAGATCGCGGCGGGCGCGGGACGCAGTGCGGCCGATCTCGTGGCCGACGTGCGCGAGAGCGCGTACCGGCTGGAGTCGGCGTGGCTCTCGACCCCGGACGAAGCATGGGAGCGCCCCGGGCGCGACGTGAGCGGGACCGAGCAGCCGGTATCGCTCACGGTCTTCCGACGCTGGCGTGAAGTCGAGGTCCACCATGTCGATCTCGGTCTCGGCTTCACGCCGGCCGACTGGTCCGGTGAACTGGTCGCGCGGTGGCTTCCTCGCCTGGTCGAGCGCTTGCCCGACCGCACCGACTCGAGGTCTTTGCTCGCCTGGCTGGTCGATCGCGGACCTGCCCCGTCGCTCGGCCCGTGGTGATCGAGATTGCCGCAGTGCCTCGCCATCGCATACCGCGACAAGCGACGAGCGACAAGCGACAAGCGACAAAGCGGCCTCGAGCGTGCAGTCGTGCGGCGAACGATCGGGGACTCCCTAGATTGACTCATCAGTCAGTTATACGCTAGGGTCTCCTGCGGCAGTCGCCGCCGATGGAGGGATGAAGATGCGCACCCGTCTGACCGACCTGTTGGGGATCGAGCACCCGGTCATGCTGGCCGGGATGGGAGGAGTGTCGTACGCGCCACTCGTGGCTGCGGTCTCGGGCGCCGGGGGGTTCGGCTGCCTCGGGGCGTCGACCATGACCCCCGACACGATGGTGGCCGAGATGGCCGCGGTGAAAGAAGCGACCGACAAGCCGTTCGGTGTCGACCTCCTCACCGCCATGCCAGGGGGGCTGACCGACCAGGTCCGGCTCATCATCGACGCCGGAGCCTCCGCGTTCGTCGCTGGTCTCGGTGTGCCGTCAGAGGTCGTCGACCTCTGCCATGACCACGGGTTGCTCGTGGTGAACATGTGCGGCAAGGTCGCCCACGCCGTCCGGGCAGTCGAAGCCGGCTGTGATCTCGTCGTGGCCCAGGGCACCGAGGCCGGTGGGCACACCGGCCAGGTGGCCACGATGCCGCTGGTACCTCAAATTGTCGACGCCGTCGGTGACCGGGTCCCGGTCGCTGCCGCCGGAGGGATCTTCGACGGACGGGGATTGGCCGCTGCCCTCGCTCTCGGGGCCGACGGGGTGTGGGTCGGGACGCGCTTCATCGCCACGCCCGAAGCCAGGGGTGTGCCGGGGTACAAAGAGTCCCTCGTGGCGAGCGCCGAGGATGCCACGACGGTGAGCCGGGCCTACTCTGGCAAGACGATGCGGGTGATCCGCAACGAGTACACGGACTATTTCGACGCTCATCCCGAAGAGCTCGCTCGGTTCCCCGAGCAGATGGGGCGCTCTTTCACCGACGGTGTGCTCCATCTCGGCGCCGACGACAACGCGACGGGCGTGGACCCCAAGCGCGAGTGCTACCCGGCAGGTCAAGGCGTGGGGGGGATCGACGAGCTGCTGCCGGCTGCAGAGCTGGTCGGACGGTTCGTACGCGAAGCGGAGGCTGCGCTGGCCCGCGCCGGCGACTTGGCTGGCGCGACTTCCCGATAGGAGCGCGTACCGCCGTGGCACGTTCCTCGATGGTGCCAGGAATGATCCGAATCGGCGGACGGCGCCTGCGCTTCGCCATCTCGTCCAATGCTGCGGGTCCCACGGAGACGGCGACACTCGAACCCGGCCCGCTCTGGGCGGTGAACCTCCATGGCTTCTTCGCCGGTGGGGAGATGTACTCGGGAGAGAGCAATCACCTCGCGACCAGGCTTGGGTGGCGCGTGGTGAACCCGAGCCTGCCCGGCTTCGGCGGCAGCCAGCCGCTCCCGTGGAACCTGCTCTCGATGCGAGCCCTGGCCGACGCGGTGGCCGCGTTGCTCGACCACCTCGGAGTGGAGCGGGCGGTGCTGCTCGGGCACTCCATGGGCGGTGCTGTCGCAATCGGGTTCGCAGACCGGTTCCCTGATCGGGTGCTGGGGATCGTGTACCGCGACGGCGCCGCGACCCCTCGCTGGCGAGATCGGCGCGGCATGCTGCCGGCCGCACTCGTCCCGTGGGCCCCCGACTTCGCCGGCCCGATCGACCTGCTGCTCGCTGCAGCGCTCGACGCGCCTGATCTCCTCCTCGGGAGGTTTCATCGCACGCTTCCCGGCTTGCTGCCCGACGTACGGCGGAACATCCGCACCCTCGGTCGGACGGCCCCGGTGGCAGCGCTCCTCATGACGCTCGACATGCGCGAAGAAGTGCGCCGCCTGGCGGAGGCCGGCGACATCCCGATCGTGGCCGAATGGGGCTGCTTCGACCGGATCGCCCACGCGTGGACGGCGGCCGAGTTCTCGGAGCACGCCGGTGTGCCGGTGCATTGGGTGCCCGGGGGGCACAGCTGGATGCTGGCACGGCCACGGAGCCAGGCTGATCTGTTCACCTCGATCGACTGGGGACGGCGCTTCGTCGCCGACGCCGAGGAGCGGAACCGCCAGCTCGCGGGGTCAGCCCGGGCCGACTCGCCCCCAGCCCAACCCAACCCAACCCAACCCGGCCCAACCCAACCCAACCCAACCCAGCCCAACCCAACCCACCCCAACCCAACCCAACCCAGCCCACCCCAGCCCAGCCCAACCCAGCCCAACCCAACCCAGCCCAGCCCAGCCCAGCCCAGCCCAGCCCAGCCCAGCCCAGCCCAGCTAACTGATTGACGGATCAGTTGGTTATTGGTACGGTCGCAACAGTGCCCGGATCCCAAACCTGCGCCACGCTGATCCTGGAATCACCCGAGCACCTGGTCGCGAACGAGATAGCAGTCCCCGACGTGGCCGACGACGACGCGCTCCTCCGGGTCGAGGCCTGCGGGCTCTGCGGCACCGACCACGAGCAGTATGCCGGGGTCTTGCCGGCCCCGGTCGGCGTACCCGGCCACGAGACGGTCGGGGTGATCGAGGCGATCGGCCCCCGGGCGGCAGAGCGCTGGGGCGTGGCGATCGGCCAGCGCGTCGCGGTGGAGGTGTTCCAGTCGTGCGGGCTCTGCCGTGCATGCCAGGCCGGGGACTACCGGCGCTGTGAACGCCACGGCATCGGGGACATGTACGGGTTCATCCCGGCTGACCGACCCCCTGGACTGTGGGGTGGCTATGCCCGCTTCCAGTACCTGGCACCGGACTCGAAGGTCCTGGCCGTCGACCCGGGACTCGACCCCGTCGTGGCCACCCTGTTCAACCCACTCGGGGCCGGCTTTCGATGGGGTGTGCAACTTCCCGGCACGTCGCCGGGCGATGTCGTCGCCATCCTCGGACCGGGGATCCGCGGGCTGTCGGCCGCGGCCGCGGCCCACCACGCCGGTGCAGGTTGCGTCATGGTGGTCGGCAAGGGACCAGGCGATGCGACCCGCTTGGCTCTTGCCCCGACATTCGGTGCGGCACTGGCGGTGGATTCGGCGATCGACGACCCCGTCAAGGCACTGACTGCGGCGTGCGGCACCTTGGCCGATGTCGTCGTCGACGTCACCGCCCGGGCTCCTGAGGCATTCGCGCAGGCAGTGGCCCTGGCTCGGCCTGGAGGGACCGTCGTCATCGCCGGTACGCGCGGTTCGCCGGAGACTCCGGGCTTCCATCCCGACCTCATCGTGTACAAGGAGTTGCGCCTGCTCGGCGCCCTCGGGGTCGACACCCCGGCCTACCAGAGCGCGCTCGACCTCCTCGCCACCGGCAGGTACCCCTTCGAGAGCCTTCCCCGACGCACCGTGCCATTGGACCCGGCGTCGGTTGGCGGCTTGCTTGCAGACATGGGAGGCGCCGGCGGCGGTGAGCGTCCTGTGCACGGGGTGGTGCTCCCATGGGCGTGAGCAGCACCGACGGGAGCGAGGACGGCGGGGGGCGGATCCCCCCGCTCGGAGCTGAAGAAGCTCGGGTCCGCTCCGACGAGGTTGGCGTCCCCCACTACATGACGTCGCTCAACGTCTTTCGCGTGCTCCTGCAGAGCCCAGGAGTGGCACGGGCGTGCAACGAGCTACTCTCCGAGCTGCTCTTGCATGGCGCGCTCGATGTGCGGCTCCGAGAGCTCATCATCATGAGGTTGGGTTGGACGACCGGTTCGGTCTACGAATGGACCCAGCACTGGCGCGTCGCCACTGACCTGGGCGTCTCGGCCGAGGACCTTCTCGGCGTTCGCACATGGGAGCGCTACCCAGGTTTCGGAGCGACCGAGCGGGCAGTGCTGGCCGCCACCGACGAGACCGTTCGCGACGGCGCAGTATCGGCCGCCACGTGGCAAGACCTGTGCGACCACGTGGCAGCAGATCCGGCCGTGCTCGTGGAGCTGCTGGCCGTGATCGGGTGCTGGCGCATGGTGGCGTCGATCCTGCGCAGCGCGCAGGTTCCACTCGAAGAGGGTGCCGCGCCGTGGCCCCCCGACGGCCTGGCGCCGCGGGGTTGACCCGTGCGCTCGACGGACCGCTCAGGTGATCCGGTACGTCTGAAGGGCCTGTGCCAGGACCCTCCCAGAGGGATCGGTAGCGGTGATCTGAGTGAAGATGAGCTCGCGGGCCCGCCGGACAGTCACCGCTCGGCACACCAGGTCGGTCCGGTCCGAGGCAGCCAGGTACTGGACCGACATGGAGACGGTGGCAGCCCGCACCCCGCGGTCGAAGTCATGGTTCGACCATGCAGCCAGCGCCCCGGCGGTGTCGAGCATCGTCGCCACGACCCCGCCATGGTAGGTGTGACCGTCGTTCGAGAGGTCGTGACGGAACGGCAGGCGGATCTCCACCTCGTCGGGCTCGTAGTGCTCGACGACCAGGCCCAGCGTCGCCAGGTACGGCGTTCCGACGAACAACGCCGGCATGGCCTGGCGCCGTACGACCTGCTCCTCCTCGCTGAGCGCGGGAGGGCCGCCGCCGGCTCCGCTCACAGCCGCTCCGCCCCGATCGTCCGGTCCCACCTTCCACCTCCTGGATCCCACTATGCTGACTGATGAGTCAGTCTAGAGCAGCGCGAGCTTGTGGCAAGGCCCCGAGCCACCGTCGGCAGCCTCAACAATGAAGACAGGAAGCGCAGCGTTGTCGTGGCCGGCATCGGCGTCGGGAAGATGGGCGTGGCGAGCGCCGGGCCACAGAAGCGCCAGAGGAGCACAGCCATGCAGCGGGCGATGAACGACGAGAGCAAGGCGCAGCGGCGGACTCAGCTCCTGCAGGCCGCCAAAGACGTCTTCGCCGAGAAGGGGTACCACACAGCCACCATGGCCGACGTGGCCCGATCAGCTCAGGTCTCCTACGGCAGCGTGTACTGGTACTTCGATTCCAAAGACGAGCTCTTCCGGGCCCTCATGTCCGACTGCGAGATGGCGTTGCGCGACCATGTCGGCACGGCGCTTCAGACGACGCCCGATACAGGTGACCCGGCGGCACCGTTCAGGGCAGCAGTCCAAGCGGCGTTCGAGTTCTTCGAAGCAGACCCGCCCCTCGTGAAGCTCCTTTTCCGCGACGCTCAAACTCTCGGTCGCGGAATCGAGACCCACTTGGTCGGGATCTACGAGGGGTTCATCTCCGACATCGAGCGGATCGTCGTACCGGCCCAGGCCGCGGGAGCGGTAATCGACGCCCCGCCACGAATGGTGGCGTTCTCGATTGCCGCCCTCGTGGGGCAGATCGCATTGCGCCGATCAATCACCGACGACGGCTTCAATGCTCGCGAAGTCGCGGACTTTGTCGTCGACATGCTCCTGAGCGGCTTGCGGCCGCGCCGGGAACCGGTTGCTTGGGGCTAGTCGTCGAGGACAAGCGCTTCGGCGCTCGATCCAGATTCTTGCCGCTCGTCAGGTTCAGGCCGTCAGTGGTTCCGCGCCCGCACCGAGCGCAGATCCGCCAGCCGGCCCCTGCCCCTCGTGTGGAACCACGTCGGCATCTGCCCCAGTGACCGCAGTGCTCGCTCCCATCAAGGCGTCGAGTTGTTGGGCCAACGCCTCGATCTCAGCTGAGCTGTACCAATTGCGGTCCAACGTCAATCCGAGGTGCCGTTGGAGTAGTGCCAACGCTTCGGGCACCGAGCTCACGTCGTCGTAGACTGCAAAAAGACGAGCTTGGACGGCCTGGGCTGACACCATCGGTGCACCGCGCCGAATGGACTCGTCCACCAGGGCGCGAATTCGCGCGCCGGGCGAATGGGTCTCACTGATGCCGTCGATGCTGACCGCCGGCACTCCGTCAACAATCGGATCGAATCCTCTCGTCTCGTCCATGTGACCCACCTTCCTCATGCATTTGTCGCAGCGCACCCGGTCGCTATCGCACTCTGAACCCCACTCTGTCTCTTCCAACACCATCCAGGCCTCCGGTGTTCCGGCGACACACCGGCGAACTGACCCTTTGATCCGACCCCTTCGGCGCTGCTTGCCGGATTGGTCGGTCACCCAGCATGCAGCGGTTCGCGTCGTAGCGCTCCGAACTGGGTACCCCGGAGGTGTCTCGGCGTCATGTGCCCCGATCCAAGCGACCATGACTGCTGTCATCGATTGGGGACTGATCCGTTGCTGTCGGGTCGTCGTGCGCCGCTGGTGGCGCGGCTGAAGTCCGCTCGGCAGTGGTCGCGTCAGCCGCGCCCGTCGTTGTGGTCGCAGGGGTCGCGCGGGCCTTCCGACGAGCGAGTCGTGCCGCCCAAGGACCGAGCGACGGGGCCTGGATGTCCTCATCGGCGATCCGGCGACGAAGCTCGGTGCCAAGCTGGGTCCAGTGAATGCTGCCGATGATCCTTCCGTGATCGGTGACTGCCACGCTCGGGGTGCCCGGGTCGAGCAGCATGGGCAATGCTTCAGAAAGGTAGGCCCACCGATCCACGGTTGGCTGGTCGCGATCGGCTCCAGTCGCCTCGTCAACGGGTTCCATGACGAGCCCGGCGACACGCATACGCAGTGGGTCCGTCTGGGCGTCGAAGTCGACTCGGTAGCCACGGCGACGCAGCTTGTCAGTCATGACTCGCTCATCGACTCCCAGCTCGGCGACGAGCTCGGCCACCCCCGCTGCCAGGAGCAACGGAACGAGCATGCTGTAGGCACCGGTCACCTCGGCGGCGAAAATCGCGCCGGTGAGGAGCGCTCGAGCACTCGCACCAAAGGTGGCGCCCATGCCGACCAAAGCGAAGGCACCAGGTTGGATGTGGGCACCGGGAAACATGTGGGCAAAGCCGATTCCCACCATTTCGCCCATCGTCGCCCCGACCAGGAAGATCGGCGCCAGCGTGCCACCTGACGTGTTCGATCCCAACCCGATCCACCATGAGGTCATCTTTCCGATGAAGAGGACGGCGGCCGCTCCCAAAAGGAACCGGCCGTTGACGGCATCACTGATCGCCCAGTAGCCCACGGACAACGAGCCGGGCACGGCCAGCCCGATCGCACCGAAGCCGAGTGCGCCGACGATTGGTTGAGTCCACTCGGGGATCGGTAGCCGGCGGAAGCCGCCTTCGAGGATGAACAGTCCCCGGTTGAGCACGACGGCCAGCGCGCCGGCAGCCAGGCCCACCACCCCGAACAACGGAAGCTGGCTGACATGGAAGACAAGCGGGTGCACCACGGCAAAGAGGGGGCGAGGTTCAAGGAGCACGTCGTGGAGAGCGCCGGCGACCGAGGTGGCGAGCACGAGGGGCACCAAAGCTCGAAGTGAGCGTTCGAACAGCAATAGCTCGAACGCGAGGATGACCGCGGCAACCGGGGTTGCAAACACCCCGGCCATGCCCGCGGCGGCACCCGTTGCAAGCAGGATCCGCCGCTCCGCCGGGCTCGCCGGCACCAGTTGGCCGATGAGGGAGCCGACCGACGCGCCCGTGACGATGATGGGCCCCTCGGCCCCGAACGGTCCACCGGTGCCCATCGCAACCGCCGCCGACAGCGGCTTGGCCAGTGCAGCACGCGGTTGGACGCGGCTGTCGCGGAACAAGATCGCCTCGAGGGACTCGGGGATACCGTGCCCTTTGATGATCGGGCTCCAATGTGCCAGGACAATGACGACCAACGCGCCACCGACCGCTACCGCCAGAAGCACCGGCGTCGGGTGGTAGTGGCGCAGGTTCGGAAGCTGCCAGCCAAAGCGGTGCAGCAGCGCCAGATTGCTGATGAGCCCGACGAGGTGAACGACCGCGTCGGCGGCAACGCCGCCGACGCCGCCGAGCAAGACTCCGGCCACAGCCAGCACAGCCAACCGCTGCCGGGTCGTTCCAAGGCTGACGTGGGGGTCTACGCCTTTCAGATACATCGCAACACGATATCTAAATATCGCCGACCGATGTATATGCGTTGCATTGGCCATCTGCTGGTCTCGCAGCGGTGGCACTTTCGCCCAACCGCCGGCCCACCCGTTCGACGACCTTCCGCACGAGGTCCCGGCCGGTCAGCTCGACCGCCGCGCGCGGAGTGACGAAACCGTTCGTGATCTCATCTGACCTGGTGAGGTCTTCACGTTTGGGTTTGACCAGGCATTACGTAGCGTGATCCTGGAGCCACCCACGCGGTAAGCGCCTGGCGCCCACACGGAAGGTTCAGCGTCGACGCGGCGTGCGTGGATCGGCTTCGAGCACCGAGACGCTCAGAGCCTCGATCTCACGGACGAGCGCCTTTAAGCGTCGATGGTTGTCGAACCACTCTTGGTACTCTGCGACCTGGTCGGCGCCGAGCGTGCGACTCACCGTCTTGCCGGCCACCTTGCGGCTCCATTGGAAGTAGGGACCGTGGAGGGCTGGCGGGTCCGCGTGGCAGTGGCACCCGGAGTGCGTGCACGAAAAGTGCCGCTCGGTGAGGCTGCCGGGGAGGGCGAAGCCCATTTCGCCGAGAGCCCGAGCGATCCGGGCCTGCTCATTGGCATCACTCGCACTGACGACCACGCTCTACCTTCCCACGAGGATCCCCCACCGGGAGGGTTGCACCCAGTATATATACGGTGTGCTCTCCGCACAGGTGGTCGCCGTCATCGAGGGATTCACGCCGCGTCTCGTGTCGCTCGAAGCCGCCGCCTTCGCAAAGAAG
>JAJYZN010000076.1:0-4602 GCA_021799915.1 Actinomycetes bacterium
CCAGACCGACGCAGGCAATTTTGCCGCCCCTGGCGCCTTCCCGAGAGCGAGACGCATCGAGTCGTAGGAGCGATCCGCTGCACGAAGGTGGGCGCCCACGGCGACCAGAGCGCTCACCGCTTCGGCGGCAGACTGGGGGGCAGGAATGTGCCCTGCCACATATGAGGAGGAGGGTCCCGAGATCCCCAACAAGCCGTCGATCTCGTGGCGAATTGTCGCGATTGCCTTCGCCCGCGCCGTCATCACCTGGACGAAGGAGTGGACGATCTCCTCTGTCGGTCCCGGCGGCGCGATCTCCGACGCCGAGGCGGCCAGCTTCGACGTCGACAGTGCCAGTCCGTCGAGGGCGCTCTGAAGGTCGCTGCGTTGGATGCCGACCATTGATGCCAGGAGTCGGGTGAGCTGCTCCCCGTCGAGGTTGGACTCGTCGACGAGCACGGAGGCCTGGGCTGCGTAGGACTTGTCGACTGTGCCGCGAAACCCCTTGGATGCCGCCGGGACTTTTGCGGCTCCCCCAGCCAGCACGAGCGCGCACACCAAAACGAGCGCCCCAGCGATGACGAGGGGCAAAGCCGGTCGCCGCCGACGGCGGCCCAATGGGGACATAGCGGCACGACGCTATCGCCCTCGCCCGAGGGCGTGACGACCGAGATTCAGCGGTCGTTCGATCCTTCGGATGCTAGGTCCCGGGAAGCGGGCAACCCGGCAGTCGGGAGGGTGCTGGCAGTGTTCCGCCAATGCACCGTCGGCCGGATCGCCACCGGGTCGACTCGATCGCGGTGACGGTCGGCGACTGCGAGAAGCGACGAGATCGTGGACTGGTTCAGCAGGTGAGGCACGAGGCCCAGGTCCAAGAGCTTGGTGTGCGCAGCACGGTAGTAGTGCTCCTCATTTTCGACTCTTGGATCGTCGAGATGCTCCACATCGACTCGCCCGGGATAGGCCTCGACGACCATGTGCGCGAGCTGTTCGACGGTGAATGATTCGGTGAACTGGTTGAACACCCGGTACTCACCTTCAGCCGGCGGATTGAGACACGCCAGCTCGATGCACGCCAGGGTGTCACGGATGTCCAGCATGCCGCGGGTCTGCCCTCCGGTCCCGTACACAGTGAGCGGGTGACCGACGACTGCCTGCACGGCGAAACGGTTGAGTACGGTCCCGAAGACGCCGTCGTAGTCGAACCTCGTCGCAAGGTCGGGGTGCAGATCGGTCTCGGACGTCGCCTGCCCGTACACCACACCCTGGTTCAGGTCGGTCGACCTCAGTCCCCAAATCCGACAAGCGAACATGATGTTGTGACTGTCGTGCACCTTCGAGAGATGGTAAAAAGAGCCTGGCTGCTTCGGGTACGGCAGCACGTCCGTGCGACCGCGGTGGGTGATCTCGATGAACCCCTCTTCGATGTCGATGTTGGGCGTCCCATACTCTCCCATCGTCCCCAACTTGACGAGATGGATCGAGGGATCGACGTCGGCAATGGCGTAGAGAAGGTTCAAGGTCCCGACGACGTTGTTGACCTGGGTGTACACCGCGTGCTTCTGGTCGATCATCGAGTACGGCGCCGAGCGCTGCTCGGCGAAATGCACGATCGCATCCGGCCGGAACTCTCCGATGGTGCGCGTGACAAAGGTGCCATCAGTCAGGTCCCCGACATAGGGGATGACTTTGAGGCTCGACACTTCCTCCCACACGCGCACCCGGTGCTGGAGGCTGGCGATGGGGACGAGGCTGTCGACTCCCATCTCGAAGTCGTAGTGCCTGCGAGCAAAATTGTCCACGACGGCGATGTCGTGCCCGCGACGCGACAAGTGGAGCGCCGTGGGCCAGCCGAGATAGCCGTCTCCCCCCAGTACCAGGATCCGCACGCCTGTTCTCCTCTCTGTTCGCTATCTCTGCCGGGGCTCGCCGTCTCCGACGCCGGACCACATCGACCATCGCCGACCGAACCGTGCCAGCCCTGCTGCATACGGAAACCGGATCTGCCGCGCGAAGCGCGAACGCCGGTGTCCGGCTCCATCGTGTCCTACGATCCTGAGAGCAACCTGAATCCTAGCCATGACAGTCCTGTGACCACTGTGATGGTTTCGTAAGAATCGAGAATTCGGGCCGAAGGGTCTTCCTGACGTGCTCGATTCACGCGCAGTCCGGTGGGCTGGGCCTTTCCTTGAAGGACGGGCGCGATGGCGCTGCGATCCTGCGACGGACGAAGATGGCACCGTGAACGGGATTGGGCTGTCGCCGGCCAAAGCGGGAGGAGGCGCATGCCTGCTCGCCAACCCGGGCGCCGCCGTCGAGACGTTCGGGAGATCGGGGGCGTCGAGCACGCTGGGCCGAATCGTCCCGGCATCGGCACAAGCGGCTGCGCACACGCCCGGGTCGATGCCCGGGTCGATGGCCGGTCACATGGCACCGACCCCCGTCGACCTGCACTCGGCCTTCACGGCCTGGCAGGTGAACCCGTTCACCCTCGGTGTCCTCGTGCTGCTTGCCCTCGGCGCGTGGTGGTACCTCAATTCGATCCGAGTGCTGGCAGCTCGCGGCCGGAAATGGCCCTGGCAGCGAACCGCGGCATGGGTCTTCGGCTTGGTGGCGATCGACATCGCGCTGCAATCTCCCTTGGCGACTTTCACGATGTCGGTGTTCACAGCCCACGTGATCCAGCACGAGCTCCTCATGGCCGTCGCGCCACCCCTGCTGGCCCTGGGTGCTCCGTCGACGCTGCTGCTCCAGACCTCTTCACGACGCACGAAGGTGAGATGGCTCCGTGTGCTCAGGTCGCAACCGTTCTCAGTCGTCACTCACCCCCTGACGGTGTGGTTCCTCTACTACGGACTGATGTTCGTGTTCTTCCTCACGGGGCTCATCGGGTTTGCCATGGAGCACATGGCGCTGATGGACGCGATCAACATCGTCTTTCTCATGGGTGGGACGTTGTTCTGGTGGCCGATCATCAACCGAGACCCCATCCTCCACTGGAAAATGGGGTACGGAGCAAAACTGATGAACCTTCTCCTCGGAGTCCCCTTCCTGTCCTTCCTGGGGATTGCCATCATGTCCGACAGCCGTCCGGTGGCACCGATGTACACCCTCTCCAGCACCCACAGCGGTGGGGCACTTCTCTGGATCCTCAGTGAGATGCTCACCGTCCCTGCTGCCGTCGTCGTCGCCCTCGACTGGCTCAAGGCGGAGGAGAAGGGCGCGAGCCGAGAGGACGCCAGGGAAGTGCCGGTGGAGCTCTCTTTGGGCTCTTCTTTGAGCTCTGCGGAACCTCATAGCAAAAAGGCGACAGCCGACCTCCCCCAAGCCGCGGTGCCAAGGTCCATGAGCGCGTGGGAAGCTCACTGGCTCGCACGCTCGGGTCACCTGCCCGCGAGCGTGAGCGCTCAGCGAGTGCCCGTTCCCCCGACCGTGCCGCCCGGGGCGATCCGGGTCACAACCTTCCCGCAGCCGACAGGGGACCTGGGCGGAGCCAACTGAGGTGGGCTCGGGCATCGCCGTGGGACACATGGTGGCCATGACCGGGATGGGAGATGGGACCGGTGTCAGTCTCCGCAACCCGACCATCGTCTCGGCCTTCCACCACCAGCTCTGGATCGGCCTGGTCGTCGTCCTGGTGGTCGCGGCGTTCACTCCCCTTGCCGTCAACGTGGCCGCCCCGTACTGGACCCGTGCCCAGCGGTGGGTCCTCTCCGCGTCCCGGCGGCTTACTGTGTCTTGGCGCCCCGCTGCGATCCAGGGCTCGACAACCGGAGACGACGAGGCCCTTGGCCGCCGAGTCCTCCGCATCGGCTTCGGGCTCATCTGGCTCGCTGATGGGCTCTTACAACTCCAGCCGGCAATGCCGATGGGATTGGCCGACCAGGTCACCGTGCCGTCGGCATTTGGAAGCCCTGCCTGGCTCCAGCACCTGGTGAGGACGGGTGCTGGGATCTGGAACGACCACCCGGTCGAAGCGGCGGCAGCGGCAGCCTGGATCCAGATCGCCATCGGGATCTGGCTCCTGACGGCCCGCCGCGGACGAATCTCGAGGCTGGGCGGAGTCGTCGGCTTCGGCTGGGCCGCGGTGGTGTGGGTCTTCGGGGAGGCCATGGGGGGTGTCCTCGCACCAGGACTGAGCTGGGCTTTCGGAGCACCCGGCGCAGTGCTCTTCTATGCGGCGGCTGGTGTCCTCATCGCATTGCCGCCGCGGCTCTGGCGAGGCGATCGGTTGGGCCGGATGCTGCTCATGGTGATGGGCGCATTTTTGATGGGCATGGCGCTCCTCCAGGCGTGGCCTGGGAGAGGCTTCTGGCGGGGACGTGGAGGCGACATCTCGCAGATGGTCTCGGCAATGGCGTCTGGGGCGCAGCCCAGGGCGCTCAGCTCGATGCTCCAGGCGTTCGCTGGTTTCGACCAGGCTCACGGTTTCGTTGTGAACCTCGTGCTGGTCTCCGCATTGGCAGTCGTCGGGATTGCGTTCGTGAGTGGTCGGCCTGGAGCCGTCCGACCAGCCCTCTGGGGATTCATCGTGCTCTGCCTGGCCGACTGGCTGCTGGTACAGGACCTTGGCGTGCTCGGCGGGCTCGGGACCGACCCCAACAGCGCACTGCCCCAGCTCCT
>JAJYZN010000076.1:4612-12137 GCA_021799915.1 Actinomycetes bacterium
CCAGCTCCTCTTGGTGATCTCCGGGTACGTCGCGATGGTCCTCCCCGCACTCCCGACACCTGCCGACGCTCCCCTGGCGTCGACATCACCTGGTGCGCGTGCCCTGGGGAAAACACCCAGCCCGGCGACCGTGCCGGCTCTGGCAATGACATCTCCGACAGCGCCCCCGACGACATCCGGAGTGCCGATCGGAACAAGCCGGCCGGCACTCCGGCCCCGGCAGCTGCCCAGAGTGCTCCTCGCCGGAGCCACCGTGTGCATGCTCGCCCTGGGCGTGGTCCCGATGACCACGGCTGCGCTGGCTTCGACCCCGGACTCCGTGCTCGCCGCGGCAGTCGACGGCACGCCTTCTGTGCTGTCAGGTCAAGCACCGTCCTTCTCGCTCGTCGATCAGGAGGGCCACGATGTCAGCCTTCACGACCTCCGAGGCAAGGCGCTCCTGTTGACTTTTCTCGACCCCGTCTGCACTTCGACGTGCCCGCTGATCGCCCAGCAGCTCCGTGAGGCGAGCAACCTGCTCGGGCACGATGCCAGCAGGGTCGAGCTCGTCGCCATCGCCTCGAACCAGATCTTCCACTCAGTCGCCGACGTGGAGGCGTTCACCCGCCAAGAGCAACTCGGCAACCTACCCAACTGGCTGTTCCTCACTGGGTCGCTGGGCACTCTGGAATCGGTCTGGAAGGCGTACGGCATCGAGGTCACGGTCACACCGGCGGGCGCCATGGTCTCCCATTCGGTGGTCGTCTACGTCGTTGGACCTCATGGCAACTTGCGCTGGGTCGATCCGGAGAATCCCACCGACCCGTTCGTAGCTGCGGCGGCCTCGAGCCCGACAGCTCAGGATCTCTCGTTCTCGGGGGTGCTCGCAGGCAACGTCCGCTCAGTGCTTTCCGAGCGGTGAGCGAGTCCCGGGGTGCTCCGACCCGAGTCGGAGGCAACTTCCAGCGGCCACGACGGTCTCGGATGCTCGCAACTGCCACCCTCTTGCTTGTGAGCATTGTGCTGGCGGCGTGTGGTCCCAGCACGTCAAGCCTGCCAGGAAAGCCGAGAGACGCAATTCCGAGCGACGTGGCTCCACTGGCCAGCTCCTTCGCCACCTCCACCGCGTCCTGGGTCGACCTGCCGATGGGCACCTCGGGCCTGAACCGCTTCTGGGAGCTGTTTTCGCGTTCCTCGGGAACCGGCACGTGGGCGCTGGTCACGCCCCCGGGAGTCGCCGACAATGGCGGGTTGGTCGTCGCGAGCACACCGGAGGTTCCCGGGGTGGTCGCCGGCTTCATCCCCAGCCAGTACCTCAGCAGCTCGCCTCTGGAGAGCAGCGCCGATGCCGGGCGGAACTGGGAGCACCCCGCGATGCTCGCGGGCGGGCTGGTCCCGGGCCCGAGCTCACTCAGCCTCATCACTGCAGGCAGTGTGCTCGGTGTCGCCACCGGCAGAGCCCCTGGAAGCAGCCTTGGGACCGTGAACGGAGTCGCCGCCTTGACGACTGCGCACGGCGGTCAGGTCGTCGCTGGACCACTCACAGGCGCGACATGGCGTGGAATCTCAGACCTCGCCGACGTCAAAGCATCGGCCGCCGGCGAACGTTGCCGGCCGTCACGGCTCACCGGCATCTCCAGCACCCAGACAGGGACCTTGTTGCTGGCTGCAACATGTGCGCGCGCGGGTGTCATCGGCGTACTGCGCTTGTCGGGGAGCACGTGGCAACTGGCCAGCCCGGCAGTGCCAGCAACAGGAACCGGCCACCGTCTGGACGTGCTCCGGCTCGCTCGGGTACCAGGTGGTACGGCTGCCCTGGTGTCGTGGCAGACGTCCCGCTCACGAAAACTGATGGTCGCCTGGTCCGAGGCAGGTGGCTCCGGGTGGTCGCAGACCGCGCCGCTCGGCGTCCCGGCCGGATCCGTGGTCGACGCAATTGGACTGGGGCCCTCGGGGACATTCGAAGTCCTGCTCACCCGATCGGCGAACAAGCGCCGCAGTGACATTTCCCTGGAGGTTGCCACTGAGGCCACTGGCGCACTCAGGGGCACGTGGACTGATCTTCCGCCACCGCCACCTGGCTCTGTCGCAGTGGCCGGCACATCCCGGGGAGGTGCGCTCGCCTTCACCGCGAGCGGAACATCGGTGGAGGTCTTCGCGCTCCCCGACGGCGAATCCCGGTGGCGCCTGAGCACTCACATGCACGTCAAGTTGCCCTACACATCGTCAACGTGACGGAAGTCCACGCGCACCGCGCGTACACGCGCACCGCACGCACACGAGCTCCGGAAGTCCACGCGCACCGCACGCACACGCGCACTCTACGTGAACGCGCTGGCAGCAAGAGGCACTGATGCAGTCAGCCGAGATCGGCCGTTACCTCGAAGCCGGCCACCGCCTCGCGAACCTGGGCCACGACCTTCGCGAGGTTGGCCACCTCGACACCGACAGCGCCGTCGGCACGGAGGAACAGCAGCGTGCACTTTGCAACGGGCCTACCCAGCGCCGACTCGATCGCTGCCGCGTACGCAGCCCCCTGGAAACGGTACGCGGCGGCATGATGTTCGATCTCGTCACTTCGGGCGTATTGATCGGTCTTGTAGTCCACGACGTGAAGTCCTGTTGGACCGTCGACCAGGAGATCGATGATGCCTTCGAGCACTCGGTCACCGAAGGGTACGCCCACGTACAGCTCCCGCCAGAACCGTCCGCAGGCAACGGCCTGTGCAACGACGTCGGAGTCGAGAGCAGCCCTGACGAGACGGGACACCTCGTTCGAGCGTTCGGGGACGCCTTCGGCGACTGCCTGCGCGCGGGCAAGCACTTCGAGCCCGTCTCCACTGCCGAGGTCGATCACTTGCAGGACCCCGTGCACCGCTCGCCCGAGGGCGGTCCCGGCCCGACCCCGTCGCCATGCCGGACGTTCCGTCTGGCCCCCTGTCGGACCTTCGTCCTCGAAACCCGCATCCGCACGGCCGCTGTCACCCGCACCTGCTCCGCCACCCGCGCCAGCAGCTCGAGTGATCAGCTTGGCCACCGAGGTGGCGGCAATCACCCGCGGCACGCGTCCGCGAGCCAGCAGCGCTTCCCGCTGCGCTTGCCAAGCCTCCCGGGACACGAGGTCAGCCTGCTCTTCGAGATCGTCGGTTCGTCGATCGCTGCCTTGCTCCCCCATCCCATTGGTGAGAGCCGGTGATCCCTTGGACTCGAGCGCTCCAGGAACGTCCCGGCGCCAGAGCTCTGGGAACTCTGCGGCCGCATCCTCGATCCACAGCGCAGGGCAGTCTGCATTTGGGCGTCGATGGAGGCTCACGATGAGGTGGTCCTTGGCCCTCGTGGCGGCGACGTAGAGCAGGCGACGGCGCTCCGCCGCTTCCATTTTGGATTCGACATCCTGAAGGTCTGCCCAGCCTGGCGAACTGACGACCGTGGGCACTCGGACCTCGGGCCCATCGGGTCCCCAGAGGATCTGGGCACGAGATGGAGCCCGTACTGCGACTCCAAGACCCGCCATCACCACGACCGGGAACTCCAGTCCTTTGGCCGCATGCACCGTCATGATCCGAACGGCATCGTCGTCGGTCTCGGGAAGGACGGCCTCGCTGGACCGAGCCCGATCACCGGCCTGCTGATCCACCCAGGTGAGGTACCGGCCCAGGTCGCCACCGAAGGCATCCGAGAACGTCCGGGCGTCGTCCATCGTGATCCGCAGGGAACGCCACAGCTCTCGTGGCCGCGCCTCCGCGAGCGCCAGCTCGAACATCCTGCATCGGACGACGACCTCTGTGACCAGCTGGCTCACGTCAAGCCATCGGTGGCACCGGTGAAGCTCGTCGAGCACCCGCATTCCGCGGGCAACCGCGTGGCCGTCGCCGAGTGCCGACGGCGTCGGCATCCGATAGTCCCAGCTGCCTCCGCTCATTCGATGCTCGAGAAGGTCGTCGTCGCCACAGGCGAACGAAGCGGCACGCAATGCGCTCACCACGGCGATCCCGTCGTTGGGATCATTCACCGCGCGCAAGATCGAGATCAGGTCCCGAACCAACTCCGACGTGTAGACGAGCGAGGAGGTCTCGAGCCGGAACCGAATGCCTGCCTCCTCGAAACAGGGAAGGAGATGGCGCAGCCCGGTTCGGGTCGGCACGAGGATCGCGATATCCGACCAGCGGGCGGCGCGATGGGCGTCGCTGACAAGCCACCCCTCGTCGACGACCCTGCGGACAGCCGCTGCGATCTCATGCCCTTCTCGCCTGCGGATCGCGTCTGCACTCTCCGAGCCTTCGCCTGCACCTCCGATCACTACGACGGGTGGAGCGATCTCGATGTCGGGCTGCGCGGCGCAGAACCGCTCGAGTGGCCGGTAGGAAGGCTGGACAGGAGGATCGCCGTCACCGATCAGCTTGCCACATACCGCGTTCACCCAGTCGATGATGCCGGGGGCCGAGCGATGGTTTCTCGTGAGCTGCAAGGGACAGTCCGTATAGCGCTGCTGGAGGTCCGTGTACAGGGCAATGTCGGCCCGGCGGAAGCGGTAGATGGCCTGTTTGGGATCACCGACGAAGAACAGGCGCCCGGGGTGCACCCTGAGCCCACGCCACTCGGCACCGCCGCCCGCTGTGCCCTGACCGCTCACCGCAGAGCCGTCCGGCGCAGTGCTGCCCGGCTCGCCCACGCTTCCTTGCGCACCCTGTGGTCCAATAGCGCACGAAGCGATCCGAACCGCCAGCTCCGCCTGGATGGGGTCGGTATCCTGGAATTCGTCGATCAACAGGTAGCGGTAGCGCTTCGCGACCTCCGCCACGACATCTGGGCGGCGTCTCAAGAGGTCACGCGCCTGCACCAAGAGATCGTGATAGGCGAGCCGCCCGTTGCGACGCCGGTCTGTCGCGGCGGCCAGCGTCCAGTCGCCGATCACCGCCAGCAGGGAGCCCAGCGACTGGAGGGCCACTCTGTCGACCAGAGATTTGCAGGCCTGCGCTGCCGACTGGAGCAGCGAGCGTACTTCATCGATCGCGCCGCCCCAGTTCCCCCTCTGTCCGACCCTGCTCACGGACCCCGATGGCATCGCGTTCAGCAGCTTCACGGTCTCGATCTCGGAGCTGGATTCCTCCAGGTCATGCGCCCATTCCTGGAACTGCTCCAGGCGACCCAAGAGCCCATCACCGGCGAACGTGCAATGGCCGGCGAGGGCCCACGCTTGTGCGATCGACGTGAGGATGCCCGAAACGTCGACGGTGTCGACATGGCCTGGCGGCCAGGGAAAGTCCGACACGAGGTCCCAGTTGTCGTTGCAGCGCATCGCCAGCTCGCGCAGGTGGTCCAGCCTGACACCGCGCAGCAACGCCAGCGACAGCACCCGGCTCGTCTCCGTGCCCGAAAGCAGCGAGTCGACGAGCTCGGACCATCGCTCGTCGAAGGCCACCGAGGACTCCACCTCGTCCAGCACTTCGATCTGCGGAGGCAGACCCGCCTCGAGAAGATGCTCGGCCAGTAGTCGTCTGGCAAAACCGTGGAGCGTGCCGATAGCCGCGGAGTCGATCTCCGACAGTGCACGGAGCACACGATCCCGC
This sequence comes from Actinomycetes bacterium, assembly GCA_021799915.1. The sequence continues at coordinate 10,162 of JAJYZN010000076.1, forward strand.
CGCTCTACCGGCCCGATATCAGCGTCGCCGCGCTCAGGGCAACCGGTCTCGTCAACCTCTGTGATGGAGCGCCCGTCGAGGTGAGCGTTGCTGCCCACGACACGCTCCAGTGCATCGCGCAAGCGGTCACGAAGCTCGGCCGCGGCCGGCTCGGTAAAGGTGATCGCGGCAATCTCGTCGATCCGCGCCCGGTCACTGGTGATGAGTGCAACGATCCTGGCGATCAACTCGGTCGTCTTGCCGGTGCCGGCACCGGCCTCAACGAAATGCGTCCGGTCGAGATCTTCGCGGATCGCAGACCGGGCATCCTCGTCGGAGCTCCCATCACTCGCCTCGACCGCCTCTTCGGAGGTCGGCGTGCTCACGCTCCTGCCTCCGAGCCTTGGACCAGGCCGGCGTACGGCACCACCGCGGGGTGGTTGCTCACTTGCTCCCAGACCCGCTCTCGAGTCGCAGGGCAGATCGTGTCGAACGCACACCACTTGCAGTTCTCGAAACCATGGTCCACGTGCGCACCCGGCCTGGGAGGGTACGCGCCGGCGTCCACGCCGTCCGCGAGGATGCCGACCACTTCTCCCAGACGCCGGACAAGCGGGGGGTCGACGGGGAGCCAGTGGCGGTCGCTCGCGCCGGGCAGCTCGAGGAACCAGTAGGCGGCATCGACCGGGACGTCCCCCAGGCGCTGCTGGGCCGCCAGTGCATAGATGGGGAGCTGAAGACGCTCCCCTCGCTCGAACGGGTCCTGGCTCGACGCGCTCTTCTGCCGCCGCCCGGACTTGTAGTCGATGACGGCAAGCTTGTCGCCTATCCTGTCGATACGGTCGACGACACCTTGGAATCGGATGACCTTGTGCGCGGAAAGCCTCACTTCGACTGGATCGTGACCTCCTCTCCCGAATGGCATCTCCAGCTCGACGGGCACCGCACCAGTGCGGGCCCGATACCGGCCGTCCTCCTTGACGAACCGGCGGAGGAGGAGCAGGATCTCCGAGCGGTCGATCGCCCACAGCGCTGGCCTTCCGGTGCGTCCGTCGCGCTCGAGCTCGGCGAACTCCTCCTCGGCGATAGTGGTTATCCGCTCGATCCCGTCGACCAACCACTGCGGCGACCCGGCGTCACTCCCATCTTCCGCGGGGGCGAACCGCACCCACCTCTCGAGGATCTCGTGGATCAGGCTGCCCCGGTCCTGCCGTGACATACGGAGCCGGTCTTCGGGGTCCTCGAGCTCTTCGAGGCCGAGGAGCACTCCGAAGAAATAGCGACGGGGGCACTGCGCGTAGGTCTCCAGGCGAGTGGGCGACTGGGGTGAGCTCTCCAATAAGGAGGGAGGCCGCCCACCGACTGGGCCCACCCACCCTTCGAAGCGATGAAACGAACCGCTCCTCCGAAGACGCGAGACTTCGAGACCGGCCGAAAGCACACGGTCGGCCTGCGCGAGAGGATGGTCGTCGATCCGGCCGAAGCGGTCTCTCCAGGTCTCGAGGCTGCGCCGGTCCCGATCGACGAGGTCCACCGGCTCGCCGGCTGCCTTCAGCGCCGCGGTGAACGACGGGACGACTTCGAAGCCCCGAAGCGATCCGAGAGGTTCGAGGTCGACGAAGTGGAACGGGCGAGCACTGTTCGCGAGCACTCCGAGGGTGTCGAGGACCCAGCGTGCCGGCCGGTGCTCCCACCGTGCACCCTGGTCACCCCGAGAGTCCGACAGGATCCGCTCGCGGGCCGCCGCGAGGGCAGCAAGGTAGTCGCGCTGGGCATTGGCCGCATTGCCCTGCCGCTGCGGCAGGTCCGGGCCGGCGGCGGCCCGCTCGCGATCGGTGAGGAGGGGATCCTCGGACCGTTGTTGGGGGAACGCACCCTCGTGCATGCCCACGACGAAGAGCACGTCGAGATCGGCGCCGGCGATCTCCGCGACGGTCCCCACCATGACGCCTCGGCCGACACGGGACGTCTGGGGCGCCGGGCGCTCCAACTCCAAC
>JAJYZN010000077.1 GCA_021799915.1 Actinomycetes bacterium
GTCCGATGTCGCCGGTCTGGCCGGCGCGGTGTCGGGGTGGTACCGGGTCTCAGCGCGCGCTGACGACGTCGCGGCCGACGCAGCTGACGCGGTGGCCGCAGCCTACGGCCCTCCAGGACAAGTCGCCACGTTGGTCCTCCCCGCGGACGTGTCGTGGTCCGAGTCGGCTCAGGGACCCGTTGCACCACACCCGATACCGGTGGCATCAAGCACGCCTGCGTCGTCGGTAGATGCCGTAGCCAAAGTCTTGAAATCGGGTGAGCCGGCGGTCCTGTTGGTCGGCGGCACGGCACTGCGCCGGCGCGGGCTGGTGGCTGCCGGCCGAGTGTGTGCCGCTACCGGGACGAAGCTCCTCGGAGAGACTTTCCCCGCTTGTCTCGAACGCGGTGCAGGTCTGCCACCGCTCGAGCGGCTCGGGTACTTCGCAGAGTTCATGGAAGCCCAGCTTGCCGGCGCTCGTCATCTGGTGATCGTCGGAACCCACTCCCCTGTCTCGTTCTTCGCATATCCGGGGAAGGCCAGCGACCTCGTACCCGACGGGTGCCAAGTGCACGTGCTGGCGACCTTGTGCGAGGACGCTCCCGGCGCGCTCGAAGCGCTCGCCGATGCCGTGGGCGCACCGAGCGATGCCGCGCCCCTCGCAGCCTCAGAGCGCCCGGCACGCCCCGAGGGAGCACTCACCATGGAGTCATTCGCTGCCGCTGTCGGGGCGCTGCTCCCTGAAGAGGCGATCGTCGTCGACGAGTCGAACACGGGAGGGCTCTTCGTCCCCGGGGCAACCGCCGGTGCTCCCCGTCATGAATGGCTCACCCTGGCCGGCGGGGCGATCGGTCAGGGCCTCCCGGTCGCGACCGGTGCGGCCGTCGCCGCACCCGATCGGCCTGTCCTGTGCCTCGAGGCCGACGGCAGCGCCATGTACACCCTCCAGGCGCTGTGGACCCAGGCGCGCGAGGCTTCGAACGTGACCACGGTGATCCTGGCGAACCACTCCTACGCGATCTTGAACCTGGAGCTCTCGCGGGTCGGGGCCTCGGCAGGGGGTCCGAAGGCCGCGGACATGCTGGACCTCACTCGCCCGACCTTGGACTTCGTCGCATTGGCGCGTGGGATGGGAGTCCCAGCGGCGAGAGCCACCACCGCCACAGAGCTCGTCGTCGAGCTGGAGCGGGCACTGGCCGAGCCAGGGCCCTCGCTTGTCGAGGCGACGCTTCCCGGTCTCTGAGCACGCGCGTCGTCAGTATTTGCGGGTCCCCCGCTCCCTGGACCGGTCCCAGTCGCCTCACATCCGAGTCCGCGTCCAAGTCCTCAAAGGTTGAGGCCCACCACCTGTTTGGCCTGGTACGGCGGAGCGAAGCTCATCAAGTGATCGCGGACCCCCCTCGTCAACGCATCGATGTAGACGAGTTTCCTGATCATGTAGGAATGCTGCTCTTTGGGGTCCAAGTACAGGTTGTAGACCCGACCATAGGGGTAGCGCTGCACGACGCCGGTGAAACCCCCGGAGCCGTGCAGATCGTTCCCGTCATCGGAGATCGAGTTCATGACGAACTTGTACTCCCCAACCCGAAGCGCTGAGAAGAGCTGCCCGAGCCAGTAGTACTGGAATTTCCGCTGGGAGAGCCCTTGCTCGGTGAGGAGGAAGGCCGACTGGTCGATCCCGTCGATATACCGGTCGTCGGGCACCAGAGGGCTCACACCGGCAAGGGGGAGCACGGTGGGCAGGATATCGGTGAACGAGAGGAGGCCGTCCGACTCACCTCCGGCAGGGATCACACCCGGCCAGGCGAAGATCCCCGGCACCCGCACCCCCCCCTCCCACGTCGAACCCTTCGCGCACCGAAACGGGGTGTAGGCAGCATCAGGCCAGGTCTCCATCTCCGGACCGTTGTCCGACGAGACGAAGACGAGCGTGTCCTCGAGCTGCCCGGTGGCCTTGAGGGTCTGGAGCAGGCGATCGACGACGGTATCCAACTCCACGAGCGTGTCCTTGTAGGGATGGCGAGCGGGCGACGATCCCAAGAAGCGCTCGTGGGGATAGTTGTCGAAGTGGGCGCCGCGGGTGCAGTGGTAGAGAAACCATGGCTCGTCCCGACCAGCCATTCTCCGGAGAAACTCGACTGAATAGTCGGTCCACATGTCGTCCAGACGCGAAAGCACCGGGATGGTCACTTCCATGACGTTCTCGGGCTCTCCACCTTTCGAAGAATGTACGAAGCAGGTATTGAAGGGCATGTTCTTGACCCACTCCGTCCGCGCTTGCGAGTAGACCACCTCGGGAAAGAAGTACGGATCCCTCCACTCGGTGTACATATCCGACACCGAGAGGAACCCGTAGAAATCGTCGAACCCACAGTGCTGGGGCTGAGACGCCAGTGCTTCGCCCAGATGCCACTTCCCTACCGCCTGGGTGATGTAGCCAGCTTCTGACAGCAGGTAGGCGAGCGTTCGCTCGCTCTCGAGGCCACCTTGCTCGCCGTACATCGGAGGCCGCTGCAGACCATGACGCATTGGCAGCCTCCCGGTGAGCAGACTGGCTCGAGACGGCGTGCATGACGGTTCCGAGTAGCACGACGTCAGTCGCAAACCGCTGCGGGCGAGGCGGTCAATGGCCGGCGTGGGCGCACCGACTGCCACTCCCCCTCCGTAGCAGCCGAAATCTCCCCAGCCGACATCGTCCATGAGCACGAAGAGAACATTGGGCCGGCGACCGTGGGCAGCGGTGTAGGCCCCGATGACGCTCTCTGCTCGGTTGACTTGCTCTTCGTGGACGAACGCCGGCTCGCGATTCGCTGCCGTTCGGGGGGCCTCAGTGACAATCGGATCGAATGTAAGCACCGGCCGACCGTAACGACTGGTGCTGCGCTCGTCAATCGGGCGGGGCGAGGGGTGGCGACGTGGCGAGCTCGATAGCTCGACGCTGCAAATACGGCCGAGGTGCTTCAGCCACTCTGGGTCTTCACGCCTTCATGGGGTTCGGCGAGATCGATCACCACCGCCGTGTGGTCCGATGGCTTGTTGCCCTGTGGGCTCTTCTTGCGGGCATCGCGATCGATCTCAGCCGACGTACAGCGCTCGGCCAGGCGCCGGGTGAGGAGAACGAGGTCGATCCGCATGCCGCGACCTTTGTGAAAGGCACCATCGCGGTAGTCCCACCAGCTGAACAGTCCCCCCTCGGGATGTCGCGTGTGGAAGATATCCACCAGCCCCCATGCCTCGATCGACGCAAGTGCTCTCCGTTCAACCGGGCTCACATGCGTCATCCCGGCGAGCTCGGACGGGTCCCAGACGTCCGAGTCGAAAGGAGCAACGTTGAAGTCGCCGCACACTGCAACGTCGTCTTCCGGCTTGCAGGTTCTTTCCAGGTACGACTCGAGTTGAGCCAGCCATTCCAGTTTGTAGACGAAATGCGCGCTGTCCAGACTGCGTCCGTTTGGGACAGAGACCGAGTGGATGCGTACACCTCCACAGGTGGCCGCCACGATGCGGCACCCGTGCTCATCAATATCCGGACCGAACCCGGGCACCACTTCCTCCAAGCCCACCCGGCTCACGATGGCTACGCCGTTCCATCGACCATCACCGTGATGCGCCGATTGATACCCGAGCTCTTCGAAAGCTGCCGCGGGAAATGCGGCATCGGTCTGCTTGGTCTCCTGAAGGCACAGAACGTCAGGAGCAGCCTCCTGCATCCACTCCAGGACCAGGGGCAATCGGGCCCCGAGCGAATTCACGTTCCACGTGACCAGGCGCATCAGCTCTGCCTCACAAGCTCAGGGACGCAGATCGACCAGAACGAACATCAGGTCTACCTCGCACGCCGTCTCGTTCGCGACGTGGGCACGGCCATGCCCCTTCCCAGCACGCGCAGAGAGCCGATCCAGTGATACTTCCAGTTCGAGGACCTCGCCGGGCAGCACTTGGCGGCGGAAACGGGCTTTCTCGATGCCTCCGAACAACGGGAGCCGACCAGCGAAGCGTTCATCCGCGAGGACGGCAATCCCTCCGAGTTGTGCCAAGGACTCGACCATGAGCACCCCAGGGAGGGTAGGACGACCGGGAAAGTGCCCGGCAAAGAACGGTTCGTCGCCGGTGAGACGCCAGAGCCCCACAGCATGGCGCCCAGGTTCTACTGAGACAACCTCGCTGACGAACAGGAACGGGTCCCGGTGAGGAAGCAGGTCGATCGGGTCCACCGATCCGCAGGCTAGCGGACCGACACGTCCACTGGAACCCACGAGCACCCGTCTGGAACTCAGCGGCACTTGTCTGGAACTCACCGGCACCCGTGCTGCAGGCTCGGCTGCAGCGGTTCAGCGATCTGCCCCAACCGCCCCTGGAACTGCGAGATCGGCCATACGCCGGGCCGGGTCGATGCCCACCAAGATGAACGGGCGCCGTTCCCCCCTACGGAGGACCTCACGTGCTTTCGTGGGTGGGGGATCAGCCATGGCGTTCAGCGACACATAGCACGAGAGCTGACCGCCTTCGGGCAGCTCGACTTGCACGATTGCTCCATGGGAGGTGTAGGCGGCCACCTCTCCTTCCACCTCACTTCCCACCGGATAGGCCGCAACGAAGCTGATGAACGACAGTGCGTCGTTGGAAGCAGACGCTGGAGTGCTCTGCGCACGGCGCAGCCGCGGTTCGGAAGTCGTCTCGATAGTCGAAGATGCGTGCTTTGAAGAGCGCTTCGGTGACTTTTTCGAGACGTTCACCCCCTCCATCCTGGCTACTTGCTCAGGCGTAGCTGCGGTGGCCTTCCCGCTCGCCTTTCCACTCTTTTTCTCGTTCCCCTTCTCCCCGGCCTTCGCTGCTACAGCCTTGCTCGCCTTCATCGGCGCTGCTTTCACAACCGCTTTCTTGGCAGCCTTCTTGACAGGGGCCCCAGCGGCCTTCACGGGTGTCTTCTCGGCAACGGCCTTGGTCACTTTCTTGCGCACGGTTTTCGGAGCCGCGTCCTTGGCCGCCTTCTTGGCCGATTTCTCGGTCGTGACCGCGGTCGCCTTCTTGGCCGATTTCTCGGTCGTGGCCGCGGTCGCCTTCCCAGGCGTCTTTCCGGGCGTCTTCGCACCAACGGCCTTGGCCGCCTTCCCAGGCGTCTTTGCGGTCGCCTTCGCACCAACGGCCTTGGCCGCCTTCTTCACGACGGCGTTCGCAGGCGCTTTCTTGGCCACCTTCTTGGTCGCCTTCTCGGGCGTGCCGCTGGCCGACTTCCTGACGTCCGTGCGAATGGCCGAGGAGTGGTGAGTCGTACCGGTCGCCTCCCAGACGTCACCGACCTTGGGAATGGAGCCATCTGGTTTGCGGGCCGAACGGAGAACAGCAATTCTCTTGGCAGCCTTCGCGAGCTCAGCGCCGGTCGCGAGCTCAGCGCCGGTCGCGAGCTCGGCGCCGGTCGCGAGCTCAGCGCCGTGGGCCCTGCCGGCAACATGCGAGCCTCGGCTTCGAGCGCTCCTCGCCTTGCCGGACGAGATGCGGCTCTTCGGACCGCGGACCGGTATCCGTGGGGTGAAGATCCACCCGACCCCTGGAACCGGCTTTCCCCCCACCAGTCGACCCTCGTCGAAGAGCCACGGGTGCTCGCCGTGGAATTCCTGGAACGAGTCGTTCGACAACACGGTCGCGCCGGTCCGCTCGGCGATCCGCAGCACGAAGGCATCGCCGCGCCCGATCGCCCCGGCCGGAGGGGAGACGACTTCTCCGTGTAGCTCGGCCTCAGCGAGCTGTGCTCGTTCGTCCTCGGGGATCCGGTGCTCGAACGACGCATCCACGACGACCACGATCTGGGCATCGGGATTCTCCTCGGCATAGGCCGTGACGGCCTCGTCGAGCTGACGGAGGCTCGGCAGGCTTCGACCCTCGGTTGCCAAGTTCGAGCCATCGACGACAACGTGGCGAGTTGCGACCGGTGGATCGGAGAGCACGACCCCGAGAGCTTCGGCAGATCCTTCGCCACTCGCCGCGCCAACACCCTCGCCCACTTCAAATGGCGTGTCGAGGTCTGCCATGGGGATCGGGACGGGCTCCGGCCAGAGCGCCGGGTCAGAGTCCTGGCTCACTGTGATGTGCCGCCAGGTAGTCGGCTGGCAGTGAGGTTCATCCGATTGCTCGATCCAGGAGGTCAGCTTGCTCGAGTTGGTGCAATGCAGCGCTCCCGGTCGCCGGGCTTGCTGACTCGTCACGGCTGACATGACGAAGGAGGTAGCTGTCTCTCAGCAAACGGTGCAGCCGGGCGTGGACGAACGACCAGGCACCCATGTTCTCGGGCTCTTCCTGGAGCCAGACCACCTCTTCGGCATTGGGGTAGCCAGCCAACACTCCATTGAGCACCTCCTGAGGCCATGGATAGAGCTGCTCGATCCGGACGATGGCTACCTGGGATCGCTGCTCGCCTTCCGCCTGTTGATCCCGGCGGTGGATGGCTTCCGCGGATATCTTGCCGCTGCACAAGACGACTCGGCGCACCGCGCCCCGATCGACGACCCCAGCATCGTCGATCACCTCGACGAACGACCCCGAGGTCAGTTCCGTGATCGGTGATCGGGATGCGACGGCTCGCAACATCGACTTTGGCGTGATCACCACCAGGGGCACAGGGGGCTTCCTGCGCACTTGGGACCGGAGGAGGTGAAAGTACTGAGCGGCGGTCGACGGCACGGTCACGCGCAGGTTCCCGCGAGCACAGAGGGAGAGGAACCGCTCCAAGCGCGCTGATGAGTGCTCGGGGCCTTGGCCTTCGTACCCGTGAGGCAAGAGGAGGACCAGGCCGGCATGCTGCCCCCACTTGTCCTCCGCTGCAACGAGGAAGTTGTCGATGATGATCTCGGCGCCATTGACGAAATCGCCGAATTGCGCCTCCCAGCAGACCAAAGACTCGGGCGCTTCGACCGAGTAGCCGTACTCGAACCCCACCGCCGCGTACTCCGAGAGCAGCGAGTCTCGGACGGTGAAACGTCCAAGGCGCTCGCCCACGGGAAGATCTGCGACATCGAGATGGGCAAGAGGGATCAGTTCCTCGCCGTTGGCATAGTCCACCAGCACGGCGTGGCGATGGCTAAACGTCCCGCGGCGCGTGTCCTGGCCGGTGAGACGAACGTCGAAGCCGTCAACGAGCAGCGTGGCGATGGCCAGCGACTCTCCGAAAGCCCAGTCCACCTGGCCTTTGGCAAGGAGCTCGTCACGCCCGGCGAATTGGCGCTCGAGCTTGGGGTGCAGGCTGAACCCAGGCGGGACTGCGTGACTGAGCAAGGCCAGCTTTCTCAGGGTGTCTTCCGCCACCCCGGTCTCGACGCGCGGGATTGCGGGACCCACACGGTCGGACTCCGGCAGCCGAGACGGCCGGGGCGGGCTCTCCGCCCTGACTTCGTCGAGAACCCCCTGCAGGCGAGAGTTGAAATCGTCCAATGCCTGCTCTGCTGCTTCCAACGTGATGTCTCCCCGGCGGACCAACGACTCGGTGTACAGCTTGCGCACCGACCGCTTGGCCTCGATGCGCTTGTACATGAGGGGCTGGGTGTAGCTGGGATCGTCCCCTTCGTTGTGACCGTGACGCCGGTAACAGACCAAGTCGATCACGACGTCCTTATGGAACTCCTGCCGGAATGAAAACGCCAGCCGTGCGGCTCGTACGCATGCCTCGGGATCATCACCGTTCACGTGAAGGATCGGCGCCTGCACCATCTTGGCGACGTCGGTGGGGTACACCGACGTGCGAGCGGCTTCAGGTGCCGTCGTGAAACCAAGTTGATTGTTGATCACCACGTGGACGGTCCCGCCGACCCGGTACCCCGAGAGCCCGGACAGGTTCAAGGTCTCGGCGACGACACCTTGGCCGGCGAACGCCGCGTCCCCATGAATGAGGATTGAGAAGATCGGGAAGTCATCCCTTCGAGCCGCCATCGCTCCAGGGGTGCCATCGGTCGGCGGTGCGAGCTGATCTTGCTTGGCTCTCGCCATACCCAGCACCACAGGGTCGACTGCCTCGAGGTGTGACGGGTTCGAGGCCAGCGTGACCGCGATGTCGGCCCCCGAGGGTCCGGTGAACTTTCCCGACGCACCCTTGTGGTACTTCACGTCTCCCGATCCCTGCACCGATTCGGGATCGAGGTTGCCTTCGAACTCTTCGAAGATCTCCCGGTAGGACTTCCCGACGATGTTCGCCAGGACGTTCAGGCGGCCGCGGTGAGCCATGCCCATGACCGCTTCTGGCGATCCGGATCGCGCCGCCTCGTCGAGCAGGGTATCGAGCAGGACGATCGTCGATTCGGCTCCTTCGAGCCCAAACCGTTTCTGCCCGACGTAGCGCGAGTGGAGGAATCGCTCGAACACTTCGGCCGCGTTCAGGCGATCGAGGATATGGCGCTGCTCGTCGGAGGACACCGACGGCGAAACCCCTTCGACGTGCTCTTGGATCCAGCGCTTCTGGGCCGGGTCCTGGATGTGCATGTACTCGACGGCGAGCGTCCGGCAGTATGCCTCGCGCAGGATGTGAAGGATCTCGTCGAGAGTCGCCACGTCTCGACCGGCAAGTCCGTCGGTGACGAAGTGCCGGGGGAGGTCCCAGATGGTGAGACCGTAGGTGAGGGGGTCGAGCTCAGGGTGGATATGTGGGGGTTCCGCGTCGAGCGGGTCGAGATGAGCGATCAGGTGACCCCGGACTCGGTACATGTTGATGAGGGTCTGCACGTGCACCTGCTTGAGCATTCGGCGGTGTCCCTGGTCGGCCCACCCCTCTGCGACCCCGGCGGTCGAATCGCTCTCCCACCGCACGGCTTCGTAGGGCACTCCCATCGACCGGAACACGTCTCCGTAGAAGTCATCCTCGCCGGTGAGGTACCGAGCCACCTGAGCGAGGAACACTCCCGACTCGGCACCCTGGATGATCCGGTGGTCGTAGGTCGAGGTCAGCGTGACCACCTTTCCGACGCCGAGCTCAGCCAGCACCCGGGGATCGGTCGCTTCGTAGCCCGATGGGTAACCGAGTGAGCCGACGCCGATGATCGCACCCTGCCCGGGGAGGAGGCGGGGCACGGATTGCACCGTGCCCAGGGTTCCCGGATTGGTGAGGGTCACCGTGGTGCCGGTGAAGTCGTCGGGGGTGATCTTCGCCGAGTGCACCCGTCGCACGAGGTCCTCGTAGGTGAGGACGAAGGAGCGGAAGTCGAGCGTGTCGGCATCCTTGATGCAGGGCACCATCAGGGTGCGGGTACCATCGCCCTTCTCCACATCGACTGCCAGCCCCAGCCCGACATGCGCGTGACGGAGAATGCTCGGAGTGCCGCTGGACGAGACGAAGGTCGCGTTGAGCGCGGGGACTCGGCCGAGGGCACGCACGATGGCGAAACCGATGAGGTGAGTGAAGCTCACCTTGGCCCCGGTAGTCCGAGCAAGGTGGTCGTTCAAGATCTGGCGATTGACCTCGAGGAGCTTCGCCGGCATGGTTCGCACGCTGGTCGCGGTAGGGACACTCAGGCTCGCTTCCATGTTGGCTGCAACCCTCGCCGCCGCGCCGCGGAGCGGGACGGCGGTCTCTTGGTCACCGCCGGGATCACTCGCTGCCCCCGCTTGGACGGGAGCTGGGGCCTGAGCTGGAGCCTGAGCCTGAGCGGGCGCCTGAGCGGCAGCCTGAGCCGGCGCCTGAGCCGGCGGCATCGTCCCCTCCGGGACCAGCACCTGGGCCGGCGACCCCGGCAGACCGATCTCGAGGTTTGGCAAGGCCACGTGTGCGCTTCCCTCGACGGGGAGTGTCGGCGATGGCGGCAGCACAAATGGTGCTTCGGGCACGGGAGACGGCCGATAGTCAGAGAAGAACTCACGCCAGCTCTCGCTCACCGACGACGGGTCGGCGACGAAACGGTCGTACATGTCGTCGACCAGCCACGCGTTCGGACCGAACGAACCGGCCGACCGCCCGCTCGGACTCCTCATTGCCGGAGACGGGCTGGGGGGTTCGAGGTGACTGCTCACGACCTCCACCCTACCGGGACCCCCAGGCCTCCCGGTGCCCTCGAGGCCGCTTGCGGACTGCCCGGGAAGGAGAAAACCGCAAGTCCTTCCGGTGCCTGCCGCTCGACAGCCCGAGCTGCCTGCCCCTCGACAGCCCGAGGTGCCTCTGCCGCTGCACTGTCGTCAGTGGACTCCTGCACCGCCAGGGCCGGCTCCAGGGCCGCTAGCGTCGTCCCTGAGATGCCGACATTTCCACTGGGCCTGCATGTGGACGCGCATCCTCCCCTTGCCGGCTGGGGAGCAACAGGGGTGCCCATCGTGGTGTACGTCCACGGGTCGCTCGATCGCGGAACCAGCTTCGCCAGGGTGGTCCGGCGCATTCCCGAATGGGGCGCGATCACCTACGACCGGCGGGGTTACGCGCGCTCGCGATCACCCCGTCTGGACCATCCCAGCGGAGCATGCCCCAGCGGAGCGTGCCCCAGCGGAGCGTGCCCCAGCGGTGCCGCGGCCGCTCGGAGGCACGGTATTCCAATGCCAGAGACCGCCCCGAGCAGTGCGGCCGAGCCGGCTGATCTGACCCGTCATGTCGACGATCTCCTCGAGCTCGTCGACGCGCTGCCAGCCCGAGGTGGAGTGACGGCGATCGGGCACAGTCTGGGGGGCGACATCGTCATCGGTGCCGCTCTCGCCGAGCCCGGGCTCTTCGCGTCGATTGGCGCCTTTGAGCCCCCGATGCCGTGGCTGGGGTTCAGACGCCAGCTGGCCCACCCGAGCGATGGAACCGCCCCTGCCGCGCAACCTGCCGCGCAACCTGCCGCGCAACCCGTGGCGCAACCTGCGGCGCAACCCGACAAGGATCACCGGAGCACATCACGCTCCGAAGCTCCCCAATCGGACGTGCCCCGCCGATGGCCCCCGCTGGACCCGGACCCGGCAGTCGAAGCCGAGCGCTTCTTCCGCAGGATGGTGGGAGACGCCGCCTGGGACAGGCTGCCCGAACGAGCCAGACAAGACCGACGCGACGACGGCCCGGCTCTGGTGGCCGATCTCACGAGCATCCGGGGACCTGCACCGTTCGACGTCACTCGACTGAACGTGCCGGTTCTCTTCGGCCGTGGTGGAGTTGCCGGCGAGCAGCACCACCGTGAGACGGTGGCCTGGCTCGTGGCGCACGTGCAAGGGACCGAGCTGGTAGAGATCGAAGGTGCAGGCCATGGTGCACACCTGAGCCACCCCGACGCGTTCGCTCGGTTCGTGCGACGGGCAGTTGGGATGGCCCGCAGTGCCGGGAGCACCCAGGTGGCAGGGGTGGCAGGGCTGGTCGATCGAGGTCCCGGCGCGCGATGAGAGTCCTCATGAGCGGATCGAGTGGCCTGATCGGCAAGGCCCTCGCCGGCCGGCTGGAGCGCCAAGGCCACACGGTCGTGCGGCTCACTCGACTGGACTCTGCGGCCCCACCGGGCGCGACGGCCCCGCCGGGCGCGACGGCCCCACCGGGCGCAGCGGGCCCAGCGGCCCCGCCCGAAGCCTCACCGCCACCGGCGCACACCGCTTTTCCCAATCCCTCGACCGCGCCGATACTCGCTGTGCCATGGGACCCGCCCAACGGCAAGCTGGACCGGACCGCACTCGAGGCACTCGGGCCCTACGACGGCGTCGTGCACTTGGCCGGTGCTGGCATCGGCGATCGCCGCTGGACTTCGGCCCGGAGACGGGAGATCCTGGCGAGCCGGACCGAATCGACCCGGACCCTCGCCCAAACGTTGATCTCCTTGGATCCCGTCCCACCCGTGCTCGTGAGCGCGTCGGCCGTCGGTTTCTACGGCGATCGCGGCGACCAGGAGCTCACCGAGGACGACGGCCCTGGCGTCGGATTCCTGGCCGACGTCTGCCGTGCATGGGCATCGAACAGTGTGATTGTATATGTGTAAAACCGTGTAGTTCGTAGTAAGATACTGATGTGCCAACGCTCGTACCGATTGGTGTTGCTGCCCGCGAGATGGGCGTACATCCCGATACCCTGCGCCGGTGGGAGGCTGAGGGCAGGATCGACCCTGCCGAGCGGACGCCGGGAGGAAG
>JAJYZN010000078.1:0-6468 GCA_021799915.1 Actinomycetes bacterium
ACCGGGCTGGCCCTGTACGTTGCCGTGGCGCGGCACGTCGACGGGCTCTACGCGCTTGCCGCCTTCTCGTTCGCCCTGAAAGTTGTGCTGGTCCCTGGAGTGATCCTGCGCCTCTTGCGAGGTGCCCATGCCGACCTGTCGGGGAGCCCGGTGTTCGGAGTGGCCACCATGGCCCTCGTCGCTCTCGGTGTCAGTGCGTTCGGGTTTTTCACCGTTGGGGCACTGCACGTGCACTCCACCGTGCTGCCGACCCCAGCGCTCGCCATCGCAGTCGCCGTGGTGCTCGTCGCATTCGTCCTCATCGTCCTGCGATCCGACGTGGTCTCACAGGCGATCGGGTTCTTCTCGCTCGAGAACGGCGTCTCGGTTGCCAGCCTGGTGGTTGCCTCCGGGCTGCCGCTGGTGGTCGACGTCGCATTCCTCTTCGACCTCCTCGTGGCAGTGGTGGCCTTCGGAGTCATCATGCGGGTCCACCACGGGCGCAAGCGCACGCTGTCCACTGACCTGCTGGACCAGCTCAAGGGATGATCGTGTCTTCCGCACTCATCACCCTTGTCGTCGTTCCGCTTCTCGTTGCGATCGCGTCGCTCCTCCTTCCCGTGCGTGCGTCGAAAGCGCTGAGCGTTCTCTCGGGCGTGGCATCGTTCGGGCTCTCGCTCGTCTTGATCCCGGCAGTTGTCCACCATCTCCGCGTGGGTACCGGGGACGTGCTGAGCGTGGACGCGCTCTCGATGGTGTTCCTCGTCGCCACCTCGTTCGTCTACGCGATCACTGCCTTGTACGCCGTCGGGTACCTGCACGCGGCTGGGAGCGCGGTCGGCACGCGCTACACCCGTCGCTTCTTCGCTGGGATCAACGTGTTCTGCTGGGCGATGATGGTGGCGACGTTGGTGAACGGCCTGGCCTTGCTCTGGGTGGCCATCGAGATCACCACGGTCGTCTCTGCCCTTCTCGTGGCAATCGACGACACCGACGGCGCTTCCGAGGCGAGCTGGAAGTACCTCCTCATCGCATCGATGGGACTGGGCATCGCGCTGCTCGCGACCATCATCATGTACTACGCGGGCAGCACGGTGTTCGGCTCAGCGTACGACCTCTCTTACGTGAAGCTCCTTGCGGGGGCCATGCATTTCCCGCCCAACGCGGTGCGGCTCGCGTTCGTGCTTGCCGTGCTCGGGTTCGGGACGAAAATGGGATTGGCACCGGTGCACACCTGGCTGCCAGACGCCCATTCCGAAGCTCCCACGCCGATCTCGGCCCTCCTCTCGGGGGCTCTGCTCGCCGTCAGCTTCTACGCCATCCTCCGCTACTTCCAGATTGCCGAGCGTGCCTTGGGCCCGACGTTCCCTCGAAACGTCCTGCTCGTCTTCGGGCTCGCGTCATTGCTGCTCGCTGCCCTCTATGTGCTGCGCCAACGCGACCTCAAGCGACTGCTCGCCTACTCGAGCGTCGAGCACATGGGCATCCTCGCGATCGGCATGAGCTTCGGGGCGTCCATCGCGATCGTCGGGGTGCTACTTCAGGTGCTGGCTCACGCAGCCGCGAAGAGCACCGCGTTCTTCGGGGCAGGATCAGTCGTCCGCAAGTTCACCTCCAAAGACATGACCCGTATCCGCGGCGCCGTGGGAGTCCTCCCGTGGAGCGGCACGATGTTGGTTCTTGCGATCCTCGCGCTCTCGGGTATGCCCCCGTTTGGGATATTCCGCAGTGAGTTCTTCATCGTCTCGGGAGGGCTTGCGAGCTCCCACGACGCCGTCACGGTGGTCCTGGTGGGGCTGGTGACGCTGGCATTTTTGGGCATCTCGTGGTTCACCATCCAGACCATGCTGACTCCCGATGCGACGACGGCCAGGCCTGGGCCTGGCGCAGCGGCCGCGACCGTGCAAAAAGGAGAGGTCAGCCGCTTGATCGTCGTTGCGATGGCCCTGGGCATCCTCGCGCTCGCCGTGCTGGGCGTCCATCCCCCGGCAGAGCTGAGCACGCTGCTGGCCCACGCGGCACGTGAGCTCGGAGCGCCGAAATGACAGAGCATCCCGGGGTGAGCGGTGCTCACAATGCAGCCGGCGGGTCTCGGAGGTTCGAAGCGACAGAGCGAGACGAGATGCCCCAAGGACCAGAGATGTCCGAGAGCTCTGACGCGCTAGACCCGAACGCGCTTCGAGAGCGAGTACTGGACGCGCTGCGGCGGGGAGGTCGGTTCTGCGGGCTGTTCGGGTCTGCCGCGCCGGGTGGAACCCAACTGCTCGCCGTGGTTGCACACGAGGGTGCGTTCAGGACCACGACGATGAACGTGCCTGCGGGGCTCTCGTCGTACCCTGCCCTCACTCCCAGCATCGCGGCGGCCGCGTGGTACGAGCGGGAGATCCACGACCTGTTCGGTCTGGAGCCGGCCGGCCATCCCCGCCTCGATCCCCTCGTCCTTCCCCTCGCTGACGGCGCAGCCCACCCGCGCCCGGGATCGCACGGCAATGCCAGCCCACGCGCGCCCAGCCCGCTCGCGCCCAGCCCACTCGCGCCCAGCCCACGCGCCCCCGGCCTGGTCCAGCTCGACACGACCCCGCTGCCGGCGCACTTGCATGGCGAGGGAGTCTTCACCCTGCCGTACGGCCCGGTCCGCTCCGGGGTGTTCGAGTCCATCGAGTACCTGCTGGAGACGCCGGGCGAGTACCTCCCGCACGTGCGCTCCCGCGTGTACTACAAGCATCGCGGGATAGAAGTCCGCTTCGAGGGCATGGACGTTGCCGACGGCGTGCTGTTGGCAGAGAGGTTCGAGGGCACGGCGTCGGTGGCGCACGCCATCGCGTTCAGCCGAGCGATCGAGCGATTGGCCGGGATGACGGCGTCGGAGGAAGCGGAGCTCGTGCGCATCATCCACGCGGAGCTCGAACGCGTGGCGGCGCACCTCGACACGTTCATCCGCCAGGTCGAAGCCGCCGGGCAGGCCGTCGCCTACAGCCGCCTCACGCTGCACAAAGAGAGGGTCCAACGCCTGCGAGCGCGCTTGTGTGGGAGCAGGTTCGGTCGAGGTGTCGTCATCCCGGGCGGGGTTGCCGGCGCGCCGAGCCTGCAGCGGAGCGACTTGGTTGCCATCACCGGCAAGATCGAGAGCGCGGCCACCGCCGACCTCCGCCTCTTGATGGCGACGCCTTCCTTTGTGGACCGGCTCCGGGGGACCGGCGTGGTGCCCGAGGAGGTTGCCCGGCGACACGGGGCGGTGGGTCCCGTCGGAAGGGGCTCAGGCCAGACGGTGGACGTGCGCGCTTCCCATCCCTACGGCGCCTACGGACTTCTCGGTTACGAGCCCGTCGAGCCGAGCGACGAGGGCGACGTCCTGGCTCGCCAACGCGTGCGCTTGCAGGAGATAGCCGGCGCCTTCCGGCTCATCGAGGGAGCGGCCCTCCGACTCGATCGAGTCGCAGGTTCGGGTCGCTGGCGTGTGCCGCTCGAGGCCGGGGTGAGCGGCGAGGCGCTCGGCTGGGCCGAGTCGCCCCAGGGCGAGATCCTCTCTCTCGTGAGAGCCGAGGAAGGTCACCTCGTTCGAGTGAAGCCTCGCTCAGCTTCCTTTCACAACTTGGCGCTCTTTGCGACAGCCTTTCCTCGGGACATCTTCACCGATTTCGCCTTCATCGAGGCCAGTTTCGGGCTCTCGGTCGCCGGGGTGGCGGGATGATGCCCTGGATCCCGAGGGGGCTCCGAGAGGGCATTGTCACCAGCCGCTACCCGCGGCACCCTGACGGGTACGGCGAGGGGTTCCGAGGCACGGTGATCGTTCATGCGACCTCTGGCACACCCGAGCAGCTCGCGTTGGCAACGCGCGCGTGCCCGACCGGAGCCATCACGACCGTGCACGACCGCCCGCGGGTGGATCGTGGTCGCTGCATCCTGTGTGGCCGGTGTGCCGAGTTGGCCCCAGCGGTCTTCAGCCTCGATCCCTCCTTCGAGACGGCAGCGGTCGACCCAAGGGGGCTCGTCGTCCCCGCGGGTGACGACGACGAAAGTGCCGTGGAACAGGTGAGGAGCCAGCTGGCCGGCCGGGTGCGGATGCTGCGCCGGTCGGTGCAGGTCCGCCACGTCGACGTCGGATCTGACGGCGCCGACGAGTGGGAAGTTGCGGCGCTCTCCAACCCCGTCTACGACGTACAGCGCCTGGGGATCTTCTTCACGGCCAGTCCCCGGCACGCCGACCTGCTGCTCGCCACCGGGGTCGGAGCAGTCGGGATGCTCGGCCCGCTGCGCGAGACCTACGACGCCATGCCGACACCCAAGGTCGTCGTCGCAGCGGGCGTGGACGCCGTGAGCGGCGGCCTCCTCGGTGGGGGCTACGCGTCTCGGGGAGGTCTCGTCGGAGAGATACCCGTCGATGTGCTCGTCCCCGGTTCGCCGGCGACGCCGTTCGGGCTGCTGTACGGCATTCTCCTCGCAGTCGGCCGCCTGACGGGAGCGAAACCACGTCGATCCCGCACGAGCGCCACACGCACGAGCGTGGCTCACCCGGACGGACCGACGTCCTCGGCGCCAGGCAGCAGGTCGTGAGCGGTCCCTTGCTCGGCGCCGGACTGGCGTGTTTTGCCGCAGGTGCGCTCGCTGACCTGGGCGTCGGGGTACGGCGGGCTTGGCTGCGGATGCTGCCGTACCTGTTGGGGATGGCGGGGAGCACCTGCCTCGCCGTCGTCGGCATCCATGCCACGTTGTCGAAGGCGTCGACGATCGACATCTCCGAGGTGTTCGGCCTGCACGGCGGGTCCCTTCGCATCGACGCGCTCGCCGGCTTCTTCCTCACGCTCTTGTTCAGTCTCGCGATCGCGGTGTCGGCCGCCTTCGTGTCCTGGGTGCGGCCTCCCGACCGAGCGCACCGCCGGGGGACGGCATCGGGCTTCCTGTTGCTTCTGGCATCGGTGGCGGTGGTCCTGTGTGCGGGGGACGCCTTCACCTTCCTCTTCGCATGGGAATCGCTGACCGTCTCGTTCATCGTGCTCACCTCGGTGACGCGCCGCGAGGCGGGGCAGGTCGGGGCCGTGTGGTCGACGGCGGGCATCGGCAAGGTGAGCGGAGCATCCCTGCTGCTCGCGTTCCTGCTCCTGGCCGGGCACACCGGGACCCTCACGATCGCCCAGTGGCACGCGGTCGGGCCGGGTGGTCTCCGCGACGTGGCATGGACCCTGGTGGTCGTGGGCTTCGCGGGGAAGCTGGGTGTGGTGCCCTTGCAGGTCTGGGTCCCGGTGGGCTACCCGGCCGCTCCCGGACCGGCCCGGGCTGCCATGGCCGGGATCGCGGCCAACGTCGGCGTGTACGGGCTGTGGCGGTTCTTGGGCGTGCTCGGGCGCCCACCGGTCTGGCTGGTCGTCATCGTCTTGCTCGCCGGCGGACTGACGGCGCTCCTCGGGATCGCGTTCGCCGCCGTCGAGGGGCGGCTGGGCCGGGTCGTGGCCTACTCGAGCATCGAGAATGCCGGCTTGATCGTGACCGCGTACGGTGTGGCACTGACCGGAGCGGTCGTGCACTCCGAGCTCCTGGTGGCGATGGGACTGCTGGCTGCCACGCTCCAGACGGTCACCCACGCGATTGCCAAATCGGCGTTGTTCCTGTCGCTCGCCAATGTCGAGAGCGCGACGGGCACCGACGAGCTGGAGGCGCTCCGAGGCATCGGGCGCCGGATGCGCTGGAGCGCAGCCGGTTTCGGCGCCGGGGCCATCGCACTTGCGGGGCTGCCTCCCAGCATCGGTTTCGTCTCGGAGTGGTTCATCCTCGAGGCCCTGATGCAGCAGTTCCGGCTGCCGGGCCTGGCGCTGCGTCTCGCTTTGGCCGGAGCGGGGGCTCTGGTGGCACTCACTTCGGGTCTCGCTGCGCTGGCGTTCCTGCGAGTGCTCGGGCTGAGCTTTCTGGGCCGTCCCAGTCGGATCGTCGACGAGCGAGGTAGGGAGACCGGTCGGCTCGGCCGGGCAGCACTCGGGGTGCTGGCCGTCGGCTGCCTCGGTCTGGCAGCCGTGAGCCCGTGGGAGGTCCGCTTCATCGCCGACGGGCTCGGCTCACTGGTGCCCGAGCACGTCACGCTCCAGGCGCTCAAGTCGCCGTGGGTGCTCCAGCCAGTCTTCCACGGCTTCTCCATCCTCTCCCCCTCGTGGCTGTGGGTGGCGATGCCAGTGGCGTTCGCAGGGGTGATCTTGGGGGCGGTGGCTCTCTCACGTGGGCGTTACCTGCGGCTTCGCCGGGTGCCGTCGTGGCACTCTGCCGGCCCTGGGGTCGCCGGCCCTGCGTCCTACTCGCCGTTCGCCTTCGTCAATCCGCTCCGCCACGTGCTCGGTGGCGTGCTGGGTACGCGACTCGACCCGGACTCCATGTTCCTTGCTCATCGATCGATGGCGGCACCGGGGAGTTGGCGGCGCAGAATCAACAGCTGTCCATGGGCCACTGCCAGCTGAGCCTTGAGGTCGGCCGTTTCGCTGCACGCCTGGCGAAGCTTGGCCGTCA
>JAJYZN010000078.1:6478-11905 GCA_021799915.1 Actinomycetes bacterium
CGGTCGTCGAGATCGCCGACACGCCGGACTTCGCGGACGCGCCGGACTTCGCGGACGCGCCGGACTTCGCCGACACGCCGGACACCGCCGGCGCCAATGCGACTGCCGGCGCCAAGCATCTCGAGACGCGCACGCAGGTCGCCGAGCCGATCGAGACGTACCTCTATCGTCCGCTGCGGACGGCTGCGCTGGCCGTGGCGAAGGTGGCCAAGCGGCTCCAGTCCGGCCGGCTCAACCTCTACGTCGCCTACATGCTGATCGCGTTGTTGATCGCCCTGGCGCTGACCGCCACGATCCGCTGACCGCCACGATCCGCTGACCGCCACGATCCGCTGACCGCTCCGCGCGTGACGGAGTGCCGCGCTCAGGCCGGGGCGATCCGGTCGACGTGTGCTGCCAGCTCCTCGCTGATCTCCACACCCCCGGCCCTCGCGTTCATCCTCACCTGTTCGGCGCTGGTCGCGCCGGCGATCACCGACGCGACCTGGTGGCGAGCGAGCAGCCACCCGACCGCCAGGTCCACGAGGGAGATCCCCGCATCACTCGCCGCAGCTTCCAGGGCGGCAACGGTGTCCAATGACTCTTCGCGGAGCAGGCCGGCAGCCCGCTCCGCGGGCAACCCACCAATCCTGCTCCCCTCCGGCGGCGGCATCCCCGGGCGGTACTTGCCGGTGAGCAGTCCGTTGGCCAGTGGGAAGTAGGGAAGGAAGGCGACACCGAGCTCGGCGCACACCTCCAGCACACCCCCAGGGCCTTCGGGCTCGCGGTGCAGGATGCTGTACTCGTTCTGCACGCTGGCGAAGCGGACCCCGATCTCGGTGCCGGCCCGGTCCGCCGCCCTGAGCTGATCGGCGGTGACGTTCGAGCAGCCGACCTCGCGCACCAGCCCCTCACGGACGAGCTCGGCGAGCGCGCCGAGGGTGTCGGCGATGGGCGTGCGATCGTCGGGGAAGTGGAGCTGGTAGAGGTCGATGTGATCGGTACCGAGCCGCCGCAGGCTGTCGTGGACGGCCCGTCGGATGTAGGCCGGCGATCCCCCTCCCTCGTGGTCGGCATAGGGGACACCGAACTTGGTGGCGACCACGACATGGTCGCGCCGTGACCCGAGGGCCTGGCCGAGCAGCTCCTCGCTGTGGGTATCGCCGTAGATGTCGGCGGTGTCGAAGAACGTCACCCCGGAGTCGATGGCGGCGTCGACCACGGCGCTCGTGCGCTCGCCGTCGAGACGCCCGCCGAAGTTGTTGCACCCGAGGCCGACCACGCTGACCTCGAGCATTCCGATGCGACGCGTGTTCATGCGTGCTCCCTTCGTTCGCTTGACGGCGGTAGCGTACCGGCATGCCGGCTGCAGGGAGCGCCGGCCAGAAGGAGAGGCGACAGTGCCCGAGGAGCAAGTGAGCGTGGAGATCGCAGCAGCGCCGGCCGACGTGTGGGCCGTGGTCGGAGACTTCGGCGGGATCGGGGAGTTTCTCGAGGGGATCGACTCGTTCCGGCTCGAAGGTGACGATCGGGTGATCGGGATGTTCGGGCTGGAGATCCGAGAGCGCCTGGTGTCGCGTGACGACGAAGCCCGGACGATCACCTACTCGGTCGTCGACGGCGTGCCGATCGAGCGCCACGAGGCCACCATCGCGGTGTCGGCGTCCGGGGACGGGTCGCTCGTCACGTGGTCCTTCGACGTGGCGCCGGCCGAGATGGCTCCGGTGTTCGCCGAGACCTACACGAAGGCTCTCCAGTCGCTCGGAGCACGCTTCGCCTGAGGCTCCGCCCGCCGGGGACGGACATCGGGTCGGCGCGGCGGCTTGCGTCGCCTAGCCTTCGGACGGCGTGATCACCGAACCCTCCAGCCCTGTGGACCCGGCCGGGAGCAGCGCTCCGGCGCAGGACGAGTCGGTGCCGCGGGTCCATCCCCGCCGGCTGCCCACCGCCGGCCGGGCCGAGCTCGCACGCAGGGGCATGGTCATCGGGAGGTCGGCCGCCCGGCGCTTCGCACCTCTCGTCCTGCGTCAGGCTCGCGAGGTGCGCGGGGGGTTCCTGCCCCCCGCGGCGTTTGCACGTCCGCTCCGTCTCATGGTGGAGGACCTTGGCGGGACGTTCATGAAGTTCGGCCAGATGGTGGCGTCGTCGCCGGGCCTCTTCGGTGACGAGATGGCCGAGGAGTTCCGCTCCTGTCTCGACACCGGGCCCGAAGTGCCCTTCGCTCTCGTGCGTCGTCAGATCGAAGACGACCTGGGCCGAGACCTCGGCGACGTGTTCGCCGAGCTGGAGCCGCAGCCCATCGGACGGGCGTCGATCGCGGTGGTCCACCGGGGGCGCCTCCACGACGGGCGCCAGGTGGCGGTGAAGGTGCTGCGCCCGGGGATCGAGCGCCTCGTGGCGACGGACCTGGACCTCATGCAGCCCCTCTTCGACGTCCTGTCCCGTCTCACCGGTGACCAGATGGCCGGCTCGATCCTCCAGATGCTCGACGGCTTGCGCCAGCAGCTCGGCGAGGAGCTGGACCTCCGCAACGAGGCGCGCGCGCTGGCACATTTCCGCCGGCTGGGCGACGAGATCGACCTCCCCGGGATCGTCGTGCCCGAGCCGTTCTTCGAGATGTCGGGACCCAACGTCCTCACCATGGAGTACCTCCGAGGCGTGCCCATCGACGACCTGGCCCGGGTGGCCGAGCTGGGGTACGACCCGGCGCCGCTCGTCGAGCAAGTGGTGCGGAGCTTCTTCGTCACGGCGGTGCGCTGGGGGGCGTTCCACGGCGACGTCCATGCCGGCAACATGCTCCTCCTCGATGACGGGCGCATCGGCATCATCGACTGGGGCATCGTGGGCCGGTTGGACCACGACACCCACATGTTCCTCCTCCGGCTCCTCGACGGCGTGCTGGGCGACGAGAGCGCGTGGGCCGACATCACCGCCCATTTGACCAAGACCTACGGGCGCGCCATCCAGGTGGGCATGGGCCTCGACGATGCCGGGCTGACGGCGTTCCTGCGCAGCCTGATCGAGCCCACCCTCACCAGACCCTTCGGCGAGGTCAGCCTCGCCGCCCTGGTGGCCGCACCGCAGGCCCAGGCGGCCCGGGGTGTCGGCGTCCGGGCCCACGAGCGGTCGCTGCGCTCGGTGGTCCTGCGCGTGAGGGCCCAGCGACGGATGCGCCAGATTGCAGACGAGTCCGGCGGGCTCATGTCGGACTTCGACCGCGGGGCATTCCTGCTCGGCAAGCAGCTCATGTACTTCGAGCGCTACGGCAAGATGTTCCTCTCCGACGTCCCGATCATGCACGACCGCGAGTTCTTCACCCACCTCCTGGCCTCGACCCCGCGCTGACCGGGTGCCCGGCGGACGTCTGGGCCCGAGCTCCGGTGGCCGTGGCACCAGCCCGATGCCGCCGACCGGCTCCCTGGTTCCGGCCGACGTTGCAGCGGCAAACTGGAATGTGTTCTACTTTCTGGGTGGCGCCGGAGCGGCGCCGGAGCGGCGCCGGAGCGGCGCCGGAGCGGTGCCGGAGCGGCGCTCAGGCGATCCCGAGCAGCGCTCGGGTACGGACGGGGAGGTGACGGGTGGACCAGGCAGCGGCAGGCGACGAGGTGCTCACGAGCGCCCATGTCCTCGAGTACCCCTACTCGCGCTCGGTCGGCCCGGTCATCGGCGCGTTCCTCACGGCCCTGCGCGACGGGCGGATCCTCGGGGCGAGCGGATCGAACGGGTCGGTGGTGGTGCCCCCGACCGAGTACGACCCCGAGACGGCCGAGCCGACCGGCGAGCTCATCGAGGTCGGCCCCGGCGGCACGGTGACCACGTGGGCCTGGATCGACCGCCCCACGCCTGGCCAACCGCTCGACCACCCGTTCGCATGGGTGCTGGTGCGCCTCGACGGCGCGACGACGGCGATGCTCCACGTGCTCGACGCCCCATCGTCGGACGTGCACACCGGGATGCGAGTGCGGGCCGACTTCCGGCCGGCCTCCGAGCGGGTGGGCCGTGTCCAGGACATCCGGGCGTTCGTCCCGGCCGGCGAGGACGGTGAGCCCTGATGACCGAGGCCCAGGAGCCGGTGACCAAGCTGGACACCCCGATCCGGCTCGAGTACCTCTTCAGCGCCGGCATCGCCCAGTCGAAGAACCTCCGGGGCCTTGCCGAAGGGCGCTTCGTCGGGCAGCGTTGCCCGGTGTGCTCGAAGGTGTACGTGCCCTCACGCGGCTCGTGCCCGGTGGACGGGGTCCCGACCTCCGAGGAGGTTGCGCTCGGCAACACCGGGACCGTGACGACCTTCTGCGTGGTCAACGTGCCGTTTGCCGGCCAGTCGATCGAGATTCCCTACATCGTCGCCCAGGTGCTCCTCGACGGGGCCGACATCTCCTTCATGGGCCTCATCCAGGAGATCCCGGCCGACGAGGTGCGCATGGGCCTGCGGGTCGAGGCGGTGTGGGTCGACCCTGACCAGCTCGTGCCGTCGATGGCCTCCGTGAAGTACTTCCGCCCGACCGGTGAGCCCGACGCCGAGTACGAGACCTACAAGGACTACACCTGATGCCCGCACCTCCAACGCCGCGCCAAGGTCATCGCCCCGTCGCGATCGTCTCGTTCGCCCAGGCGCAGAACCTGCGCCGGGAGTCCCACCGCAACGAGGTGGAGACCCTCATGCCCGTCTTTTCCGAGGCGCTCGGCAGCATCGGGATCACCAAGGACGACGTGGACTTCATCTGCTCGGGGTCGACCGACTACCTGGTAGGAGGCCCCTTCAGCTTTGTCTCGGCCCTCGACGCCATCGGGGTCTGGCCCCCGCGCCGCGAGAGCCACGTCGAGATGGACGGGGCGTGGGCGCTGTACGAGGCGTGGGTGGCCCTCCAGGAGGAGGGCGTCGACGCCGCGCTCGTCTACGGCTTCGGCAAGTCGTCGCTCGGGGACCTGTCCCGCATCATGGCCCTCCAGCTCGATCCCTACGTGCTCGCACCGCTCTGGCCCGATCCCGTGGCGTTGGCCGCGCTCCAGGCGCGGGCCCTCCTCGACGCCGGAAAGGCGACCGAAGCCGACTTCGCAGCCGTCGCCGCTCGGTGCCGGCGATCGGCGCTCGACAACCCTCGGGCGCAAGTGGCCTACGACCGCACTGTCGACGAGCTCTTGGCCGAGGACTACGTGGTGCCGCCGCTCCGGCGCCACACGCTGCCCCCGATCACCGACGGCGCGGCGGCGATCGTCCTCGCCGCCGGGGACAAGGCGTTCGAGTGGGTCGAGCGCCCGGCGTGGATCACCGGCATCGACCATCGCATCGAGACTCACGCACCGGGCGGACGCGACCTCACGCAGTCCCCGTCGACGGCCATGGCGGGCCGGGTGGCAGGGGTGCAAGCGGGCCGCGTCGACGTGGCGGAGCTCCACGCCCCGTTCGCCCATCAGGAGCTCATCCTGGCAGAGGCTCTGGGGCTCGGA
>JAJYZN010000079.1 GCA_021799915.1 Actinomycetes bacterium
TCCCTGCCGCATGGGCGAGATACTGAGGATCTCGAAGGCTCGCGGCTGCGCGGTCGTCGAGGACGCGGCCCACGCCTTCCCCCTCCGCGGCGAGGAGGGCATGGCCGGCCGCCTCGGGGCCACACGGGTCACCGGAGAGCCCCGGGGCCCGGGGGCCTGCCCCGGACGCCGCGCCGAGATCCGCGCCGAGACGGAGCGGCACGCCGCAGAGCAGGTCGCCGCCTCGCTGGGCAACATGAAGGGGGCCCTGATGAAGCTGGGGCAGATCGCCAGCTTCCTCGACGACGGCCTGCCGGAGCCCTACCGGGTGGCGCTGGCGCAGCTCCAGGCAGACGCCCCGCCGATGGACCCGGAGCTGGCCGAGGCGGTGGTCGCCGGCGAGCTCGGCGCTCCCCCCGCGGCGCTCTTCCGCGAATGGGATCCGGTTCCCCTGGCCGCGGCGTCCATCGGACAGGTGCACCGGGCCGTGGACGGGGACGGCCGTGCGGTAGCGGTGAAGGTGCAGTACCCGGGTGTGGCCGACGCCATCGCCGCCGACCTCGCCAACACCGAGCTGCTCGCCCGCATGCTCCCGATGCTGTTCCCGTCGCTCGACGCCAAGGTGCTCGCCACCGAGCTCCGGGACCGGCTGTCCGAGGAGCTCGACTATGTGCACGAGGCGGCGAACCAGCGACGGTTCGCCGAGGTCTACCGGGGGCACCCGTTCATCCACATCCCCGCGGTGGTCGACGAGCTCTCGACCCGGCGGGTGCTGACCACCGAGCTCGCCACCGGTGCCCGGTTCTCCGAGGTCGAGCGGTGGAGCCCCGAGGAACGGGACCTGGCCGGGGAGACGCTGTTCCGGTTCGTCTTCCGCGGGATCAACCGCATGGGGATGTTCAACGGCGACCCCCACCCCGGCAACTACCTGTTCCGACCGGGCGGGGAGGTGACCTTCCTCGACTTCGGCCTGGTCAAGGAGTTCGTCCCGTCGGAGATCGCCGTGTTCCACGAGATGATCCGCACCCTGGTGCTGAACGGGGACGCGGAGGGTTACCGGAGGACGCTCGAGGAGGTGGGCCTGCTGCGGTCCGACCCGACGTTGGGCACCGACGAGGTGGTCGGCTACTTCGGGCACTTCTACGACCTGGTGCGAGAGCGGGGCCCTCGCACCGTCGAGCACGAGTACGCGTCGGAGACGGTGCGCCGGGTCTTCAGCTCGAAGAGCCCGGTCGCCAAGGCCGTCGATCTCCCCGCCATGTTCGTGATCGTGCAGCGGATCAACCTGGGCCTCTACGCCCTGCTGGCGCGGCTGGGCGCCACCGCCGACTGGCGGGGGATCGCCGAAGAGCTCTGGCCGATGGTGGACGGCCCCCCGTCGACCCCCCTGGGCCGGGCGGAGGCCGAGTGGCTGGCCACGCGTCCGGGTGGGGGAGCCTGACGGTGCCCGGCTGACGGTGCCCGGCTGACGGTGCCCAGCTGACGGTGCCCGGCCGGAGCTGGGTAACCCGGCCGCCGAGCCGAGGTGCCGGTCCCGGAGGCCCGGGTACCGGTCCCGGTCCCGGAGGTCAGCCCTTGTTGGCGCCGTGAGCGCGCACGAAGTCGTTCACCGCGTAGTAGGCGTCGATGGACTCGCCCGCGTCGCCCCAGAACCCCTCCAGGATGTCGTAGGCCATCGCACCCTCGCCGATGTAGTGGTTGTTGACGTCGGTGATCTCGAGCTCGCCCCGACCCGAGGGCGCCAGCGTCGGGATGACGTCGAAGACGTCGGAGTCGTAGCAGTAGATCCCGGTGACGCCGAACTTCGATGGCGGCGCCTCCGGCTTCTCCTCGATCGCGGTGATCCGGCCCTCGTCGAAGACGGGCACTCCCAGGTGCCGGAGGTGCTCGTCCTCCTCCACCCGGGTCAGCAGGATGCGCGCCCCAGCGGGCTCGGCCCGGAAGGCGTCCACCATCGGTCGGATGGACCGTTCGACGACGTTGTCGGCCAGCATCACCAGTACCGGGTCACCGTCGACGAACCGCGCCGCCAGCCCGAGCGCCTCGGCGATCCCCCCCGGCCGCTCCTGGTAGCCGTAGCTGAGCCGGTCGATGCCGAACTCGTGGCCGTTGCCGAGCAGGCGGAGGAACTCACCGGCATGCGTACCCCCGGTCACCAGCATGATCTCGGTGATCTCGGCGTTGACCAGGGCCTCGATGCAGTAGTTGACCATCGGCCGGTCGTAGATGGGCAGCAGGTGCTTGTTGGTGATGCGGGTCAGCGGATGGAGACGCGAGCCGGTCCCACCGGCGAGGATGACACCCTTCATTGCCGGGAGCCTAGACGCAGGGGCAGCCGGGGGAGGGAGGCCCGTTCGGGCGCCTCGGCCGCGGCGCGAGACCAGCCGGCTCGCCGGGACCGAGAAGCCGCTCGCCGTCGTCAATCCCGGCGGCGCGGATCGTCATCCACAGGCACCTCGCCGCGCGTGCGGCGTGCGGCGTGCGGCGTGCGGCGTGCGGCGTGCGGCGTGACGGTCTATCCGACTCCGGGACCGTGCACCGACTACTGGAACTGGCCCACTGTCGGGACCAGGGTCGGAAAGTACGCAGAACGGCTCGACGTACTGGACCCAGGGAGTTGACCTCGACGTGCGCACGGGCGGGGGTTCACCGGCCCCCTTCCATGCGAACATGGAGTTGGTCGAGCAAGGAGGGGGATGGGAGTTCCTAACCACCAGCACGCCCTCGCCCGGATCCTGACGCCGGTCGTCCTCGGAGCACTTCTGCTCGGGGCGGCCGGCTGCGGCACTCTCGGGTCTGCTTCGTCGTGTGGCCGTGACGCCCACGGACTGCCGACCTGCCCGGTGCCGAACTCCTTTATCCAAGCTCAGCCAGAGGCGTCCCTCGTCTATCCGGGCTCGACCGTCATTTCTCGTTTCGGTTCGGGAGAGGCTCACTACATCGGCTCGACCAATCCAGCTGATGCAGGCTTGTTCGCCGCGACGACCGCGCCGATGGCAACTGTCGATGCGTGGTACCAAAGTTGGCTCACCAGCCACGGTTGGCACCCCGCCCAAGCATTGGCGCTTGGCCCGATTCAGATCTCGTCGCAGGCGTATGCCAAAGATGGCCGGGAGTCGTTCGTGGTCGGTGCTGACAGCCAGCAAAACGCACGGATGCAGGGCTACAAGATCCCAACTCGCCTCCAGTCGCAAACCCTGTACGACACCACTTTCATCATCGAGCCATACGGGAACGCTGGGTGATGCTGGTACCGACCTGGTGGCGACCCCTACAACCAACCGGTTTGAGCATGTGGAAGAGGAAGGGGGCGAGTTCCACCGGTCGTCGCAACGGACCGGTCACGATGACCGGCCAACGTCATGGACGCTCATCCTGCCATAGCGAGGAAAACCGCGCCGTAGGTACGCCAGCTGCGCAGCCCGGCATACCCTGTCCCGTAAGGGGATCGTCGAACGGGACGGCAGCCGGCGGGGTGGCCGGCAGCCGGCCGATGCCTGGCGAGGACATCGGTAGTGACCCGCTAGACCCGCCCGGAAAGGTGCCCGGTGGTGGGGGCCTCTGTGGGACACCCTGCGGAGCGGTCGCCGAGGGCCGACCAGCGTCGAGAGGGCCGGCTGAACAGCGGTCCGCCGCATTCGGGGACTACTGGACACTTCCCATCGCTCGGTGCGTGGTGGATCCACGCGCATTCCAATCATCGGCCCTTGCGTACCACGCTTGTGGTACGGTCTAGCGGTGTTCGGGGAAGTGATGTGGACCGAAGACTCCGAAACCCACATCGCCCGCCACAACGTGACTCCACTCGAAGTTGAACAGGTCCTCTACAGCCAACCTCGCCTCGCCGTCTCGGGTCGCGACGACACCACCGAGGTCCTGGGCCAGACCGATGCCGGCCGGCTATTGCCCGTCGTCATCACCGAAGCCGGGGACGGTCGAGACTTCATAGTCACCGCCCGGGACATGACCGCCATCGAGAAACGAGCGTTCCGGCGAAGGAGCCACTGACATGGACCAAGAGAAGATCGACCAGCTCCGCGACTACTACGACACCACCGACGTGGCCGAGCACTTCACCGACGCCACGCTGCAGACCGACACAGCCAACGAGGTCCTGGTGTCGACCTCGATCCGACTCCCGCAGTCGCTTATGAACCAGGTCCGAAGCCAAGCGGCCGATTTGCACATCCCGGCCACGACGCTCATTCGCCAGTGGATCATCGAGCGGGCGAGTACGCCGAGCGCGCCAGCAGTGGTGTCGGTCGCCGACCTCCAGCGCTTCATAGCAGAACAGGCGCACCCCCTGGCTTCTTGACAATCTTGGTCCTTCCGCCCCGGAGCGCACTGTCACGTTGAACAGCATGCCAACCGTTCACGTGACATAGGCTGAATGACGGGTTACATGACACTCCTGAGCCGCAAACCAGGTCACCCGGGGCGTGTCACGTAATCGGCCGATTCCGTGACACGTCGCGGCTCACCTGACGGAGTCGAGGAGCGTCGGGCGGCCGGGCGTGGGACGCCGACCACCGTTGCGTCCCCGCCCGGGCGCATGCTTCCGATTGACCCCGGTCGAACGGTGCGGCTGGCTACGCTGGCTGAGGATGGCGCCGCCCCCGTCAAACCGTCCCAAGGTGGCGAGCCGGCTCGCGGCCCTGGCACTCGGAGTCTCGGGCCTGCTGCTCGCTGCGTGCGGGGGACCGGTCTCCCTGGCCGCACCGTCGGTGCCCCACCGCGGGGCACTCGCTCCCGGTCTCCTCGCCGACCCCGCCGGGACTACAGCCTCTGCGACCGCCGCCGACGGACTGCTGGCGGTCGCCTCCGCCCTCGCCCCGGTGGCGACCTCGGCGGCTGAACTCCCCGCTGCGGCTGTGTCCGGTACGCGGTCCTCCGGGTCCGGCGTCGATCCGGTGCCCGATCCGTTCTACCAGCCGCCCTCGCCGCTGCCACCGGCCCCGCCAGGCACCCTGATCCGGTCGGAGCCGATCCCGGTGGGCCCGGGACTCCCCGCCGGCACCACCGCCTACCGCGTCCTCTACCACTCGGAGTCCCTCGCCGGAACCGACGTGGCCGTGTCGGGGACCGTGGTGGTCCCCGGCGGCCCCGGCCCCGCCACTGGACGGCCGATCGTGTCGTGGGCCCACGGCACCACCGGCATCGCCGGAAGCTGCGCCCCCTCCCTCCAAGGCATCGGATCGATCCCCTACCTGGCGCAGCTCCTCGCCATGGGGGCCATCGTGACCGCCACCGACTACGCCGGCCTCGGAGCACCGGGGCTCGATCCGTACCTGGTGGGGCTCAGCGAGGCCCGCACCGTCCTCGACGCCGCGCGTGCCGCCCGTGCCCTCGTCGGATCGGGTGCGTCGGACGCGGTAGTCGTCCTCGGCTACTCTCAGGGCGGCCAGGCCGCGCTCTTCGCCGGTCAGATCGCCCCGACCTACGCCCCCGATCTCTTCCTCACCGGCGAGGTATCGCTGGCGCCGGTGGCGAACGTCACCGAACTGTTCCCGCCCACGCTCGGCAACACGCCCGACCCGCTGGCCGTCTACGCCTTCATGACCGCCGTCAACTGGTCGACCGTCTACGGGACCTATCCGCTGAGCCAGGTCCTCACGCCCGAGGCGATCGCCCTGGCCCCCGCAGTCGACCAGGTCTGCGCCAGCACCCTCTCCACCGCGTTCGCCGGGCTTGCCGCCGACAAGGTCTTCCTCCCCACCTGGCGGCGCGACCGGCCGCTCCAGCGCCTGGCGGAGCTGAACGACGCCGGTGGGACGCCGACCCGGGCCCCCATCCTCGTCGCCCAGGGTTCCGCCGATCCTTTGGTCCCCGCTCCGTCCACCGCCGCCCTGGTCGACGGGCGGCTGTGCGGGACCGACCACGACACCGTCGACTACGTCGTCTTCCCGGGAGCGGACCACGGCACCGTCGTCCAGCGGGCCCAGAGCACGGTGGTGAGGTGGATCTCGGCCAGGCTGGCCGGTGAGCCCGCCGGCAACTCGTGCACCACCAACGTCGCACCGTCCTGACCCGACCGGCGGCCCCGGCCCCGGCGGGTCAGACGTCGAGGAAACGACGCACGGCGAAGGCGGAGCCCACCACTCCCACGCCGATGCCGACCAGCGCGACCACGATGCAGGTGCCCGCCACCTCCCAGCCGCTCATCGACATCTGGGCGATCAGGCTGCCCTGGTTGGCCACCGTCTTGGCCGTGTTCAGCCCGATCCCCCAGTAGAGCCCGAGGACCACCAGCACCGCGACCGCCGAGCCGACGATGCCCTGGATGAGACCCTCGGCCATGAAGGGAAGCCGGATGAACCAATTGGTGGCCCCCACCAGCTTCATCACCGAGACCTCCCGGCGCCGGGCGAAGATGGCGATCCGGATGGTGTTGAGGATGAGGACCGACGCCGAGAGCAGCAGCACCACCGCCACCGAGAGGAACACCCACTGGAGGATGTGGATCACGTTCTGCATCGTGCGGATCTGGGCCGCCTGGAACTCGACCGAGTTCACGCCGGGCTTGCCGGTGAACTCCTGCTTCACCACCGTCGCCTCGGAGGGGTTGAAGAGGGCGCAGCGGAACGAGGACGGGTAGTCCGACAGCTGGGTGGCGGCGACCTCCTGGGCGGGCAGGAGGCGCTGCGCCTCCGCGTAGTCGTAGGCCTGGCTCCGGTAGGTGCACGTCTTGACCAGGGGATTGGACACCAGTTGCGAGTGGATGGCCTGGCTCTGCACGGTGCTGGCGCCGGGGTCGACCCAGACGATCACGTTGACACCCTGCTGCCACCGCACCGTCGCGGTGGTGGCCCCCTGCTTCAACAAGAGCGCGGACCCGACCAGCGCCAGGGACACCGCCACCGTCAAGATGGCGGCCATCGTCATCAGGCGGTTCCTCCACAAGTTGGAGGTCGCCTCACGCGCCACGTAGCCGGCGGAGACCGGCATCAGGCCCCCAGCCTATTGCGCACGGTCCCGTCGCCCTCGAGGTCGGTCGGCTCCGGCCCGGGGGCCTCCTCCACCAGCACCCCCGTCGGCGATCCGGCACCCGCGGCCGCCACCGCGCTGTCGATGCCGTAGACACCCCGGGCCTGGTCGCGCACCATGGTGCCCCGGTCGAGCTCGATCACCCTGCGGCGCATCTGGTCCACCATGCCGGCGTCGTGGGTGGCGACCACGACGGTCGTCCCGGTCCGGTTGATGCGGTCGAGCAAGCGCATGATCCCGAGGCTGGTCGTCGGATCGAGGTTACCGGTGGGCTCGTCGGCCAAGAGGATCAGCGGCCGGTTGACGAAGGCGCGGGCGACGGCGACCCGCTGCTGCTCGCCGCCCGAGAGCTCCCCGGGGAGGTTGTCGCTCTTCTTCGTCAGGCCGACCAGATCGAGGACCTGGGGGACCTGGGTGGCGATCACGTGCTTGGGGCGGCCGATCACCTCGAGGGCGAAGGCCACGTTCTCGAAGACGCTCTTGTTCGGCAGCAGCCGGAAGTCCTGGAAGACGCAGCCGATGTTGCGGCGGAGATAGGGGATGCGCCACTTCGAGAGCTGCCCGATCTCCCTCCCCGCCTCCCAGATGCGCCCGGAGTCCGGCACCTCCTCGCGCAGGAGGAGCCGGATGAAGGTGGTCTTCCCCGAACCGGAGGGGCCCACCAGGAAGACGAACTCGCCCTTGTCGATCTCGACGGTGCAGTCGCGCAGAGCGACCGTGGAACCCTTGTAGGTCTTCGTGACGTTCTGGAAGGTGATCATCGGTTGCGTGCCATACGGAGATCGGGGTCCGGGCGTCGGGAGCGGACGACACCGCCGGAGTCGCCGACGGATCGGGGCCGGGACGGCAGGAGACGAGCGAGCCGGTGCGGAGTGCCGATCCGCCTATCCTACCGGCCCTCGAGCCCTCCGGGGTGCAACCCCCGCTGACCTCGGACGATCGCCGGACCACGTGCGTCCACGGCCGGGCCGGCCGTTCGCGTCGACGCCTGCCCCGACGCTCAGGTACGCGGCCGCCGCAGCTCGGCCTGGCGGCGCAGCTCCGCCTCGATGAACCGGTCGAGGTCCCCGTCCAGCACCGCGTCCACGTTGCCGGTCTCCTCGCCGCTGCGGAGATCCTTCACCAGCTGGTAGGGCGCGAGGACGTACGAGCGGATCTGGTTCCCCCAGGCGTTGTCGGTGCGGTCCCCCGACAGGGCGTCCAGAGTGGCCAGGTGCTCCGCCCGCTGGCGTTCCGCCAGCTTGGCCCCGAGCACCTGCATCGCCTTCGCCTTGTTCTGGTGCTGGCTGCGCTGGTTCTGGCACGAGACGACGATGCCGGTGGGCAGGTGGGTGAGGCGGACCGCGGAGTCCGTCTTGTTGACGTGCTGGCCCCCCGCCCCCGAGGACCGGTAGGTGTCGATGCGGAGGTCCTTCTCGTCGATCTCCACCTCGCCGGAGAGGTCCTCGATGAAAGGCACCACGTCGAGCGAGGCGAAGCTGGTCTGGCGACGGTGCTGCGCGTCGAACGGCGAGATCCGCACCAGCCGGTGGACCCCGCGCTCGGCGGCCAGCATCCCGAAGGCGTACCGCCCCTTCACGATGAAGGTGGCGGAGAGCAGGCCGGCCTCCTGGCCAGGCGTCGCCTCCTCCACCTCGACGTCGAAGCCACGGCGCTCGGCCCACCGCGAGTACATCCGCAGGAGCATCTCCGCCCAGTCCTGGGCATCGGTGCCGCCCGCCCCGGCGTGGATCTCCGCCACCGCGTCGCTGTCGTCGTGGTCCCCGGCGAACAGGGCCCGAAGCTCCAACGAGCGGAGCCGGGCGTCGAGGTCGGCGAGCACCTCTTCGGTCTCCGCCCGGAGCGACGGGTCCCCCTCCTCCCGCTCCAGCTCGTAGAGGGTCTCCGCGTCGGACAGCCGCTCGGTCATGGCGTCGAGGAGCTCGAGGTCCTCGCTGACCCGTCCGAGCTCGGTGGTGACGCGGCGGGCGTGGTCGGCGTCGTCCCAGAGGCCGGGGGCCGACGCCTCCGCCTCGAGCTCGGTCCGCCGTCCTACCAGAGACTCCCGGCCGAGGAACCGCGCCGCCTCCGCGAGGCGCTCGGTGGCCGCGGCGATGGCGCCGGGAACGTCCACCCGGTCGGATACCGAGCCTCCCCGGGAGGGGGGTTCACCACCGGGCATCTCAGTTGGCGCCGTGGCAGAACTTGAACTTCTTCCCGCTGCCGCACCAGCAGGGGTCGTTCCGTCCCACCTTCTCCCGCTCCGACTTCACGATCGGCACCTGGGTCTCGCCGTCGTCGGAGAACCGGGCCTGCGCCCCCCCGGCCGGAGCGCCGCCCGCACCGGCAGCCAGCCCGGAGGTCCCGCCGGACGGGGACGCCACCCCGGCCAGCTCGTCGGCCGGCAGGGCCTCGGCCACCGAGGCGGCGAGCGAGGCGAACGAGGCGGTGTCCTGCACCGGGTCGTCGGCCGCCACGTACCGGGCCTGGTCGAGGTCCGGCTCGGCGGCCGGTTCGGACAGCACCTGCACGTGGAACACGTAGCGGAGGTAGTCGTCCTGGATACCCTCCATCAACTTGGCGAACAGGGCGAACCCTTCCCGCTGCCAGGCCACCAGAGGATCCTGGTTGCCCATGGCCCGGAGGTTGATCCCCTCACGCAGGTAGTCCATGTCGGCCAGATGGTCCCGCCAGCGCTGGTCGATGATCTGGAGCATGATGTCCCGCTCGAGCTGGCGCGCCGTCTCCGCGCCGCCCGGGATCGACTCGTCACGTGCGGCATAGAGGTCGAGCGCCTCGGTGAGGATGCTCTCGGTGAGCTGACCGACCGTGGTCGCCTCGGCCAGCTCGTCGGCCGTGAACCGGGTCGGGTAGTACTGGGTGATCTCCACGACGAGCCTGGCCAGGTCCCACTCCTCGGGGAATTCGCTCGGACAGGCGGAGGTGACCACGGCGGTGATGGTCTCCTCGAGGAGCTCGACCGTCTCCTCACGGAGGTCCTCCCCCTCGATGATCTGGAGCCGGCGGCGGTAGATCACCTTGCGCTGCTCGTTCATCACGTCGTCGTACTTGAGGACGTCCTTGCGCGACTCGGCGTTGCGTCCCTCCACCGTGTTCTGCGCCCGCTCGATCGCCTTGGTCACCATCTTCGCCTCGATGGGCATGTCGTCGGGGAGGGCCCTCCCCATCACCCAGTTCATGGCGCCGGTGGCGAACAGCCGCATCAGGTCGTCCTCGAGCGACAGAAAGAACCGGCTCTCCCCCGGGTCCCCCTGGCGGCCGGACCGGCCGCGCAGCTGGTTGTCGATGCGACGGCTCTCGTGGCGCTCGCTCCCGAGCACGTAGAGGCCCCCGAGCTCGCGCACCCGTTCACCTTCGGAGGTGCACACCGACTCGAGCTCGGCCTGCAGGGCCACCAGGGCCGCCTGGCCCTCGTCGGTGGACCCATCGATCCCCCGCGCCGCCGCCTCCCGGTGGGCCAGCCCCTCGGGGTTGCCGCCGAGGATGATGTCTACGCCCCGGCCCGCCATGTTGGTGGCGACCGTCACACCGCCGACCCGACCGGCCTGGGCGACGATCTCCGCCTCGCGGAAGTGCTGCTTGGCGTTCAGGACCTCGTGAGGGATGCCCCGCTTGTCGAGGAGGCGGGACAGCTGCTCCGACTTCGAAACCGACGCCGTGCCCACGAGCACGGGCTGGCCCGCCGCGTGCCGCTCGACGATGTCCTCCACCACCGCGTTGAACTTGCCCTCCTCCGTCTTGTAGATCAGGTCGGGCTGGTCGATGCGGATCAGCGGCTTGTTGGGCGGGATCGGCACCACCGGGAGGTCGTAGGTGTTGGCGAACTCGGACGCCTCGGTCTCGGCGGTGCCGGTCATCCCCGCCAGCTTGTCGTAGAGACGGAAGTAGTTCTGGAGGGTGACGGTGGCCCAGGTGTGGTTCTCCTCGTTGATGCGGACCCGTTCCTTGGCCTCGACCGCCTGGTGGAGCCCGTCCGACCAGCGGCGGCCGTCGAGGGTGCGACCGGTGAACTCGTCCACGATCTTCACCTCGCCCCCGGCGACCAGGTAGTCCTTGTCCCGCCGGTAGAGCTCCTTGGCGTAGAGGGCCTGGGTCAGGTGATGGACGTAGTTCACCGCCACCGCGTCGTAGAGGTTGCCCACCCCGAGCTGACGCTCGACCTTCTCGATGCCCGCCTCCGTGGGCACCACGATCCGCTTCTCCTCGTCGACCTCGTAGTCCTCGTCGACCCGCAGGGTCCGGACGATGCCGGCGAACTGGTAGTAGAGCTTCGCCGACTCGTTGGACGGTCCGGAGATGATCAACGGGGTGCGGGCCTCGTCGATGAGGATGGAGTCCACCTCGTCCACGATGGCGAAGTGGTGGCCGCGCTGGACCATCGCCTCGCGGTTGCGAGCCATGTTGTCGCGGAGGTAGTCGAAGCCCAGCTCGGTGTTGGTCCCGTAAGTCACGTCGGCCGCGTAGGCGGCGCGCTTGGCCACCGGGTCGTCAATGTCCGGCCCGACCCTGCCGACGGTGAGGCCGAGGAAGGTGTGGAGCTGTCCCATCCACTCCGAGTCCCTGGTGGCGAGGTAGTCGTTGACCGTGACGACGTGGACCCCCTGGCCGGCCAGGGCGTTGAGGTACACGGGAAGGGTGGAGACCAGGGTCTTCCCCTCCCCGGTCTTCATCTCCGCGATCCAGCCGAAATGCAGCGCCATGCCGCCCATCAGCTGGGCGTCGAAGTGGCGCTGCCCGAGCACGCGCCAGGCAGCCTCACGGACGAC
>JAJYZN010000080.1 GCA_021799915.1 Actinomycetes bacterium
CTCCTCGACGCCGACAGTGTGCACGGTGGCCACAGGCCTCGACGTCACCTTCACCGGGGTGGGGACCTGCACCCTCACCGCCCAGGTCACAGTCGGCACCGACTACAACGGAGCGACCGGCACCGCCCAGACCTTCAGCGTGTCCAGGGTAGGACTCGGCTACGACCTGGTGAATTCCGACGGGGGAGTGTTCGTCTTTGATGCGCCTGGACAGCACGGAGGGTTCTACGGCTCGCTTCCCGGGCTCGGGATCACTCCGGCCGCGCCCATCGTCGGGATTGCTCCGACGACCACCGGCACGGGCTACTTCCTGGTCGGGGCCGACGGAGGCGTGTTCTGCTTTGGATCGGCGCGGTTCTACGGATCACTTCCCGGGCTCGGGGTTGTCCCGAATATGCCGATCGTCGGCATGGTGGCGACCAACACAGACCGGGGTTACTACCTGGTCGGTGCCGATGGAGGAGTGTTTGCCTTTGGGGATGTGCCCTTCCTGGGCTCGTTGCCGGGCCTGGGCGAGAAGGTGTCCGATGTCGTCGGCATCGCTGCAACCCGGTCGGGTTCCGGCTACTGGGTGGTGCAAGCAACAGGCACCGTCACGGCATTCGGGTCGGCCAAGTCCTTCCCAACCGTGCCCGTCACATCGGCCGTCAGCTCGATCACCGGTACGCCGACAGGAGGTGGGTACTTGCTGGTGACCAAGGGGGGCGGTGTGTACTCGTTCGGCGACGCTCTCAAGGCCGGCGAGGGAACACTCCCGCACCTCTCTGTCACTCCCTACCGGCCCATCGTGGGAATCGTCCCGACGTTCACGACAGGGGGATACTGGTTGATCGGTGCTGATGGAGGCGTCTTCGCCTTCGGCACAGCGAAGTTCTACGGTTCCCTTCCCGGCCTTTCCCCACCCATCTCCGTATCAGACATCGTGGGGGCGACCCCGAACTGATGGCTGGGACCGGCAATGTCGTCGGTGGGCCGGATGTTCGGAGGCCTGAGGGGTGACCCCAGGGTCACCAGGCGAGAGCAGAACGTGATGTCACGATGTGTGAGCGGCTTCCCCGCTGGACCCGTGGTCGTCCTGCGACGGCCGTGAGAACCGGATCAGTGGGAGAAGATCAGCGGGGCGTGCCGTACCCCGGCGATCACGGAGCTCGACGCGCGTTCCACTGGACCGCCGGGCTCGACGGTGGAGAAACGGTCGATGATCTCCTCGAGCACGACCCGGGCTTCGAGGCGAGCCAGGGCTGCGCCGAGGCAGAAGTGCGGTCCGAAGCCGAAGCTGAGATGGGGATTGGGGTCCCGGCCGACGTCCAGGCGGTCGGAGGTCGGTCCGAACACCATTTCGTCTCGGTTGGCTGACGCGTAGATCATGAGGACCGGCTCCCCGGCAGCGATCGGCTGGCCCGCCAGGATGGTGTCACGGCGGGCCGTCCGGAGGAACGAGATCACAGGAGTGGTCCAGCGCAGCAGCTCTTCGACGGCCGCCGGTACGCGGGAGTGATCACGGCGAAGGCGTGACCACTGCTCAGGGGCTTGGGAAAGTGCCGCGAGGCCACCGGCCAGGAGGTTGCGAGTGGTCTCGTTCCCAGCGACGAGAAGCTGGATGAGGAACATGGCTAGCTCGTCGTCGGAGAGGCGGTCCCCGCCTGGTGCCGCCGTCGCCAGGGCGGACACCACGTCGTCTCGGGGCGCGGCGCGGCGTTCGGACGCCACACCGACCAGGAAGGACCACATCTGGGCCAAGAGCTCTTCTTTGCGTTGCTCCGGCCATTCCGTGGCTCCGGGAATTGCCGCCTCAGACCACTGGTAGAAGGTGGGCCACTGGTCCCCGTCGACCCCGAGCAATTCGCAGATCACCTGCAACGGGAACGGGACACAGAGTGCAGGTACGACGTCGACGGGCTTTCCTACGGCGAGAGTGTCAACGAGAGCTTGTGCCTTGGACCTGATCGAGCGTTCGAGCCCCCGGACGATACTGGGCTTGAAGCCCGGTTGGACCAGCCGCCGGTATCGGGTGTGGAGAGGTGGATCGGTGTGCATCATGGTGGGTGGCGACGCGTAGTGAGTGCCGATCTCGTCGACCAGGATTCCCGAGGCCGACGAGAAAGTGGTCGGATCAGTCCCTACCGCTTGGACCTCGGCATGCGTGCTGACGGCCCAGAACCCGGCGTCGGGGTGCCAGGCGACCGGGGCCTCGGCGCGGAGCCGAGCGTAAAGGCCGTGGGGATCATCGGCGTAGACGGAGGGATCGGTCAGGCCGGCGGCGAGATCGCCGCCTGGTCGCGACCGGTCCCCCATCGTGGGCTCAGACGATCAATCCGTTGGGCCGGGGCTTGCCCTCGGCTTCCAGAAGGGCGAAGTAGGCGTCGAGAATGCCCGGTCCGTCGGTCGCGGTCTCGACGTTGCCGTCAGGATCGAGGTTCAACAGCGCACCCTCTATGACGAACAGGACGTCGGTGTCTTCGGTGTTGTCTGCGGGGACGTCAAGGGTGTGTACTGAGTTAGCCGGCTCGTAGATGTAGGAACCGGCCGTCGAATAGAAGTCGTACTCGAGGTAGTGCCAACGCCCGGCCAGCGTGAACCCATCGACTGGTCCGGTGTGGCGGTGGATTTGGAGTCGGGTGCCAGGTCGGAATCGGTTCCGGATCACCCACGTTCCCTGCGTGGAGTCGAAGCGAACAACTTTGAGGTCAACGCCGTAACCGGTATCGACCCAAGGGGCATCGTCGTCTCCGACGTGGCGGACCACGTCTCCGATCGAGGTGATTGCCATCTGATCCTCCAGTGTCCTAGTCGACTTCCCGTTGCCGTCCTGTCTCGATCAGTATGCCAGCAGGCCCGGCATCAGGTTCCGCGTCGGGGAGTGAGTGGGGCCAGACGGTCGAACCCGATGGCGGCTTCGAGGGCGGCGGCGGCCCGGAGCACGGCCATGTCGGCGTGTTGGGGACCGACGAGCTGGAGTCCGATCGGAAGACCTGCACTGTCGGTTCCGACGCAGACCGTCGCGGCCGGTGATCGGGTCATGTTGAAGGGGTAGGTGAACCGGGCCCAATTGGCATCGACCTCACCGTTGATCAGGCCGGCGCCATTGAGATCGAGCGGTGGAGGGGGTCCCGCGATGGTTGGGGTGATGAGCAAGCGGACGTCGTGGAAGAGGGACACCAGGGCCAGGTTCATACGGTGGCACTGGTCGAACACCTCGACGAGGTTCACGGCGGTCGTGTGACGGGCGGCATCAACCAGTGCGGCGAGGACAGGATCGACGCTGGCCCAGTCGGGAGAGTCTCGGAAGGGTCCGATCGTCCGTAAGAGGCACGCTCCGACCATCGTCAGCCAATCTCCGACGGGATCGACGTCGAAGATCGACTCCACCTCGACCACCTCGGCCCCCAGGGTCTCGAGGGCGGCCAGTGCCTGTTCACACCGTTCGAGAACGACGGCGTCCACTGGGGCGTAGCCGAGCGTGGGAGACCAGGCCACCCGGGTCGGGACGTGCGGATCGCTTATGGCGTCGCTCCAGTTGGCCTCAGGGCGAGGTAGGGACCGCAGATCGCTGGGGTCCGGCCCGACGACAACTTCGAGGGCGGCCGCCACATCGGCGATCCGGATGGCCATCGGCCCCTGGGTGGAGAGGTCGAGCCATCCAGGCCCATGCGAGCCACCGGCGGGAACCCGCCCGAGAGAAGGCTTCATCCCCGAGAGTCCGCAGCACGACGAGGGGATCCGGATCGAGCCCCCGCCGTCGGAGCCGGTGGCCAGGGGGACCATTCCGGAGGCCAGGGCGGCGGCCGAACCGCCTGACGACCCTCCGGCACTGTGGTCGAGGTTCCAGGGGTTCTTCGTCGTGCCGAAGGTGACATTGGAAGTGTGTGCCGACCAGGCAAACTCGGGGAGGTTCGTCTTGCCCACGACCACGCAGCCGGCCGCCCGAAGGCGGGCGACCTGGATGGAGTCGTCCACGGCAGGTGCCGATCCGTTCAGCAGCGCGGAGCCGTTCCGGGTGCAGTAGCCGGCCACGTCCTCGGCGTCCTTCACGCCGATCGGAACTCCGGCAAGCGGGCCCGGATCACCTCCGGTGGCCACGATCTGGTCCACCGCTGCCGCCTGGTCCAGGGCACGCTCGGCGTCGACGGCGACGAAGGCGTTGACCGTCGGGTTCAGCTCCTCAATCCGGGCCAGGGACTCACGAGCGAGCTCCCGGGCCGAGACCCGTCCAGACCGGACGAGTTGGGCCATGGCAGTGACCGG
This sequence comes from Actinomycetes bacterium, assembly GCA_021799915.1. The sequence continues at coordinate 4,246 of JAJYZN010000080.1, forward strand.
GGTGCGTCGGAAGTCCATGTCTTCTGGCTATCACGGATTGGCGCCCGATGTCGCCGCGCCGGTGCTTCTGGAGCTCAGGGACGGAGATCGACGACGACTGAGCGGGCCACGTGATCGGCCCATGACTGGCGCCGGTGGTCCCAGAGTGGGGCCAGGTTCCCGATGACCAGGGGAAGCTCGAACATGACAGCCAGGAGCACATTGAAGGAGGTGCGCCCGAGCCCTCTCCAGAAACCGATCACGGAATTCCCCCGCGCGTCACGGACGGCAATACCCATGGCCAGCTTTCCCAAGGTCTGGCCGCGCATCGTGCCGTCTCCGATGGCCAAGTAGAGAACCGGAAGCACCACGGCCAGCGCGCCGAAGATCACCAGTCCGACGACGAGACCGACGGGCACCCCGGTGTTGGTGGCGCGTCGGCTGGCTGTGAGCACCGAAGCGAAGAAGGTAGGAATGAGCACGACGAAGTAGAGGACATAGAAGGCGGCGCCGATGACGGCACCGTCGACGATCCAGGCCACGAGACGCTTCCACCAGTGGGCGAGAGGTACCCCGAGTACCGGATCGAAGAAGATGACCGGCGGAGCGTAGCCAGGGTGCCCGTACGGCGGTGCTCCGTACGGCGGGGGCGCCCAATTCGGTGGAGGCGGTGCTCCGTACGGCGGTGCTCCGTACGGCGGTGGCGCTCCGTGGGGCGCCCCTGTCCTTGGCGGTGTCGGTGCTCCGCTCATGTGCCCCCTATAGTCACCGACCGACCTGACCGCCCGTGCTGCTGGTCCCCCGACGGCCGTTGCTTACTCGCTCTCATCGTAGTCGGCACCGGTGGACGGAGGCGGTTCGATCCCCCATCGACGCATCCCCTCCTCGATGCCGGCGATGACGGTGCGGATGACGGCGACACGCCCGTACCGCTTCTGCTCACTGGGGATGACGTGCCAGCGCGCGTTGCGGTGATCGGTGAGCTCGAGCATGTCTTCGACCGCCTCCTCGTAGGCGGCCCACTTGTCGCGGTTCCGCCAGTCCTCGTCGGTGAGCTTCCACCTCTTGAGCGGATCGGCCTGGCGGGCTTCGAACCTCTTGAGCTGTTCTTCGGGAGAGATGTGGGTCCAGATCTTGATGAGCACCATTCCCTCTTCGGCCAGCGACCACTCGAACTGCCGGATCTCCTCGTACGCTCGTCGCCACTGCTCCTCGGTGGCCAGCGCCTCCACGCGCTCCACCAGGACGCGGCCGTACCAGGACCGGTCCAGGATCGCCATCCCACCCCATCCCGGCAGCGACGGGTAGAAACGCCAGAGGAAGTGATGACGGAGTCCGTCGGAGTCCGGTGCCCCGAACTGGGCCACCCGGACGTGTCGAGGGTCGAGAGGAGCCACCAGGCGCTTGATGGCGCCACCCTTCCCCGAAGCGTCCCACCCTTCGAAGACCACGCAGACCGGAGGCCCGAGACGGCCGTCGCCGAGCTGACCGCCGTTGATCAGTCGGAGGTGCAGGAGGCGACGCTGGGCGGCCGCCAGCTGCTGGGCCTCCTCTTCGGCCGAGATCCGAAGGGTGAGGTCGACCTCGGACAGGCGGGAGCGACGGTGGGTCACGAGCTCGACCGCACCCGCCCGACCGGCCGCGCCGTGTCATCGGGAGCCACGGACGGCCTTGGGCTTCGGGGGGCCGCCGGTCCGGGTGGTCGTGAGAGCGAGGACTGTTCTCCCAGGCCGGCCCGTGCCCTGCGGACGGCATTGGCTGCACCGGCCAGCACCAGGAACTCACGGTTCCGCAGGTGGGACACGGTCCCGACCTTGCGTCCAGTCGGGTCGTGGATCCCGATGCGGGCTCCCACATAGCGGGCGGAGTCGAACTCCAGGGTCGTGATCTCGTGATGGTGCCCACACATGTCGTGGAGCGCATCGAGGTCCAGCCACGACTCGTCGTTGTACGAGAGGACCAGGAGCTCGCAGTCCACCGCCTGGACCGTCTGGCGGAGCGCGGTGGGCATCGAACGTTTGGAGTTGAATGCGCTCTTGTTCGCCGGGTCGCGCGAGTCGACGCGCTTGCAGGCGACGCCGTAGTGCTCGGGCGCGTCCCACGCCACCAACGTCTCCCATATGTGGTAGTTGGTGTAGTAGCGGTGCTGGTTGTACGGAGGATCGAGGTAGGCGAAGTCGAAGGATCCCAAGGTCGGCGCCAAGGCGAGAGCGTCGCCACGATGGGCTCTTCCTGCTCCGGCCAGCAGCTCGGGCGGGCGGAGCTCCAGCGGCCGGTACGACCGTGGCGCCCAGGACTTCACGTAGGCCATGTGCAGTCCGACCGTCGAATCCACCCGGTCGGCCGCTTCGAGGAGGCTGGTGAGCAGCATGGGCTCGAGGGCGGTGCCGGTGAAACGGGCGTCGATGACGTTGCGGATGGCGTCGATCCGAGCACCGTTCGCCGGTTGGAAGAACCTCGACTTCTCGCAGAAGGTGTCGGTGAAGTACCCCGCCTCACCGGGGAGGAGGTTCAGATCGCCGATGATCTCTGACAGCTCGCCGAGGTCCACGGTGTCGCCGTCGCTCTCGATGTAGCAGCGGGCGAACACCTCGGCGTAGCGGGCCACGTCGACCGCCGTCACGTGGATCCCCTGGCGCTTGAACGCCTGGGCCACCCGGGTGGTGCCGGTGAACAGGTCGAGGGCCGTCTTCGCTCCGCTCGCCGCGGCCAGGCACTCGAGCACCGGGACCAGACGCCGCTTGGAGCCCAGATATTTGATCACCGAAACTCGCTCACCGGAGCGGCCTACCAGGAAGCACGAAAGATCACTTTAGGATCTGGTAGAGGCTGGAGGGGAGACCGGGATCGACTGGGCGAAATGAAAGTAGTCGTCGGGATCCACCGAAGTCTTCACTCGCTGCAAGCGCGCCAGGTTGGCTCCGTAGTAGGCCACCTCCCAGTCGACCAACGTCGGATCGATGTAGTTCACGTACGCTCCCTTTGCGTACGGACCGATGCCGGACTCAGTCGCTGCGAGCCAGGCGGTGGCATCGGCGATGGTGGCGGCCGACGCGCTCTGGGACCAGCTCACGCTGTACTGGAGGCCGGCGAGGGCGTCACGGTGCACGAATGCCGTGGATCCGGGAGCAACGGAGTGGATCACCCCGCCGTAGGCATCGAAGACCATTCCACCCCCGACGCCGGGAATTTCGTTCGCCAGTGCCTCGACGGCGCGCACCATCACTGTCACCCCGGTCCCGCCGGGTGGCCCGGTGAGGTAGGTGGACTTGGCCGCGAACGCCGAGCGGCTCAGGGTGCCGGCCGGGTTCTGGGTCGGAAGGTGGCACTCGGCGACGGTGGACCCTTCGCACCCGGCCTCGATGAGCATCGCCTTCATGTAGGGCTCGGGTCCCACGAAGCGGAACGAGGGTGTCGACCCCACGGCCGAGACGAGCGGCTGGAGGAGGCCGGAAAGCGTTGCCGCTTGACCGCAGTACACACCGGTGACCCGTAACGAGAGCGGTGTAGCGCCACCCGCCGCTCCGGCGGAGAGCAGCTGGCAGTTCGCCCAGAGCTCGGGAGGGGTGGAGGGAAGCCATGCCAGCCACTCACCCAGGACGGTGGACGCGGCGGACCAGGGCCACTCCAACGTGAAGAGGGCGAGCGGTGGGATCGGGTCGACCTGGAAGGTGAACGACGTGACAATCCCGAAGTTCCCCCCGCCTCCACCCCGGCAGGCCCAGTACAGATCCTGGTTCGTCCCGGCATCGGCGGTGACCAGACGGTCGTCGGCGGTGACCAGCTGGACCGATTCCAAGTGGTCGCAGGTGAGGCCGAAACGTCGGCTGACCACGCCGACCCCGCCGCCCAGCGCCAACCCGGCGATGCCCACCGTCGGGCACGATCCTCCCGGGACCAAGAGCCCGTGCTGGGCGAGTGTGCTGTACACGTCGATGAGCCGGGCGCCGGCACCGATCACCGCTGTCGACCCGCCGGGCTGCAGCGACACGGCCGACATCGAGGTCACGTCGACCACCCGACCGGTGGTGGACGAGTAGCCCCCGTAGCTGTGACCACCCGACCGAGCGGCCACCGGGACGCCATGGGAACGGGCGAACCCCACACACCGCTGCACGTCGGAGGGCGACTGGCAGTAGGCGATCGCCGCCGGGGTGATGGTGTCGAAGCGTTCGTTGTAGAGCTCCCGGTCCACGTCGAAGGCCGCGTCCGAGGGGAGGACCAGTCTGCCGTTCAGCGAACGGGCCAAGTCTGTCCACGGGGGTGGCTCGGACGGCGTCGTGAGTTTCCGGGTGTCCGGTGCCCTCTTCCCAGGGTTCGTGGTGGGACCGTTTCGCCGTGATGGCGTCGAACTGCACGCCGCGGCCACCGACCCCAGGCCGGCCACTGAACCGAGGACCGTGGCCGTCGCACCGGCTCGGCGCATGAATTCCCGCCGGCTCATCGTGGTTGGATCGACCACCGAGTCGACGCTACCGGAGACGGTGGCTCCACCCCCGACCTCACCGCCTGGGACCGGAAGTTCAGCCGTCAGGTCTCCGAGCCACCGGCCTCGGGCGTCAGCGCTCCGGCTCAACCGGGGTTGACGATCGTCGCGTAGCCGGTCGCATGGGGAGGTGCCTTCACGGTGACCTTCTCGCCGAACTTACTGAACTCGATGACCGCCTTCTCGCTTCCCTTGGAAGCCGACGCCTCGACCACGTAGGGAGTGCCGGTGGCGGCGACGTAGAGGGTGGTCGTCTGAGTGATGCCGCCGGTGGTCACTGCGCCGGTGAGCGGGATCGCCCTTTGGCCCGAGACCGTCGTGGGCGCTCCTTTACGGATGGCGCCACTTCCAGCCGGGTAGAGCTGGGTAGTGAAGCGGAACGGTTCGAAGAACTGCGACAGGGAGGTGAAGTCCGCCTCGCCCACCGGCGCGTCCAGCCACCTGTCGCTGAGAGCGGCCGCGTGCAGCGGATCGCCGTTCTTCTCCCAGAATGCCAACCCGGCGTAGAGGTACAACGTCGAGCCCGACTTCACGATCGTGATCGACGTCCCACGCTCCGAGAAGATGCCCTTGCCGTTACCCGCCCCCGTCACGTCGAGGGCGAAGGTCACGCCGACGCCGGCGGCGGTGATCGCACCGCGTACATGCATGCCGTGGACGTGGGCTTGGGCGGCGGTCGCCGCGGCCAGGATCTGGCGGGGCGTCTGGTCGATGACGGGTCGGGCAGCTGATGCGGATGGGGATTGGCTGGACGCCCCGGGAGATCGCTGGCCACCCGTCGACGAGAGCGCCAGCCCGCCGAGGGCGGCGCCGACCAGCACCACCACGGCCGCGGCAACGAGCAGGAGCCGTTTGCGGCGAGTGGAAGGGGAAGTCCGGTTCGGCATGGTGAGATTCTCTCCCTCAGGTGGCACGGCAGGTGGTTCAGGTGGGGGTGAGGCGGACCACGGGGATCTCGCGATCGGTCAGAGTCCGGTAGTGGCCCCATCCGGCGTAGTGGTCGACGAGCCGGGGCCAGAGGGGCGCCGCATCCGGGCCGCGTAGCACGGACGCCTTGACCGGGTTCCTGCGCGGTCCGACCTGGATCCTGGCCACCGGGTGGGCCTCGAGGTTCAGCAGCCAGCCTGGGGGTTGGTCCCGGCCTCCGTTCGAGCCCACGACGATGACGGCATCCCCGTCGGGCATGTAGAGGAGGGGGGTGGTCCGCAGCTCACCGGTCCGACGGCCGGTGGTGGTCAGCAGCAGCATGGGTCCGGCGGGGGAGCGGTGACCGATGAACCCGCCGGTCAGGCGGTAGAGCCGGCGGTGGACCGGGTAGAACCACCGCCCGAACTTCCGATCGAATGCCACTGCCCGCTCCGGGTCCATCCCGTGATTCTCGCACCGGCGGAGGGGGCTTGGCTGATGTACGGTAGCGAACATATGTTCGTCTATGGGGAGCTCACCTCCGGGGGGGTGGTCGGCACGGTTCGAGGTCACCCCGATCCCCCTGGTCCCCCGGCACTCGGGGTCCTGGCCGAACGGGCCCGGCCCACCAGCACCAGCCGGACCCGGGTCCTGGTGGTCCACGATCCCCTGGCACCGTGCCTCCCCGACGGCGGGTTGCGGCGGGGCAGCGTCGTGCGCTGCTCGGGGGAGGGGAGCCTCAGCTTGGCACTGGCCCTGATCGGCCGGATCTCGGGCACCGGTTCGTGGTGCGGTCTGGTGGGTGTGGGAGACGTCGGAGCCTTGGCGATGGTGGGGTACGGGGTCGATCTGGATCGCCTGGCGGTGATCCACGCCCCCCCGGTCCCGTGGACCCAGGTGGTCGGGATGCTGCTCGATGGGATGGACGTCGTGGTGGCCAACTCCTCCGGCCGGCCTCGCCCGGCCGCGGCCCGCCAGCTCGTCGCCCGGGCGCGCCACCGGCACGCCGTCCTGGTGGTCGTCGGCACATCGCCGGCTTGGCCGGCTCCCGCCGACGTGCACCTGCGGGTGACGGACGGTCGTTGGCAGGGGCTCGGTCGTGGCTTCGGCTCCCTCCAAGCCCGTCGGGTCTCGGTGGTGGTCCAGGGGCACGGGAGCGGGGCCCGACCGGTCGAGCGAGAGCTGTGGCTCCCCGACGCGGCCGGGCGCGTCGCTCCGGCGTGAGGGTTCGCCCGTGGAGCGTCTCCTCCTGGTGATCTGCCCCTCGCTCACCTTCGTCACCGGGGGGTCTTCGTCGTCCTCTGACGGCGAGGACGGTGGTCACCGCCTCCGCCAGTTCGCCCGTATCGTCGACGTGCTGACCGAGGTGTGCCCGTGGATCGATCCCGTCCGTCCGGGCGTCTGCGCGCTGCCGATCCGGGGGCCGTCCCGTTACCTCGGCGGCGAGGGAGCGGTGCTCGACCGGGTCACCGACCTGGTCACGGCGACGCTCGACCCCGTCGACCCGACGCTCGACCCCGCCGACCCCGTCGACCCGACGCTCAGAGCTGGGGGTCCAGTGCAGCTCGGTGTCGCCGACGGGCTCTTCGCCGCCGGTCTGGCCGCCCGGTCCGGGATCGTGGTGGCCGAGGGAGGCACCCCAGCCTTCCTCTCGCCGTGGCCCGTGGCGACCCTGGGCACACCCGTGCTGTCCGAGCTCCTGCCGCGCCTGGGCTTGCACACCCTGGGCCAGTTCGCAGCGGTCCCGGCGCGAGACGTGCTCGCCCGTTTCGGGACCGCCGGGCTTCGGTACCACCGGTTGGCCCAAGGCGCCGAGGGGGAGCACCCAGGGCACCGGGCCGTGGGGCTCGGGGCCCACCTGGCGGCGCTCCAGCAGGGTCCCGAGCTGCGGAACCGACAGTCGGGGTTCTGGGGAGAGACCAGCACAGCCGACGTCCGGGCGGCCGGGGTTCTGACCTCCCTCCAGCGACGGTTCGGCCTCGATGCGGTGGTGACGGCAGTGGTGAGGGACGGGCGGGAACCGGGTGAGCGGGTCCGCTTCCTCCCCTGGCGACCTGACCGCCCCGGAGACGGCGGGCGGGACCGCCCCGGAGACGGCGGGCGGGGAGGGC
>JAJYZN010000081.1 GCA_021799915.1 Actinomycetes bacterium
GTCCAGCTTCTTGTACCCAGGCGGCGTCGCCATCCGGCGGATGCGGAGCCGGCTTCCGGCCTCGTCGATGAGGTCGATCGCCTTGTCCGGCAGGAACCGGTCCGATAGGTAGCGGTCGGCGAGGTTCGCCGCGGCCACGAGCGCCTGGTCGGTGATGGTGACCGCGTGGTGCGACTCGTAACGGTCCCGGAGACCCTTCAAGATGTCGATGGTGAGCATCACGGTCGGCTGCTCCACCTTCACCGGCTGGAAGCGACGCTCCAATGCCGCGTCTTTCTCCAGGTGCTTGCGGTACTCGTCGATGGTGGTGGCGCCCACCGTCTGCAGCTCCCCACGAGCCAGCATCGGCTTGAGGATGGACGCGGCATCGATGGCCCCTTCTGCCGCGCCGGCTCCGACAAGGGTGTGCAGCTCGTCGATGAACAGGATGATGTCGCCGCGGGTGCGGATCTCCTTCAGCACCTTCTTCAGCCGCTCTTCAAAATCCCCGCGGTAGCGGCTGCCCGCCACCAGGGCGCCGAGATCCAAGGTGTAGAGCTGCTTGCCGCCCAGAGTCTCGGGCACGTCGTTGGAGACGATCTTCTGGGCCAAGCCCTCGACGATCGCCGTTTTGCCGACGCCGGGCTCTCCGATCAGGACGGGATTGTTCTTGGTGCGGCGGGAGAGGACCTGCATCACCCGCTCGATCTCCTTCTCCCGGCCGATGACCGGGTCGAGCTTGCCGTCGCGCGCGAGCTGGGTGAGATTGCGCCCGAATTGGTCGAGCACCGGCGAGCCGGAAGGAGCGTCCGACGACGACCCCTGGCCGGCACCGACCGCCTCCTTGCCCTGGTAGCCGGACATGAGCTGGATCACCTGCTGGCGCACCCTCCCCAGGTCGGCCCCGAGGCTGACCAGCACCTGGGCCGCCACACCCTCGCCCTCACGCACCAGGCCGAGGAGCATGTGCTCGGTGCCGATGTAGCTGTGCCCGAGCTGCAGCGCCTCGCGCAAGGAGAGCTCGAGGACCTTCTTGGCCCGCGGGGTGAACGGCGGTGAGCCGCTCGGCGCCGTCCCGGCCATGCCGATCGTCTCCTCCACCTTCTCGCGCACTGCCTCGAGCGAGATGCCCATCGACTCGAGCGCCTTGGCTGCGACCCCCTCGCCCTCGTGGATGAGGCCGAGGAGGATGTGCTCGGTGCCGATGAAACTGTGGTTCAAAAGGCGCGCTTCTTCCTGCGCCAGCACCAGCACTCGTCGCGCCCGGTCGGTGAAGCGTTCGAACACGTGACCGCCTCCGTCGTTGGTCGTCCTTGGAAAACCAGTGTACCCGGAGCGCCCTCCGGCGACGTCGCGTGCGGGGCAGGCTGGACCCGAGCCGGTCCGGGCTATGCGCCTCGGCGCGAGGTCGCCTATCGTTTGCCGGAGTGAACCCCACCGAAGCGCTCGGCCTCCCCCACCTGGCATCGGACCTCCAGGCGCTCGAACCCCTGCTCACGGCGTCGGTGACGACCGGCGACCCGTTCCTCGACGACGTCACCACCCACCTCATCGCGGCCGGGGGCAAGCGCATCCGCCCTGCGCTGAGCATCGCCGCGGCAACCGGAGGGCGGGCGTCGGCGACCGAGGACCAGCTCCTCGGCGGCGTATCGGTCGAGCTGGTCCACCTGGCCTCCTTGTACCACGACGACGTGATCGACGAGGCGCCCATCCGCAGGAACGTGGAGAGCGTGAACAGCCGGTTCGGGAACCTCGTGGCCATCGTGGCCGGCGACTACCTCCTCGCCCGCTCAGCGGCGATCGCCGCCGGCCTCGGCACCGAGATCGCAGGCCTCTTGGCGGACACGCTCGGCCGGCTGTGCCAGGGCCAGGTCGCCGAAGTCCGCTCGTCGTTCCAGATAGGCCGCACCCGCGACGAGTACTTCGCCGCGATCGCCGGCAAGACCGCCGCCCTCATGGCCACGTCGTGCCGGATCGGCGCGCTCACCGGGTCGGCGCCCGGCGACGAGGTGGCAGCGCTGACCACCTACGGGCACAGCCTCGGCATGGTCTTCCAGCTCCGCGACGACGTCCTCGACGTCGTCGCGACCGACGGCGAGCTCGGCAAGCCGGCGGGTCAGGACCTCGCCGAGGGGATCTACACGCTGCCGGTCATCGTGGCGCTCGAGGATCCCGACGCCGGTCCCGAGCTGCGCCCTCTCCTGGGCCAGCCGCTCGCCCAGCCCGAGCGGGAGAAGGCCCGCCAGATCGTGGCGGCCTCGTGCGGGGTGGCCGAGACCGTGGCCCAGGCACGCCGCTACGCCGACGACGCCGTGCAGGCTGCGGCCGGTGTGCGCGCAAGCGGGGTGGCCGCCGGCCTGGCCAGGCTCGCCGAGTCGCTCCTCGACGGCCTGGTCGGCTGACGTCCGGTCGGTCGCCCGGCGGCCACCCCGGCGCCCGGTGGTCAACCTTGGCTCTTGCTCCCGGCTGCGGAAGCGGGGAGGTGGCAGAACGCCTGCACATCTTTCGCCAAATTGGCGGCTTTGGCCTGGAGGGCGCCCAGCCGCTTGATCCGGTCCTGGATGCGGGTGGCCTCACGTGTGCGGTGATCGGCCTTCGCAACCGCTTCACGGTGCTCGGCTTTCGGCAGCCAGGCGTCGTAGCGGGTGTTCAGCGACTCCAACCTCTTGATCAGCGCCGGTGCCTTGGCGCAGATCTTCGGCGGCGTCGCCGGCTTGGCGACCGCCGGGCCGCCGGTGGTGGCCCCGGCGACCCCGGCGGCCCCCAGCGCGAGGGTGCTCCCCAGCGCGGCGGTGGCGACCAGCTTTGCGATGTGCTTCTTCATCTTGGGCTCCCTTCTTCGTGCTCCCTGCCCGGTCGTGCCATCCGGCACTCTGACGTCGCTCGACGCGATCATCGGTGCCCCTGTTCTCTCACGCGGCGGTGAAGCCGGTGTGAGGCCGATGTGAGGAGTTTGTGAGGGCCACGAACGTCCGGGCACACCGCGGGTCGCCCGGGCAGGTGTGCCTCAGCGCTCGGGGCGGAGGGTCGGGAAGGCGATCACCTCGCGGATGTTGGCTGCGTCGGCGAGGAGCATGACCAGCCGGTCGACCCCTATCCCGAGCCCGGCCGTCGGGGGGAGACCGTGCTCCATCGCCTGCAGGTAGTCCTCGTCGACCGGCATCGCCTCGTCGTCGCCCGCGGCGCGCTCGGCTGCCTGGGCCTCGAACCTCGCCCTCTGGTCGTCGGGATCGACAAGCTCGCTGAACGCGTTCGCCAGCTCTCGTCCAGCCACCACTACCTCGAACCGCTCTGCGAGTGTCGGGTCGTCACGGTGGCGCCGGGCCAGCGGCGACACCTCGGCCGGGTAGTCGCAGACGAAGACCGGTCCCCACAGGGCGGGCTCGGTGGTCTTCTCGTACAGCTCCAGCACCAGCTTGCCCGGTCCCCAGGTCGGCTGGAAGGGGACGTCGAGGTCGGCGAGGACCCGGTGCAAGTCCGCCACCGGGACGTGCACGTCGACGTCGCGGCCAGTCGCTTCGGCGATCAGCTCGACGAGCGTGGCCCGCCGCCACGGGGGAGCCAGGTCGAGCGGGCGGCCTTGGCAGGTGAGCGACGTCGTACCGCACACATCCACGGCCAGACCGCTCACGAGCTCTTCGACGAGGAGCATGAGGTCGGTGTAGTCGGCGTAGGCCTGGTACAGCTCCATGGCGGTGAACTCGGGGTTGTGCCGGGGTGACAGCCCTTCGTTGCGGAAGAGCCGGCCGATCTCGAACACCCTCTCGAACCCGCCGACCACAAGCCGCTTCAAGTAGAGCTCGGGGGCGATCCGCAAGTAGAGGTCGGTGTCGAGGGCGTTGTGGTGGGTGACGAACGGCTTGGCGAGGGCGCCACCGGGAATGGGGTGGAGGATCGGCGTCTCGACCTCGACGAACCCCTTCTCCCAGAGCCGCTCGCGGAGCCTGCGGAGGAGCTCGCTGCGCAGCAGGAGGATCCTGCGACTGGCGTCGTTGGCCCACAGGTCGACCTCGCGCTGGCGGTAGCGGGTCTCGACGTCGCTGACGCCGCGCCATTTGTCGCCGAAGGACCGACGGGCCTCGGCGAGGAGGCGCCACTCGGCCACCTTCACCGACACCTCGCCTCGCCGGGTGCGGACGATCTCCCCCCGGGCGCCGATCCAGTCGCCCAGGCGGAGGCGAGTGAACGCCTCGAAGTCGGCGGTCGTCGCCTGCAGCGCCATGAGCTGGACAGCGCCCGAAGAGTCCCGCAGCTCGGCGAACGCGAGGCGCCCCTGGGGGCGCGACAGCATCACCCGCCCGGCCACCGAGACTTCCTCGCCCGACTCGGCGCCCGGGCCGATGCCGGCACCTCGGGCGACCACCTCGGCCGCGGTTGCGGTCCGCTCGAAGCGGTAGGGGACGGCGGCGCTCACTTGTGGCCGCCACCGGAATGGCCCGCCGCTCCCTCGCCCGCAGAGCCACCCGCGGATGCGACCGCAGAGCCACCCGCAGATGCGACCGCGGAGCCCGCCGGCCGCTCCTTGGTCTGGCGCTCGTACACGATGCGCAGGCCGTGGAGGGTGAGCCAGGGCTCGACGTGGTCGACGACCTCGGCGTGGGGAGCGATCAGCTCGCTCAGCCCCCCGGTGGCGACCACCGTAGCCGGGCCGAGCTCGGCCATGAATCGCCGGCACAGCCCGTCGAGCTGGGCGGCGAAGCCGTAGAGGGCGCCGGACTGGATCGACTCGGCCGTGGAGCGGCCGATCACCGCCTTCGGCGCGACCAGCTCGACGCGCCGGAGGGCGGCCGCATGCTGGAAGAGGGCTTCGAGGCTGATCGACACACCGGGCGTGATGGCACCGCCGAGGTACTCGCCGGCCTCGGAGATGGCATCGAACGTCGTGGCCGTCCCGAGGTCCACCACGATGCACGGCCCTCCGTAGAGGTCGTACGCGCCGATGGCGTTGGCAACCCGGTCGGCACCGACGTCCTTGGGACTGTCATAGAGGATCGACATGCCGCTCTTCACCCCCGGCCCCAGCACGACGCACGGGACCCCCCCGAACCACCGCGACGCCATCTGGCGGAGCTCCGCGGTCACGGCCGGGACCGAAGAGCTCACGGCCATGCCGTTGACCGTACTGGTGATGTCCAGGCCTTCGAGGTCCAGGAGCTGGGTGAGCAGCACGGCGTACTCGTCGGGGGTGCGGGTCGGCACGGTCGAGAGCCGCCAGTGATGGGTGAGCCCGCCACTCGGCTGGACGTCCGCAGCGATGCCGAAGCCGGCATCGCCTGGCGGCAGCGCGTCTCCTTCGGCCTCGGTCAGCGCGTACAGGCCGACAACCGTCTCGGTGTTGCCGACGTCGATCGCGAGCAGCACCGCTCACGCCTCCTTGACGAGACCGGGGGCGTGCCCCGGGACAAGGTCCAGTCCGATGTCGAGCACCGGCGCGGAGTGGGTGAGAGCACCGACCGAGAGCAGGTCGGCACCGGTCGCGGCGTAGCGAGCGATGGTGCCGAGGGAGAGACCACCGGACACCTCGACGAGCACGCCACGATCCCCGGCCTCGTGACGAGCCAACGCCACGCACGCCGAGACCTGCTCGGGGGACATGTTGTCCAAGAGCACCGCGGTCGCCCCGGCCCGGCACGCATCTTGGACCTGCTCGGGCCGGTCGCACTCCACCTCCACCATGCGCCCGGGCCACAGCTCCCGGGCACTGGCCACCGCGCCGGCGATCCCGAGGGCTCCCAAGTGGTTGTCCTTCACCAAGACGGCGTCGGAGAGGCTGGCCCGATGATTGTGGCCGCCTCCGGCCCGGACAGCGGCCTTCTCCAGGGCGCGCAGGCCCGGCGTGGTCTTGCGGGTGTCGAGCACTCGCACGGCGGGGTTGGCGGCACGCGCTGCGTCGACGAACAGCCGCGTGAGGGAGGCGACTCCCGAGAGGTGGCAGAGGAAATTCAGCGCCGTGCGCTCGGCCGTGAGGATGGAGCGCAGGGGCCCGTCCACTCGGGCCACTTCGTCTCCTGGCGACACCTCGGTGCCGTCGGGTCGGTGCCAGGTCACACGCAAATCCCGGTCGACCTGGGTGAAAGTTTCCTCGGCGCAACGCTGCCCGGCGATCACCCCCTCACTGCGGGACATGAGCACGAGCGCGCCAACCGCATCCGCCGGGACGAGCGCAGCCGTGAGGTCGCCGAGCCCTTGGACGTCTTCGGTGAGCGCCCTGGCAACGGCTTCGCGCACCGCCGGCCAGGGGGGGTGAGGATCGGTCGGGCTCACGGCCGGCGACCCGAGACCCGGGAGTGCGAACCATGCACGCCGTGCACCAGCCGACAACGCCAGGTGGGATCAGTCGCCGGGAAGTCCGATCGCGAGTGCGCGCCACGGCTCTCCTCGCGCCGGGTCGCTGACTCCAAGAGCGCGTCGGCCACGGTGGCGAGGTTGCGCAGCTCGCCTCGGCAGGCGGCAATGGCAGTGGCGGTGCGCCCGTCCTGCGCTGCGTCGAGAATCTCGGCCACCGCGCCCAATGCTGCCCGAGCCGTGTCGAGTGACTCGGCGCTCCGCACGACACCGGCACCGGCAGTCATCGCCCGCTGCAGGAAGCCTCGCGCCTTGTCGATGTCGATGCCATCGACCGCGTCCGCCTCCGCGGCTGCCGGCCCTGCCCGGTGGCCACCGACGACGCGACCGGTACCTCGAGAGGATCCGCGCCCGATCCATCGGAGGCCGATCGCAGCCGACGGGTCGAGAGCCCCGCCATGTGCCGGGAAAGTGCGACCGGTGACGATGGCCTCCGCCACCCTCGCGCCGAACACCATGCCTTCGAGGAGGGAGTTCGAGGCCAAGCGGTTGGCACCGTGGACCCCGGTACAGGCGGCTTCGCCCGCCGCCCACAAGCCGGGCAGGACGGTCGCCCCCCAAAGGTCGGTGAGCACCCCACCCGAGAGGTGATGGGCGGCGGGAGCGATCGGGAGCCAGTCCACGCTCGGGTCGAGGCCGATCTCCGACAACGACGCGGCGATGGTCGGGAACCTCTCTTCGAAGCGCTCGAGCCCGGTGGCGTCGAGCCAGAGATGCTCCACGCCATCCTCGGCCATGCGCGCAGCCATCGCCCGGCTGACCACGTCGCGCGGCGCCAGCTCCTCGACGAACCGGCGCCCTGAACCGTCTCGCAGCAGCGCACCGTGACCCCGGAGCGCCTCGGAGAGAAGGGGGCGGGGCATCGCCGGATGGTGGAGCGCGGTCGGATGGAACTGCACGAACTCCACGTCGGCCACAGGCACCCCGGCCCGGAGCGCCATGGCAACGCCGTCACCGGTGGACTCGGGCGGGTTGGTGGTCACCTCGAACAATTGGCCCACGCCACCGGTTGCCAGGACGACGTGGGCAGCCCTCACCACCACCGGACCAGTGCCAGGTGCTGCCCCGGAGCCGCGTGTCGCCCCGGAGCCGCGTGTCGCCCCGGAGCCGGGTGCTGCCCCGGAGCCGCCGTGATCGATGTGGGTGGATGGGGGCAACGCAAGCACGCCCACGCAGCGACCGCCTTCGACGACCAGGTCGAGCGCGAACCACCGCTCCAGCATGGTCGTGGCGGCACGCGTGGCTTCCACCAGGGCCCGTTCCACCTCGGCACCGGTCGCCGCGCCTCCTGCGTGGACGACCCTGGCCCGGGAGTGCCCGCCTTCGCGTGCGAGCGCCAGCGACCCGGAGACTTCGCGGTCGAACTTGGCACCCATGGCGATCAGCTCGTGCACGCGACCGGGTCCCTCGTCGACGAGCACGCGCACGGCGTCGGTGTCGCACAGACCAGCCCCGGCCGCGAGCGTGTCGGCCAGGTGGAGGTCGGTCGAGTCCTCGTCTCCGCCCAAGACGGCAGCAACCCCTCCCTGGGCCCATCGGGTCGCCGACTGCGACAGCTCCCCTTTGGTCAGGACGCCGACTCGGAGCCCGCCCGCCCGGTCGAATGCCGAAGCCAAGCGGACGGCAGCCGACAGACCGGCAACCCCGCTCCCCAGCACCAGGACGTCAAATGGGCCGGGCACGGACGGGGCGCCTGCACGCCCGTGAGCGCCCGCGTGTCCCGGAGAGATCCTCTCGGAGGTCACGCCGGCCCGGCAGCCGCCAGCTCGGCATCGAGGCGGGCTGATGCCTCGTCGATCACGCGGTTCGAGCGGTCCACATGGACCACGCGGGGAACGTACACATCCAGCTCCTCGCGTGTGTAGTCGGCGTAGGTGATGAGGATCACCCGGTCACCGGGAGCCACCAGTCGGGCCGCCGCCCCGTTCAGGCAGATCTCGCCCGGCCCGCCCTCGATGGCATACGTCTCGAACCTCGCCCCGTTGTCGATGTCCAAGACCGCGACCTGCTCGTAGGGGAGGATGTCGGCCAGGGCCATGAGCTCGGTATCGATGCTCACAGATCCCACGTAGTTGAGATTGGCCGACGTGACCGTCGCCCGATGGATCTTCGACTTCATCATCCTTCGACGCATGAGGGTCCTCCCACCTCGCTCACCTGCTGTCCGGCTCTGGGCCGAGTGCCTCGCATCGCTCTGCCGATCCTCCCTCAGCGGCCAGACGGAGCGCCCGCCAGCCACGCCGACTCACTGCTGACACTGCCATCGATAAGCGGTGCCAAGCCAGTGGTGGGCTCTGTTCCTCGGGCCACGGCGGCGTTGTCGATCAACCGCACCTCTCCAAAGCGCGCCGCCACCAGTAGCCGATAGGACCCGGACCCCGAGCGTGCTGGGTCTCGCCGGCGTGTCGGAAGCGCAATTCTCTCAGGGACTTCGAGCGTCACCGAGTCGACCAGCGCGGCGTAGTCGAGCACGGCCAGCGGCTCAGTGTCGATGACCGCGGCCATGGCGGACCCCACCCGCGCGGGCCGCTCCTCTCCGGCGGCGATGAGCGCAGCACCGGCATCGAGTGCTCTCGGCAGCACGACCGCCGCGGCACGCTGTTCGTGGGTAAGCCGCACGTTGCGGCTGGACAGGGCGAGCCCGTCGCTGTCGCGCACCGTCGGGCACCCGACGACCTCGACAGGCAGCGACAGGTCGGTGACCATGCGGCGAACGATGGAGAGCTGCTGAAAGTCCTTCTCACCGAAGTAGGCACGGCACGGCCCGGCAATGGCGAAGAGTTTGGCAACCACGGTGGCGACCCCGTCGAAATGGCCAGGCCGCGACTTTCCCTCCCAGTCGTCTCCGAGCCGGCCGACTGACACGGTGGTGGCCGGGGGCTCCGGCCAGTCCGGGTACATCGTCTCGATCGAAGGCGCGAAGACCGATGCGACGCCGGCGGCCTCGCATTGCTCGAGGTCGGAAGCGAGGGTACGGGGGTAGGAATGGAGGTCCAGGGGATCACCGAACTGCAGAGGGTTCACGAAGATCGTCGCTGCCACGTGAGGACATTCGTCGCGTGCTCGGGCGAGGAGGGAGACATGCCCGTCATGCAGCGCCCCCATCGTCGGGACCAGTCCTACCGACGGTGAGGCACCTGCACCCGCTCGACGGTCGGCGCGACGGGCGCGTGCTGCTCTGACATGGTCGAGCGCCGCTCTGAACGCGGTGATGTCCTGGTACACCTCCATCGTGAGCTCCTATCCGACCCCTGCGGGCACCGCTCGTGCCCGCACCGAGCTTGCAGGTTCCCCGGTGTCACCACGACCGGCCAGCCGCACGGCCAGCGCGACCCCGGCGTCGTAGCCAGGTCGCTCGCCGGCAGGGATGGCCTCCCGGTGCCGGGCCAGCGTCGCCACGTCACCTCGCGCGGCGGGTCCGGTGAGCGCCCGGCGGGGTCCAACCCGGGCCACGTCGTCGAGCGCCGAGCGAGCGAGCCCCAAGAACACCTCGAGTGGGAGCCCTGCGCCCTCGGCGACGCGCTCGACTTGGCCCAACAGGGCCACCAGGTGGTTCGAAGCGATGCAGGCGGCGGCGTGATAGAGCGGGCGATCCCGGTCGTCCAGCACGACGGCGTGGCCACCCAGGCAGGCGACCACCTCGTACGAGAGCGGATCACCCGCCACGGCGAAGGTGATGCCCGACGCCAGGCGGTCCGAACCGACGACGGGGTCGGGCAGGGGCACCAGCGGGTGCAGGCCTCCCCGGCGTGGATGGGGAGCAAGCACGTCCAATCCGAGCGCACCGGAAAGATGCACGACCGCCGTCGTCGAAGTGCTCCGCACGGAGGCCGCCACGCCGGCGATGGCATCGTCGGGCGTGGAGATGACCAGGAGGTCGACCCCCTCGGCGGCACAAGAGATGTCGTCTGCCCGGCCGAGCAGCCCAGCCACGTCCCAGCCGGCGCGACCCAGGGCAAACGCCAATGATCGCCCAGCCCGGCCAGGGCCGATGAAGCGTACGGAACGCACCGAGTCCTCCTTCGGCGCTCCGGTCCCGTCCCCGGGTACCGGTCGCCTTCAGCGGTCAAGATCTGTCGTCGTCCAGCATACCCAGGCGAGCCACCGCACCTCCAGCGCGCTCGATGTGACCGGCTGTCACCAGGTCTGGGGCCAGCTCTGCCAGTGGAGCCAGGACGAAGCGCCGCTCCCACATCCGCGGGTGGGGAACGACGAGATCCGGGTCGTGGACCTCCAGCTCCCCGACCAAGAGGACGTCGGCATCCAGCGTCCGAGGTCCGAAGCGGACCGTACGTACGCGCCCAGCTCGTGCCTCGAGGTCTCGGCAGCGCTCGAGGAGCCGACGCGGATCATCGGTCGTGGCGAGCTCCACCACCGCGTTCAGGTAGAGATCCTGGTTCTCGGGACCGCCGACGGGTTCGGTCTCGTAGACGGCCGAGACAGCGACGACGTCACCCGAGGCCTCGAGGGTGTGCACTGCCTCGGAAAGATTGCGCCACCGGTCACCCAAGTTCGAGCCGAGCCCGATGTACGCCCGCCGCGACTGCGCGACCGGCGGGGGGTGCGCTGCGGCGTCGGTCAACTCGGCGTCGGTCAACTCGGCGTCGGTCAACTCGGCGCTCGGTCGGCCACCAGGTCCGCGCGGCGTCCATCCGCGTCTCGCCGGCGGCGGAAGCACCGCACACCCACCGAGGCAATATGGAAGGGCATCGGGGGACGGAGCTTGCGAACCACGACTTCGACCGCCTCCAGCCGGTGGTCCGACTCGAGCAGGGAACTAGCGATCGCTGTCGCCACGCTCTCGAGAAGCTGAAACGAAGACGACTCGACGATGCCGGCCGCCCGCTGCACGAGGACCGAGTAGTCGACGGTGTCCTCGACCATGTCGACCGCGCTCTCGGCGGTGCGGTCAACCCACGCGTCGATGTCCAGGCTGAACGGCTGGGCCCGCGTGCGCTCTTCGGGAAGCACGCCATGCACGCCGATCACTCGCAGATCGCGGATCTCGATCCGCGGGAGGCGTCGCCAACGGCGCCGGCGCCACCTGGCTGCGCCCTCGGGAGACGGTGTCCCGGCGACCACACCTGTCGGTGCCCCGGCGACCGCACCTGTCGGTGCCCCGCTCACGACCCCGTCTCCGCCCGCCGGCGCCGTGGCGCGGGGAGGGAGCCTGCCACGACGACCAG
>JAJYZN010000082.1 GCA_021799915.1 Actinomycetes bacterium
CGGCGGGGCAGTGGCGCGAGCTCGTCGGGGAGCCGCTCGCGCACGACGACTGAGGGTCCGGTGCCTGCCGAGCGCACAGCGCCCCTCGGGGACACGGCGCGATCACGGGTGGAGCGACTGGAGATCGAGGCCAACGGCATGCGCTTCGGCGCACGGGCCTCGGGACCGCCCGACGGCCGGCCGGTGCTGCTGCTCCACGGGTTCCCCCAGTCCTCCGCGTCGTGGCAGCCGGTGCTCGAGCTCCTCGGTGCAGCCGGGTACCGCGCCGTCGCGCCGGACCAGCGGGGCTACTCTCCGGGCGCGCGTCCCCGCGACGTCGCCGCCTACGGGATCCCCCAGCTCGTCGCCGACGTCGTCGGCATCGCGGCCACGATGCAGCTCCCGAGCTTCGACCTGGTCGGGCACGACTGGGGCGGGATGGTCGCGTGGGTGGCCGCGGCGCGCAATCCGGGCCTCGTCCGGAGCCTCACCGTGGTGTCGACGCCGCACCCCGACGCGCTGGCGTCGGTGCTCGCCGCCGGCGACGAGGACCAGCTCGCCCGCTCCGCGTACGTCGAGGTGTTCCGCCGGACGGGCGATCCCGAGCGGATGCTGCTCGGCGACGACGGCCAGGGAGAGGGGTTGCGCACCATGTTCGACGCGACCGGACTCCCCGAGGGCCGGGCCGACCCGTACGTGTCGGTCATGCGGGAGCCGGGAGCGATGACCGCCGCGCTGCACTGGTACCGGGCGATGGACCCGGCGGACGTCACGGGCCTGCCGCCGATCGTCGTGCCGACGCTCTACGTGTGGTCGACGGGCGACGCGGCGCTCGGGCGGAGAGCCGCCGATGCGACCGCGGAGCGGGTGGCCGGGCGTTACGACTACCGCATCCTCGAGGGGGTGAGCCACTGGGTGCCCGAGGAGGCACCAGCCGAGCTCGGGCGGCTCATCCTCGCGCACCTGGCCTCTGTCTGAGCCTGGCCGAGGCCCCGGTGCGCAGGGTGGAAGGATCGGTGGGATGACCAGCCCGTACATGCTCAGCGACGTCCAGCGCGAGTACCGGGACACCCTCCGGCGGTTCTGCGACGAGCGCATCGCGCCCAACGCCGCCGAGGCCGACCGGACCGCCAGCTACCCGTGGAAGTCGTGGGAGGCGTGCCGGGAGATGGACCTCCCCGCTCTCGCCTTCCCCGCCGAGCACGGCGGTGCCGGCGCCGACACGGTGACCCAGGCCGTCATGGTCGAAGAGGTCGCGCGCGCGTGCGCCTCCACCGCGGTGACCCTCCTCATCTCGAAGCTCGGGATGCTCCCGGTGATGAACTGGGGATCCGACGAGCTGAAGCGGAAGTACCTGCCGCGGGTCGCCTCGGGCGAGGCCCAGGCCAGCTACTGCCTCTCGGAGGCGGACGCCGGCAGCGACGTCGCGAGCATGTCCGCCCGGGCGGTGCGCGACGGCGACCACTACGTCCTCTCCGGCTCGAAGCACTGGATCACCAATGCGGGGATCTCCGACACCTACACGGTGTTCGCGAAGACCGACCCCGCAGCCGGCCACCGCGGCATCTCGTGCTTCCTCGTCGAGGCGGAGTGGGGGGTGAAGGTCGCCAAGCTCGAGGACAAGCTCGGCCTGCGGGGAAGCCCGACCGGCGAGGTGGTGCTCGACGAGGTGCGGGTGCCCGCGGAGAACCTCGTGGGCGAGGAGGGACGCGGGTTCCACATCGCCATGCACACCCTCGACCGCAGCCGGCCGACGATCGGTGCGCAGGCCGTGGGCATCGCGCAGGGCGCGATCGACGCGGCGGCGGGGTACATGAAGGAGCGCCGCGCGTTTGGCGGCCCGCTGTCGGACCTCCAGGCTCTGCGGTTCATGATCGCCGACATGGCGATGCGCACCGAGGCGGCCCGCACCCTGGTCCACCGGGCGTGCTCGCTCGTGGACGACGACCCGCAAGGCGAGCTCGGCGCCATCGGGGCGATGGCCAAGTGCTTCGCCTCGGACACCGCCATGTCGGTGACGACGGACGCCGTGCAGCTCTTCGGGGGGTACGGCTACACGAAGGACTTCCCGGTCGAGCGCTACATGCGCGACGCCAAGATCACCCAGATCTACGAGGGGACCAACCAGATCCAGCGCGTGGTGATCGCCAAGAGCATCCTGGGCTGAGGGTCACGACGCCGGTCCCGGTCGGGCTGGCGCTCTCGTCGCTGCCATGGTCGGGTCCTCGAAGCAACGACAGCCAACCCCTTGACAACCTGCACTCGTTGGAGTCTACTTCTCTTGCTCATTTAGAACATCATATCTGATACTCCAAATGGGAGATGCTCGTGGGTGGCACCAACCAGCCGATGCCGGCGAACGTCGACCTGCTGCTCGCCGGCGGCTGGGTGATCACGATGAACGGGCGTCGCGAGATCTTCCGGGACGGTGCTGTCGCCATCCGGGGATCCGCGATCTGGTCCGTAGGGCGTCGGAGCGACGTGATGGCGAGCGTCCGGCCCGAACGGACGATCGACACCAGCCGGATGGTGGTGGCACCGGGCCTGGTCAACGGGCACCGCCATCTGCTCTGCTGCCCGAAGGGCGCTCTGCCGGAGGGGGCGGACACCTTGGGCTCACTTCGCCGCTTCACGTACCCGTGCTTCTCCGCACTGACCGAGGAGCACATGCACGCCTACACCCTGCATGCCACGGCGGAGATGATCCGATTCGGCACGACGACCTTCGAGGAACCGGGCTGCAACCACCTCGAGGCGGTGCTCGACGCCCTGGCCACGTCGGGCATTCGGGCGCGCGTCGGGCCGTGGACCTGGGACCAAGCCGGACCGCTCGGGCGGGAGAACCTGCCGGACTGGCTCGTTCTCGGTGCCCCAGACGCGCTGGAGCGGCTGCGCAAAGGTATCGAGACGGTGCGGGCGTTCGCGAACCCTCGCATTGCGGACGCGGTGACCCTCGAAGGCGTCGGCACCTGCTCGGATGCGCTCACGTTGGGAGCGGCGAAGCTGGCCGAGGAGGCCGACTCGCTGGCGGTGCTGCACAAAGCGTCGAGCGAACGCGAGGTAGCGGTCGAGATCGATCACTTCGGCGAGCGCCCCGTCGCCCACATGCACTCGATAGGGGCGCTCAATCCGCACGTACTGCTGAACCACATGACGTCACTGGACGACAACGACGTCACCCTCGTGGCCGAGACCGGCGCACGCATCTGCCAGAACCCCAGCTCGGCGCTCAAATTCGCCAAGGGGACCACCCAGACCGGGAAGTGGCCGGAGCTGCTGGCGGAAGGGGTGCCGATCGCGCTGGGAACTGACGCGGAGAACGTCTCGAACCACCAGGACATCTGCCGGTCCATGCAGCTCGCAGCCCTGTTGCCCCGCGACGCACGGCGGGACCCGACCGCTGTGAGTGCCGAACAGGCCTTGGAGATGGCGACGATCGGCGGCGCACGCGCGCTGCGCCTCGACCATCTGGTGGGCTCCCTGGAGCCCGGCAAGCAGGCGGACATCACCTGCTTCGACACCGAGGACTTCGACTGGCGTCCTCTGCACAACCCGGTGGCGAACCTCGTCTACGGGTCGACCGGACACTCCGTGGACACGGTGCTCGTGGCGGGCGACATCGTCTTGGAGCGGAAGCGCCTTGTCCGTGTCGACGAGGGGGCGCTGCGCGAGGAGGTGGAGCGCATCGACCGTCAAATGCTCGCAGCCATTGGAATCGATCCGTCGCCAGCCTGGCCGGTGATCGAGTGAAGGACTGAGTAAGGACTGAGCGAACGGGAGAACCCGGAAAGAGGGGGGCGGTATGTCCATCGAAATTGGTGCGGAGCTTGGTGCGAGCGCGGACGTCGGTGTGTTCGGGGGGGCGACCCCCAACCGACACGGCGACATGAACGTGGAGGCGCGCGGAATCCAGCCGATCGAGGACGATCGGCGCTACGGATCAACGTGGCGCATGTTCACGGTGTGGTTTGCGCCCAACGTGGAGGCGTCCGCACTCTTTCTCGGCGCCATCGGGGCCGTCCTCGGTCTCGGGATGGTCTGGGGAACCGTGGCCGTCGTCACCGGCACCGTTCTCGGTTCGATCCCCGTTGCCAGCCTCTGCGCCTGGGGGCCGAAGACGGGCGCGGCGCAGATTCCGACCGCGAGGCTTCCCTTCGGACGGACCATCCTCCTCCCGTCCGCCGTCCAATGGCTGTCGTCCATCGCCTGGGACGGCATTGTCGGCATCTTCGGTGGCGAGGCGCTGCAGTACCTATTCAACATCCCGTTCGCGGCAGGCGTAGCCATCGTCGTCGTTCTCGAGGGGGTCGTCGCCATCTGGGGGCACGAGCTCATCCACGTGGTCGAGATCGCGGCCACCGTCTTCGTTGGGGCGCTCTTCATCGTGTTGTCGGTCAAGATCCTCACCCACTCCGGGCTGACCGCTTCGGCCGCCTCCGTCCACGGCAAGGCCTTCGCCGGAGCGTTCATCCTCATGCTCACGCTGTCGTTCTCCGACGGCATCTCCTGGGCGTCCTACGCGTCGGACTACAGCCGCTACCTTCCTCGAACCACGAGCGAGCGTGCGGTGTTCTGGTACACCATGGCCGGGCTCGTCGGCTCCTACGTGTGGTTGGAGGAGGTGGGCCTCGCAGCCGGCCACATCCTTACCGACCAGACGGCGTTCGGCATCGACAAGCTGGCAGGTGGAGGAGCCGTGGGCGCCTTGGTCCTCATCGGTGTCGCGCTGGGCGCGATCGCCTCCAACGCCATGAACGACTACACCGGTTCCCTTGCCATGCAGACCCTCAACGTCAAGCTGAAGCGGCCGATCACGGCTGGCGTGGTGATGGTGCTGGCTTACGGGCTTATCCTGTGGGTACACGCGGGCAACATCGTCGGCCGATTCGAGGATCTACTCTTGTTCTCGAGTTACTGGCTCTCTCCATTTGTCGCGATTGTCACCATCGACTGGTACCACCGGCGCCACAACATTCGTCAAGAGATTCAGCGGATCACGTCGTGGAACGGTCTGTCCAACGAGTGGGGTGCGCTATTGGCCCTGCTCATCGGCTTCGGTGCCGCCGTTCCATTCATGAACGCCACAGGGATCATCGAAGGTCCGGTTGCCAAGGCGCTCACAGGCGGCGATACGGCGTACTACGTCGGGCTGATCGTCGCGGCCATCGCGTACATTCCGCTCCGCCGCTGGGACGTGGCTCGAGAACGTCGTCGGCAGGCGGAGCTGCCTTTGGCGACGACTCAGACAGTCCGCCTCTCGGAGCACGGGGCGTGACGACCCTCGCTGATCGAGTCGAGCAAGTGCTGGCGTCGGTCGACGTGTCGCGGGCGGTCGCGCTCGTGCAGGAAGTCTGCCGCATTCCGAGCGTCCTTGGCAGCGAAGGGCAGCTTGCCGAATTCCTTGCCTCGGTCATGCGGGAGTCCGGGTTCGAGCGCGCCGCTCTCGAACCCGTGCTGCCCGGGCGGTCCAACGCGGTCGGTGAGCTCTCCTTCGGTCCCGGCCCAAGGGTGGTCTTGACCGGCCACCTCGACACGAAGCCGGTGTCACACGGCTGGGAGCTCAGTGAGCCGTTCTCCGGGGAGCTGATCGACGGCGCGGTGTACGGCCACGGCGTGATGGACATGAAGGCGGCCCTCGCCTGCCAGATCGTCGCCATGGAGGCTGTGGCGGCCTCGGGGGTAGCCGTCTCTGGAACGCTGGCCATGAGCGCCGTGTGCGATCACATGGGGGACCAATCGGGAGCTATCGCGTATTTCGACCAACACCCGGCAGACCTGTGCGTGCTCGGCGAGCTGACCGACAACCAGGTCTGCATCGGGCACCGGGGGCGGTACTACTTCGACGTCACGCTCCTCGGCCGCTCGGCGCACACCTGCCACAAACATGACGCCGTCAATGCAAATGTACTGGCAGCCCAAGCCATTCTCGCACTCGATGCGTCGCGGCTCGAGCCGGAGCTCGACGACGAGGTGCGTCGTCTCTTCGGGCCCGAGACGTTCATCGTGCCTGGGCGTGTGTACGGCGGCCTCCCTCCCGGGGGTCCGTCGATGATTCCCGACGAGTGCGTAGTGCGCGTCGACTGCCGTCCGCAGCCTGGCGTCCCGGTCGAGGCGGTACGTGCCGAGATCGACCGCTGCCTGGCCGAAGCGGCGCGGCAGGACGGGAGGCTCAGAGCCGAGGTGCAGCTGGTCGACGTGAAACGTGGTTATCTCGCGGAGCCGACGTCCGAGGTGGTGATGCTCATGCTCGAGGCGGTGGAGCGGGTCCAGGGGGAAGCGCCTCGCGTCGTGACCGAGGACTGGCTGGGCGACACGGCGAGCTTCGGTGCCAACGTGCCGACTGTCATCTTTGGCCCGGGGGGCCCGCCTGTGTACTGCGCCGACGAGCACCTGGCAGTCGCGGACATCCACGAGGCCACGAAGGTCTATGCGGCCTGGTCGGTGCTGGCCCTGTCGAGTCCCTCGTCCCGGTGAGGGCTGTCTCATCGTGACTGCCGGCTTTGTTGCAGCGACGACCGACGGCGACCACCGGGCGCCTAGCGACACGTCACAGCCGCTGGAACGCGCCAGACCCTCGGTCGACGTTAAGACCGACTCGTCGATCCCGGTGAGGGCGGTCTACACGGAAGGTGACGTCGGACCCGACCTCTCCGATCGCCTCGGACTCCCGGGAGAACCGCCATTCACCAGGGGACCGTACGCCACCATGTACCGGGGCCAGCTGTGGACGATGCGCCAGTTCGCCGGCTACGGGTCATCGGAGGAGACGAACGAGCGCTTCCGGTTCCTGCTCCGTCAGGGTCAGACGGCGCTGTCGGTCGCCTTCGACCTGCCCACCCAGCTCGGCTACGACTCGGACCACGAGCTGGCACGGCCGGAGATCGGAAAGGTGGGGGTGGCCATCGACAGCGCGAGCGACATGGCTGCCCTCTTCGACGGGCTACCGCTCGACAAGGTGTCGGTCAACTTCACCATCAACGCCACCGCGCCGGTGATCCTCGCCATGTACCTGGTGGCGGCCGAACGTCAGGGCGTTGCCTGGAACCGGCTCACCGGTACCCTGCAGAACGACATCTTGAAGGAATTCCTCGCCCGCAATCTGTTCGTCTACCCTCCCGCACCATCGATGCGCCTGAGCGCGGATGTGATCGAGTTCGCCGCGCGCCGACTTCCTCGCTTCAACCCCATCTCGATCACTGGGTACCACGCCCGGGAGGCCGGCTGCGACGCGGTGCAGGAGCTGGGACTCACCATGGCGAACGCGATCGCCTACGGACAGGAGGTCGTGCGGCGCGGAATCGACTTCGACGACTTCGCCCCACGGCTCTCGTTCCACTTCGCGACGACGCTCGATCTCTTCGAGGAAGTGGCCAAGCTGCGCGCGGCTCGGCGCATGTGGCACCAGATCGCCACCGGTCGCTTCGGGGCGCGTCGGCCCGAGTCGGCGCGCCTTCGCTTTTTCTCCGGGAATTCGGGAGCAACGCTCACGGCACAGCAGCCGTACAACAACGTCGTGCGCTCGACCCTGCAGTGCCTCGGGGCCGTCCTCGGCGGCGCTCAGTCGATCCACGTGATGGGTTTCGACGAGGCATACGAGCTCCCGAGCGAGGAGGCGGTCACGCTCGCACTGCGCACCCAGCAGATCATCGCGTACGAGAGCGGGGTCACCCGCACGGCCGACCCGCTCGCCGGCTCCTACTACGTCGAGT
Source organism: Actinomycetes bacterium (assembly GCA_021799915.1). Next base: position 7,689 of record JAJYZN010000082.1, read on the forward strand.
GGCTGACCGACGAGGTCGAGCGGCGGGCAGGCGAGGTGGTGGGAGCGGTCGAGGCACTCGGCGGCGCCGTGGCGGCCCTCGAGGCTGGCGTCCCGCAGCGCTGGATCGCCCAGTCGGCCTACGACTACGAGGTCGCAGTCTCCTCGGGGGCACGGCCGAAGGTCGGAGTCAACCGTTTCGTCGAATCGGGCGGTACCCGGGCCCCGGAGCGCCACTTCGAGCTGGATCCCGCCACCGGCGAGCGACAGTTGGACAGGTTGCGCCTGCACCGCGAGCGCCGGGACGCAGCGGCGGTGGACGGAGCGCTCGGACGGCTGGCGGCGGAGGCCGAAGCCGGGTGCAACGTGATGGACCCTCTCGTGGACGCCGCCCGGACGGGTGCCACCCTGGGAGAGATGTCCGACGTCATGCGTACGGTGTTCGGCGAGTACAAGGAGTCAGAGGCCTGGTGAGCCGTCCGCTCGAGGGATTGCGGGTGGTTGACCTCACCCGGTTCGTCGCCGGGTCGTATTGCACCCAGCTCCTGGGGGCGCTCGGTGCTGACGTGGTCAAGGTCGAGCCGCCGGGGGGCGACCCGTACCGGCGGCAAGGGACCGAATGGGTCGACGGGGAGTCGGTGCTGTTCATGTCGCTCAACGCCGGCAAGCGCAGCGTGGTTCTCGACTTTCGTGAACAGACCGGGCGCGAGGTCTTGGAAGGGCTCCTCGCCCGGGGCGACTTCTTCGTCGAGAACAGCAGGCCCGGCTCGCTCGCCCGTTACGACCTCGATTGGCCCTCGGTGCACGAGCGCCATCCCCGTCTCGTCATGGGCTCGATCTCGGGATACGGCGACGTCGGGCCGGACGCTTCCCGTGGCGGGTTCGATCTCGTGCTCCAAGCCGAGTCGGGGGTGATGAGCGTGACTGGAGCGCCCGAATCGGGTCCGGTGAAGGTGGGGGCGCCGCTGCTCGACGTCGGTGCCGGTCTGTCGTGCGCTCTGGGGCTGGTCGCTGCGCATGTGGACCGGCTGGCGACCGGAGTCGGGAGCCTCGTGTCCACCTCCCTCCTCGAGTTCGCCCTCAGCGGCTTGAGCACGCTCGCCGCGGGCACCCTCGTGTCGGGGTCCGCGCCCGGGCTGCTCGGCACCCACTCGCCGCTGTTCGCTCCTTACGGCGGTTTCCGCACGGCTGACGGATGGATCGTCCTCGCCGGTACCGGTGCCGAGTCGCTGTGGCCGCGCCTGTGCGAGGCTATCGATGAGCCCCAGCTCGCCGCCGACGAGCGATTCACCGACAATGCCCAGCGCGTCGCGCACCGTGACGAGCTCACCGCAGAGCTCGAAGGGGTGCTGCGGCACGCGACGTCGGAGCACTGGCTGCAGCGGCTCGAGACGGCGGGCATCCCGGCTGCCAAGGTCCGCACTCTCGACGAGGTCCTGGTGTGGCCACAGGTGGCGGCACTCGGTGCGCTGGTGACGTTCGACCAGGAGCGGGCCGGTCCGGTGCAGGTGGTGGGTCCGCCGATCCGGCTGGACGGCCAGCCTCTCGGCTACGGCGCCGCCCCGCCGGTGCTGGGTGCCGACACCGCTGACGTGCTGGCGGAGCTCGACCTCGGTGAGAACGCGGCGACGGCACCTCTGTCGGGCGTTAGCGGTCGGAAGCTGGCGAGATGAGCAGGACCGACCGCGCCGATCTCGCCGCGCTCAGCGCCATGGTGGTCGAGCGAACGGTGTCGGTCGCCGAGGTGCCGGCACCGACGTGCGAGGAGTCGGCTCGGGCCGGGCTGGTTGCCGCATGGTGGCAGAAGGACGGCTGGTCTGACGTACATCGCGACGCGGCCGGCAACGTCTGGGCCGCCGTCCGCACCGGCCGCGGTCCCGGGGCCGTGATCGCCGCCCACCTCGACACCGTCTTCCCAGCGGACGTCGATCACACCGTCCGGCGGGACGGCACCCGCCTCTATGGCCCCGGCGTCGGCGACGACGGCATCGGGCTGGCTGCGCTATCTGCGGCCGGCAGGCTGGTGAGCGAGCACGGCGGGACCATGCCGGTGTTCCTGCTCGCGACCGTGGGGGAGGAAGGTCTTGGCGACCTTGCGGGCGCCCGTCACGCGATGGCGGCGCCGCCGTCGGAGCTCGGCGCCTTCATTGCTGTCGAGGGCAACTACCTCGGGCGCGTCGGGACGGTGGGGGTGGGCTCGACGAGATGGCGGGTCGAGGTGCGCGGACGGGGGGGGCACGCCTGGGAAGCGGCCGGGACCCCGAGTGCCGTCCACGAGGTGGCGGCCCGGATCGAGCGCCTCGCCACTCTGTCCGTGGAGCCGGGTCGGACTGCCCTCAACGTCGGGACCGTGGAAGGGGGAGAGGCGATCAATGCGATTGCCCGGCATGCCGCGTTCGATGTGGATGTGCGCGGAGCGGCTCAGGCCGATCTCGCCGCCCTGGCCGCTTCGGTCCTGTCGGTGCTCGAAGTACTGCCGCCGGCCGGCCTCGAGCTCGACGTTGCCGAAGTGGGCTGGCGACCAGCCGGCCGCCTCGAGCCGGACCACCCCCTGGCGAGGGCTGCTTGCGACGCATTGGCGAACCGGGGCTTGGCGGCACGTCACGTCGCGTCGAGCACCGACGCCAATGCCGCCCACGCTGTGGGGATCCCGGCCGTGGCCCTCGGGGTAGTGACGGGGTCGGGCGAGCACACGCCGCAGGAGTGGATCGACACCTCGCCGTTGGCCGACGGTCTGGCCGCCCTGGCGGATACCGTCGTGCGGTTCGAACGGGCGCTCGCCGGAGCGGACCGTGGTTGATCTGCACTTCGGGGTGACGCTCCAGGGGGTCGACACGCCGTCGACCTTCGCCGGGATGGTGGCCGAGATCGAGGATCTCAGCTTCGACCACCTGTGGATCACGGACTCTTCGCTCCACGCCCGCAACTGCTACGTCGAACTGGCCGTCGCCGCCGGTCGCTCCAGTCGGCTCACCCTCGGCACGGCTGTGACGAACCCCTTGACCCGCCATCCCGCCATCACCGCCGCTGCTGCCGCCACCCTCGACGAGCTGAGCGGAGGCCGGATGGTTCTGGGCGTGGGTGCTGGTGACCGGCCGCTACTCGCCCTCGGGATGCGGCCGAGCCAGCTCGAAGACCTCGAGGCGATGATCGGCGCGTTGCGTCGTCTCTGGGCGGGGGAGCACGTCACCGTGAGGGCGAGCGGCTTCGCGCTCGAGGACGCCTTCCTCCGGTTCCCGGCTCGGCCGGATATCCCGATCTTTCTCGCCGCCAGCGGTCCGCGCACTCTCGAGCTGGCCGGACGGGTGGCGGACGGCGTCATCGGCCTTGTCGGGCTCTTCCCTGAAGCGGTCACGTGGGCGCTCGAGCACGTGCGCCGGGGCGCCGCCGCAGCAGGGCGTCCGGTGCCGCATTTCGGTGTCTTCGCTTACGGGGCCATCGACGACGATCGGGACGCGGCCCTCGATCGAGCTCGGTCGATCGCCGCATGGTTTCCCCAGACCCAGCCGGGGATCTGCGAGCTCGCCGGAGTGTCAGCCAGCGTGATCGAGGAGGTTCGTGTGTCGTACGGGGGTGGCGAGTTCCAGGAGGCGTCCCGCGCCGCCTCCCTCCTGCCGGACGCGTTCGTCCGCAAAGTGGCACTGGCGGGCAACGAAGACGACGCCACCGCCCAGATCCTGGGTGTGCTCGAAGCGGGGGCCGACTCGGTCCACGTCTTCCCTTTGGGCGAGACACGGATGGGGACGGTGCGGGCGTTCGCCAG
>JAJYZN010000083.1 GCA_021799915.1 Actinomycetes bacterium
GCCCCGGTCCACGGGACAGCGCTTCCCATCTGCGTGGCGCCCCCGGCAGGACTCGAACCTGCGACGCACGGTTTAGGAAACCGACGCTCTATCCTCTGAGCTACGGGGGCAGGGAACTGGAAGGGCCGGCAACGGGCACTGCGCTGCACGAGCCCGCGCTCTTCCGGCACCTCGGCCATCGTAGATCGAAGGAACGTGCAGCGCGGATGTCTTCTGCACCGTCGGCCGGGGCGTCGCCTTTCGCAGCCACCGTTGCCGTCCGGTGCGGCCCGACGACGCGGTGCGACCCGACGACGCGGTGCGGCCCGACGACGCGGTGCGACCCGACGACGCGGTGCGACCCGACGACGCGGTGCGGGCCGCGACGAACCACTCCCCCTCGAACAGCACCTTGCCGTCGATCTCCCCGGCCAACTGGTCGGCGGTGAAGTACCGCTTGTACACCTGGTGGTGCGACCCGTCGTTCAGGACGCGCTTCTGCCACTGCTCGGGGTCGATCCCCGGTCGGCGAGCGGAGTCGACCACGACCAGCTCGGTCGCGACGCGCCGCGCCTCGGTGAGGAACATCCGACGCTCGTCGCTCGGCAGGTGGCCATAGAAGTGACCGGTGAACACCCGACCGAACGAGCGGTCGACGACGGGCAGGTGGAGCGCATCGCCGACGACGGCCAGCCCGCGAGGCAGGCGGGACCGCGCGATCGCGACCATCGAGGGGCTCCGATCGATCCCGACGACGAACCCTTCAAGGTGCCTGGTCAGAAAACCAGTGCCACAGGCCACGTCGAGGGTGCTGAAGGCCGGCAGGCCACCGACCAGCCCCACCAACTCTGCGACCTCGTCCTGCCAGCCGGGTCGTTCCCGGAGCGCGAACAATCCCTCGCCGCTATACCAATCATCGTACTCGGCGGCTCGCTGTTCGTAGTAGGCGGCCGTCGCCGCGTCGGTCGCGAAGGCTGGTTTCGGAGGCATGTCGGGCGCAATCTCCATCCTCGCGCCGAGACCCGGTCGGAGGCGCGGGACGCGATCGGTCTCGACACGCTATCCGCCGTGCCTTCCGAACGCGAGCGATCGCCCCGTGGCGAGCCGGCGCAGCGCACCGGCCCTCCGCCAGATGCGATCAGCCGGCAGCACCTTGGTGACGTTCGTGCAGGCGCCGCAGCATCGCACGGAGCGAAGCCTCGATCAGGCGATCGTTGTCCTTGGAGATGAACCGGTGCACCCGCCGCTCGAGGACGAGGCGGGAGATCGGGTTGAACGCCTCGTAGGTCTCACGGAACGCGACCTTGGTGTGTCCTTCGTCCACCGGCTCCAGCCGGGTCCACCCCGTCGCCCTGGACCACAGGGGCTTGCCGATGGCGTCGTAGCGCCACGACACCGGGTGGACGGCCTCGGTGATCCACTCCCAGGACTGCCCACGTCCGTGCGACAGCAGGTAGCGGGGCACCGGGAACCGGCAGTGGCGCACCAGGCCGTTGCCGGTCTCGTCTCCGGGGTGGAGGACGTCGATCGACACCGTGTCGGTGGTCACCCCTCGCCGCATCGGGCGCCACATGACCTCCCACACCTCTTCGGCCGTCCCCTCCACCACGAAGTCGAAGCTGTGGTCCTGCATCGAGCCTCCCCACGACCGGCACCGCGGCGGGTCGCCGTGGACGATGCTAAGCCACCAGCCACCGGACCGGGCTATGGTCGAGCACCGAACCGACGACTGCGTCTCTTGTGAGCACCGACAACCACCAGCCTGGCCGCGAGCCCCGCTTCTTCGACGTCGCCCTCGCGCAGCGAGCCGTCCGGGAGTTCTCCGACCGCCCCGTCACCGACCAGCAGGTCGAGGCGTGCCTCCAGGCCGCGACCCATGCGCCCAGCGCCGAGAACCGCCAGCCGTGGATCTTCGTCGTCGTGCGCGACGCCTCCCTCCGGGGCGCACTGGCCGAGCTCACCCGACGGGCCTGGCTCGACGGTGCGAGGGAGCACTCGGTCGGGAGGCTCCCCGAACGCCTCCTCGACGAGGTCGACCGGGGAGCGCGGAGCGGGATCGGGACCGCTCCGGTGATCGTGGTGGCCTGCGGCGACACCGGCCTGGGGCTGGAGCAGACCCTCGCCGCCTCTGTCTACCCCGCCGTCCAGAACGTGCTCCTGGCGGCCGGTGCCCTCGGCCTCGGTTCCGCGATGACCACGCTGGCCACCCGCTACCCAGACGAGCTGCGCCACCTGCTGGGGCTCCCGCCCACGGCGCGCCCGATGGCGGTCGTTCCCATCGGCTGGCCCAAGCGCCCTCCGGGCCCACCCCGCCGCCTCCCCCTCGCCGATCGGGTGCACCGGGATCAGTACGGCCATCCCTGGTAGGTCGGGTTGGTCACCCCGACGCCGATGCAAGCTGCCGGTGGAGCTCGGCCCGGATCGGACGCAGCCCACCCCGGTAGCCTTGAGGACGGCGATCGGTGCGCGCCGGGTGTCCGGTCGCCTCGGAGGTGGTGCGTTGGTCCAGGCTCGCAGGAGCACCGGGCAGGCAGTGGAGCCGGGTCCGTCACGTCCCTACGTGGTGGTGTCCGCCGATGCCCATGCCGCGCCCGACGATCTGGCCCACTTCCTCTCGTACGTCGACCCGGCGCAGCGTGAGGCGGTGGCCGCGTTCGGCGACCTCTCGTCGCTCGCGATCTCGATGTTCGGGGGTGTGGACCCGGGCGAGACCGACGAGGAGGACCCCGTCCGGGCCGTCGCAATCCGGCGGCTGGCCGGCATGGGAGTCGACACCGCGGCGGCCGCCGAATGGCTCGCCGCGTACAGCAGCGACTGGGTGGTGCCCGGGGACGGGAACGGTCGCCGGCTCGCTGTGTTGGAAGACCAAGGCGTCCATGCCGAGGTGGTCTTCCCCGGGCCGGTCCTGGCGGGAGGGATCTCGCCGGCCATGTACCTGGGTGGCCACGCGTCCACCGGCCTGGATGCGGTCTGGCCCGCGCTGCACGCCTACGACCGCTGGCTGGCCGACTTCTGCGCCGCCGCGCCGGGGCGCCGGGCTGGCGTGCTCCCGATCGACTTGCACGATCTTGACCGGGCGATCGACGAGATGACGTGGGCCCGCGAGCAGGGGATCTTCGGGGGGATCATGTTGCCGGCCATGTCGGTGCGCTCGGGGCTGCCCGGGTACGCCGATGCCTACTACGAGCGGCTTTGGAGTGCGTGCGAGGACTTGGGGATGGTGGTGAACCTCCACACCGGCGCCTCGGGGTCGGCCACCGACACCAAGTTCCTCTACGACGACGAGCACGGTGGGATGCTCGGGCTCTTCGAGGTATTCGTCTTCACCCGGCGGCCCCTGTGGTTCATGATCTTCGGCGGCGTGTTCGACCGCCACCCGGACCTCAAGGTCGCCGTCACGGAGAACGGCGTGCAATGGCTGCCGTCGCTCGTGCGCGACATGGAGTCGTTCTTCGACACCCACGGCGGCGCACCGATCCGCTCGTACCTTCGCCTCCGACCCGGTGAGTACGTCGAACGCAACGTCTGGCTGGGAGGCTCGCTCATGAAGCGCTACGAAGCCGAGATGCGAGACGAGATCGGCGTCGGCCGGATCATGTGGGGATCGGACTACCCGCATCTCGAGGGTGCCGCTCCGGTCCATCGGCTCGTGCTCCAGCACGTCTTCGGCGGGCTGCCCGAAGACGACGTACGGGCGATGCTGGGCTCGAACGCCGTGGAGCTTTACGGTTTCGACGGTGCCAAGCTCCAGGCCGTCGCCGATCGGGTGGGCCCCACCGTCGCCGACCTGGCCGAACCGATCGGTGTGGACGACATCCCCAAGACGTTCAGCTGGAGCCTGGCCCGGCCGGTGCCGCTCGCCGTCGCTGCCGGTGGCGAGGACCGCAGCACGTAGGACGCATTGCGATCTCCCGCCGGCGAGTTGCGGATCACGGGGTCGGATGGGGCAGGTGCACCGCGCTCGTGACGGTCGTCCGGCACGGCTTGCTGCCGCAGACGTCGGGGACTGATCCGGTCGCGAGGAACGTCGTGAGCTGGCGCTGTGCGGCCGGGATGCTCCGGGGAATGAAGTCGTGGGGATCGATACCCGCCGTCGGAGGTTCGTTCGTGAGAGGGGGTGGCGGGGTGTGCGGGTCCTCCCAGACGTAGAGGGTGGCCGGAGCCGTGCTCGTAGTCGGCGCCGATGCCAACCCGTAGAAGGGGTCGCCGGACACGAGGCCGGAGGGGAGCGCCGGCCGGTGGACGACCGCGCCCAGCGTGCGCGCCTCGATCTCGGTGGTGAAGTTGGAGACCTGGTGGTCCCCGAACGCCATCTGCAGCAGCACCTGGTGCGCAGGCGTCCCGGGCAGCGGGTGGGTGGTGAGCTGCTCGACGTACCCGTCAGTCTCGCCCCGGTCGAACAGCATCTGGAGGAGGTCCAAGATGAGCTCCTGTGTCTGCTCGTTCGGATAGCTCTTGTCGAAGAACGGGTAGAGAGGCACGAAATCGACGCTGCGGGGCAGCAGCAGCGAGTAGTTCATCGAGGGCACCCCCAGCACTGCCCGGCGCCATTCGGTGGAGATCGCCGTCACCGCTCCACCGATCAGGCTGCCTTCGCTGTTGCCGTAGTAGGTCAAGGGCAGCGAGGTGTCGATCATCGAGACCGGCTTGGGCCCCCCCGAGCGAAACGCCGCGTTCGCCGCGAACCCCTTCGCGCTGGCAAGCAGGCGCCCCAGGTAGAGATCGTCGATCATGGCTTGCATCAGGTGGTCGGGGAGCGAAGGGAACGCGGACAAGTTCGCAAACAGCCCGGCGTCGGCGATCTCGTCGTTCCCGTCGAGGCCCAGGGTGTTGGTCGAGCACAGCACCTGCCGGTAGGCGTCGGCTCCGTCTCGGACGCCGACCGCGTCCATCTGTGTGTCGAGCGAGAACAGTCCCTTGCCGTAGAGGACGGGGCGACCGGGCGTCACCTTGTGGCCGGGTGCACCGGGGTCGGCGTCGACCGAGCGCGGGATGAGGCAGGAGAACGACGCGTCCTCGACGTTGCCCGGAACCGGTTTGGGCAGCCCGTTCGGCCCCAGGTTGAGGGTATCGGACTGGTCGCCGCTCGGCCCGTTCAAGAAGTCCGGCACGTCGAAGGTGCCGACCACCTGGCGGGCGATGGTCCGTCCACCTGTGGCCGACGATGACAGATCGTTCACTTTGGTCACGGTGTAGCTGGGCACGCCCGACCCCAGCTCGGACATGGCGGCGTCCCGCATCGCCAGCACCGGGCCGGTGAGGCTGGACCTGCTGATGACGGTGAAGTCCCAGGCCAGGTACAGACCCCTGGTGGTCACGCCGGCATCTCGGCGGAGCATCGCCAGGAGCCGACGCTCGTGGGAGGCCAGGACCGCGCCGTCCGCGCCCGCCGGCGTCGTGCCGGCGAGCACCTGTGCGAACTCCCCGGAGGCGGTGATCGGCGTGCCGGTTGCGGTCCGCAGGTTCCTCAGCGCCACCACGATGCGGTTTCCTTCGGGGAGGTCTGCTGCCGGGTGGACCATGAGCAGGGGAGGCGCTGTCGCGGGGCTCCTCACGTCGACTTCGCCCCACCACGCCAGCCGGCGTCCGGTCGTCGCGTCGAGGAGGACCACCGGAGAGCCTGCGGCGAGCGACCCGGCAATGTGGTACTGGTTGACGATCTTCGAAGCGGTCAGATCGAGACCTGGAACCTGCACTTCGATGGTCGACCCCGGCGAGAACCCGTCGTTGGCGTTCCATGTCGTCGGGTCGATGTGGACGCCGCTGACGTTGGAGGGCATCGCGTCCAAGGGGAAGTCGATCCGTCGTCCAGAGGCCGTGCTCGGGTCCGGGACGCTGTAGTAGTCGCTCGGGAACGGCAGCATGCAGCTCTGCCCTCCGAGCGGGTTGCACACCGGTGCACCCGGCACGCCGACACCCCAGTCCGTGCCGGTGTGGCTCGCGAGGAGCGGGTGTGCGGGAACGGGCGACTCGAGCGGCTGGGGCGGGAGGGAGGAATGGGCCGTCGAGCTCGTCGACGTGCCGCAGGCAGCCAGCGCGACCGCGGCCGTCATCGTGGCCACGAGCACGGACGCGGCCGGCCGCCACCGCGCGACCGCTCGGTGACCGGACCGTGACCACAGCATGAAGCGATGGTACCCATTCCGTCGCCCACGCGTGCCGCACGCGAGAGGGCCCGACTGTGGCGTGGCATGATTGGGGCGCATGGATCCGAGACGTGCGGCGCGGCGCCGGTGGACGGTGGCGGAGCGCGGTGGTGCCGGGTGATGGCCCCGAGCCTGCGACCGGCGTGCTCTCTGGCCCACGCACTGCTGCACCCTGACGACCCCCAAAGGACCGGGTGCGAGCTACCCCGACGAGAGGAGCCGAAATGAGCCACGCCGACCACGAACGACCCCGTTGGAAGGTCGCCGACCTCTCCCAAGCCGACTTCGGACGCAAGGAGATCGACTTGGCCGAGCACGAGATGCCCGGTCTGATGGCGATGCGGGAAGAGTTCGCGCCGTCCAAGCCCCTGGCTGGGGCCCGGATCACCGGCTCTCTCCACATGACGGTCCAGACGGCCGTGCTGATCGAGACCCTCGTCGCTCTCGGGGCGACCGTGCGGTGGGCGAGCTGCAACATCTTCTCCACCCAAGACCACGCGGCGGCTGCGGTCGTCGTCGGCCCGGACGGCACGCCGGACGACCCCAAGGGCGTGCCGGTCTTCGCCTGGAAAGGTGAATCGCTCGAGGAGTACTGGTGGTGCACCCAGCAGGCACTGTGCTGGCCAGACGAGAAGGGCACGGGAGCGGTGGGTCCCACGATGATCCTCGACGACGGCGGCGACGCCACGCTACTCGTGCACAAGGGCGTCGAAGTCGAGAAATCGGGGGTCGCCCCCGACCCGGCGACGGCCGGCTCCGAGGAGATGGCGGTCGTGCTCCGATTGCTGGCAGAGAGCCTCGCCGAGGACCCGAGCCGGTGGACGACCATCGCGAACGGCATCTGCGGCGTGACGGAGGAGACCACGACCGGGGTCCACCGCCTCTACGAGATGCACCGCAACGGCGAGCTGCTCTTTCCGGCGATCAACGTCAACGACTCGGTGACCAAGTCGAAGTTCGACAACAAGTACGGGTGCCGTCACTCACTCGTCGACGGCATCAACCGGGCCACCGATGTCCTCATCGGGGGCAAGGTGGCCGTGGTCTGCGGCTACGGCGATGTCGGCAAAGGATGCGCCGAGTCCCTACGTGGCCAGGGCGCTCGGGTCATCGTGACCGAGGTCGACCCCATCTGCGCGCTCCAGGCGGCGATGGAAGGGTTCCAGGTCGACACGCTCGACGACGTCATCGGCGATGCCGACATCTTCGTCACCGCCACCGGCAACCGGGACATCATCACCGCCGCGCACATGGCCAGGATGAAGCACCAGGCGATCGTCGGGAACATCGGGCACTTCGACAACGAGATCGACATGGCCGGATTGGCGGCCATCCCCGGGATCCAGCGGATCAACATCAAGCCCCAAGTGGACAAGTGGGTGTTCCCCGATGGGCATGCGGTGATCGTGCTCTCCGAAGGTCGGCTCTTGAACTTGGGGAACGCCACCGGGCACCCGAGCTTCGTGATGTCCAATTCGTTCACCAACCAGACCATGGCGCAGATGGAGCTCTACACGAGGTCCGAGCAGTACGAGACCAAGGTCTACGTCCTGCCCAAGCACCTGGACGAAAAAGTCGCCCGGCTGCACCTCGACGCGCTCGGGGTCCGGCTCACCACGCTCAGGCCCGAGCAGGCCGCGTACATCGGGGTGCCCGTCGAGGGCCCCTACAAGCCCGACACCTACCGCTACTGACGCGTCGGGCTACACCTCGAACAACCGCTTGAGTCGCCATCACGAGGGGCCTCGCCCCGTGAGCGGACCGGAGATCCGCGCATCCGCCGACACGCGTGGCCACGGATACCATGAGTGATCCCCTCTGACGCGGCACACCCCGACGAGCACCCCGGCCCGTGCCGGGGAGCGCACCTCGATGCTGGCGGCTTTGGGTCCCCGGAGGACAGGAAACCCGGGTCCCCGACGAAGCCCGTGTGGTCGCTGCTCGCCGCGGGCGGCCGGGGCAATCCCCTCGTCGTGAACCTCGTCCTGTGGGCCGGTGGCGTCCTCATGCTGTGGTCGGCCGCCGTGCACCTGCACCTGTGGTCCGATGGCTACCGCCACATCGCCACTATCGGACCACTCTTCCTGGTACAAGGCGTGGCGGGGATCGTGATGGCAGTCGTCCTCGCCCTCGTTCGCCGGGTCTGGATCGCGGTGCTCTGCGCCGGGTACTTCGTCGCGACCGTCGCCGGGTTCCTCGTCTCCGTGAATTTCGGCCTCTTCGGGTTCCAGGACACCTGGCTCGCCCCGACAGCCAAGGCTGCCTTCGGCATCGAGGTCGCCGGTTTCGTCGTACTGGTGGTCGGAGCCGCGCTCTGTGTCACCTTCCGCCGCGAGCACTCCACGGACTGAGCACGCGGTCACGATCACGGCCGCGGCCGCGGCCTGCAAGGGTGGGCAGCGTGCCCGGCGAGCGGTGTGCCCGGCGAGCGGCGTGCGCGCTCAGCTCAGCTCAGGTCCGGTTCCTCGTCACCTGCCCCGCTCGGTGGCCGGGAGGGCGGCACAACTCCGGGCGGCGGCGCGATCCCGTGCGGCGGCACAACTCCGGGCGGCGGCCCAATCCCGGGCGGCAAGGGCATCCCGGATCGCCGGTCGTGGTGGCTCGGCTGCGATTCGACGTTGATCACCTGCCAACGGCTTGAACCGGGACGCTGCACCCTTCGGGCGATCCGGTGTCCCGACACCCGGATGAGCAGGTGTCGCACCGGGCCCACCATGAGCACGAGGCCGAGGGCATCGCCGATGAACCCGGGCACGCAGATCAACACGCCGCCGACGAGCACCACCAGACCGTCGAGGAGCTCTTTGGTCGGCACCTCCCCCTGCAACAGCCGCTTGCGAGTGTGGGCGATGATGCCCACGCCCACCCGGCGCACCACGAACGGGCCCAGTGCGCTCGCGGCCACGAGAAGCACCAGCGCCAGCACGAAGCCGATCTGCCCGGCCACGGCCACAAAAGCAACGATCTCGGCGGCGACGAAAAGGAGCGCGGCGAGAAAGATCACACTGCAGGGTAACGGTTCAGCACCCTCGGGCCACCGGCGCGGGGCCACCGGCGCGGGGCCACCGGCCCGACCTGCCCGCCTGGCTCAGACCTGCCCCACCTGCCCGCCTGGCTCAGACCTGCCCCACCTGCCCGCCTGGCTCAGACCTGCCCCACCCCGGCAAACAGGTCGTCCTCGGGCAAAGGCGCCCCCGTCCGGTCACGCGCTCGGACGTAATGCTCGATGGAGAAGATCTCCGAGTACAGCTCCAGGCCGAGCCCGAGGAAGAAGGCGATGTCCTCCTGGCTCCGGTGCGCCGCCAACGCCGCGAATTTGGTCTCGATCGCTCCCGAGCAGTCCACCGCTGCGGAGATGAGATCATCAGCGGTACCGAGGTCGGTGGCGCCGTCCAGCCACTCGGGGAGCTCGACGCCGAACGAGACCGCCAGGTCGACGAAACCCGCCAGGCTGGAGCGGGGAACGGTGACGAAGTAGAGCTTCGCCGGGATACCGGTGCTGTCCGATGCAGCGACCGTGATGCGGTGCGCCTGGACGTGGTCGGGGTGCCCGTAGAAGCCGTCGGCGTCGTAGGTCACCACGACGTCGGGGCGGTAGCGCTCCATCAGCTCACCCAGCCGAGCCGAGGCCTCGGCCGGCGGTGCCGCGGCGAAGGCGCCCGGCGCGTCGTTCTGCGGCCACCCGGACATGCCCGAGTCGCCGTACCCGAGGCGCTCCAGGTGGGTCACCCCGAGGATGCGGCAGCTCTCTTCGAGGTCCCGGCGCCGGATGCGGGCAACTTGGGCCGGATCGTGGCCCGGATCGCCGGGCCTCACCCCCCCGGGCCCGAACCCCAGCTCTCCCCCGGTGCAGGTGACGAGCACGGTGTCGATCCCCTCGGCGCGGCAGCGAGCCAGGACGCCCCCGGTGAACAGCGCCTCGTCATCGGGGTGGGCGTGGACCGCCATCAGGGTGCGCCGGCGCGACATGCCGCAAGGCTAAACCGACCGCGCCCTGCTCGTCACCGGCGAACCTCTCTCGTTTAGCCTGTGGGCGTGACCAGTCGGCGTGGCGCGCCACGCGGGGTCGGGGGCCGTGTGGGCACGATCGCCGTCGCCGCGGCCATCGCTCTGATGGCGGCCGCCGTGATCGGCGCCGGACCGCTCGGCGGCGGGGGAAACCTCGGCGACGCCGGACCCTCCTCGCCCGGGCGCGCCGCGCTCGCAGTGGGGACCCGAGCGGTGCCGGCCGGCGCCGCTCGGCCGCCGGCCCCCGCCGGGAGCCGGCTGGCCGAAGTCGGGGCTGCCCCTCCGGTGCCGTCGACTGCCGTGGCGATCGGGCCGTTGCCCGGTCCCACCGAGGTCACCGTCGAAGTGGTCCTTCGCCCGCGCCACCCGCGCGCGCTCTCCCGGTTTGTGGCGGCGGTCTCGGACCCGTCGTCGAGCTCGTACCGCCACTACCTGGCCCGCGGCGCGTTTGCCCGACGGTTCGGCCCCACGCCGTCGGCGGTCGCGTCGGTGCGGTCCGCACTGTCGTCGGCGGGTCTGTCGGTTGGCTCGCTCTCGGCAGACGGTCTGCTGTTGGGAGCGAGCGGGCCGGCCCGCCAGGTGTCGGCCGCCCTGCACGTCGGCTTCGTCCGCTACCGCCTCCCCGGGGGCCGGGTCGCGTACGCCGCGGATCGAGCGCCCCGGCTCCCGGTTGCAGTGGCTCGCGCCGTGGCCACGGTGAGCGGCATCTCCGACATCGCCCGAGACCAACCGCAGCTCGCCCTCCCGGCGGCGAGTGGGGCGGCGGGCACGTCGACCTCGCTGACTGCCGCTCCCCGCCAAGCGGTCCCGCAGGCGTCCGACGGCGGGCCCGCGGCCTGCGCCACAGCCCAGGCGCTCACGGGGAGCGGGGACGCGTACACCTGGACACAGCTCGCCAAGGCGTATGGGTTCACCACCGCCTATGCTGCCGGGCACCTGGGGGCCACAGAGACCATCGGGCTGTTCGAGCTCGAGCCGTACAGCTCCTCGGACGTGACGACGTTCGAGAAGTGCTTCACCCTGCCGGCCGGTGATTCGTACGGACCGGTCACCAACGTCCCGGTCGACGGCGGTCCGGGGTCGGGCCCGGGATCGGGTGAGGCGAACCTCGACATCGAAGACGTGCTGGGCCTCGCCCCTCTCGCCCACGTCATGGTCTACGGCGCTCCGAACACCAACGCGGGCCTCCTCGACGAGTACGACCGGATGGTCACCGACGACAAGGCCGACGTCATCAGCACGAGCTGGGGCGAGTGCGAGCTGGACGAGACACCGGGGGTGGAGCTGGG
>JAJYZN010000084.1 GCA_021799915.1 Actinomycetes bacterium
GGAGGAGGCACGGTCGGCAGCCCTTGCATCCCCGAAGGTGCAGGACGCGCTCGCAGGGGCGGCACCCTCACGCATCGTCGTCCGGCCGCCCCGACTCGTCAACGTCGTTTGCTGAGGCGGCCGCCGGCAGGCGTGTGCCGCCGCGCCGATGGGGGAGCGGTTCGCCCGGCCTCCCGCTCGCGCGCTCGTCAGTCGCGGGGGAATCCGGCCAGCAGTGCTCGCCACTGGTCGGGGGAGATCTTGTACGGGGCGTAGAAGCTGAAGCGGTCCACCAGGTCGCCAAAGCGCTCGGTGATCCGGGACGGCACGTCTTCGAGGGGGCACACCACGGCGAAGGCCTCCAGCATCTCGTCGTCGATGAGCTCGCCCATGGCTGCCCACTCCCCCCGCTTGGACAGCGTGTTCAGCTCCGGGTGCAGATCGCCCCATCCGTGGAGGTCGAGCACCGGGCGGTACGCGGGGGTCGACCCGTAGAAGGCAATCTGAGCCTTGACCGCTCGGGCGGCTGCATCCACATCGTCTTCGGTCTCGCCGGTCACCACGAAGCCGGGGTACGACACGACGAGGTCGGCGCGGGTCTTGCCGGCCTTGGCCGCACCGCGTTCGAGTGCGGGGATGCTCACTTCGCGCAAGTAGCGCTCGGTGGTGAACCCGTGGGCCAGCAGGCCGTCGCCGACCTCGCCGGCGACTTCGGTCATCAGCTCGCCAACGGCGGCCAGCAGGATCTTGGGGTTCCCGAAGGCATTGGGGCCGGGGCTGAAGAACGGCGTCATGAGGGTGTGGGTGTAGAAGTCGCCCCGGAACGCGAGCTTGTCCCCGGTTGCCCACGATGCCCAGATCGCCCGGATGGCCGAGATGAGCTCGCGCATGCGCGGAGCCGGATGAGACCACGGCATCGAGTAGCGCTTCGTGATGTGGGGCTTGATCTGGGAGCCGAGGCCCAGGATGAACCTCCCGCCGGAGAGCTCGTGGAGGTCGTTCGCCAGTACTGCGAGGTTCATCGGGTTGCGGGCGAAGGCCACCGCGATCCCGGTAGCCAGCTCCAGCCGCTCGGTGGCGTCGGCAGCGATCGCGAGCGGCAGGAACGGGTCGTGGCCGGTCTCTGCCGACCACACGCCGTCGTACCCGATCTCCTCCGCCGCCCGGGCCGCCGCGGCGATCCCGGTGCGGTCGAAGCCGATGCCGCCGTCGATCTTCATGGGCGGCACCCTATCAACGCCCGAGGGCGCGCACCCGGGCCTCGGACGGTCTCGCTGCCCAACCGTGCGCCCGACGGGCGGATCGAGCGTCGGGCTGTCCTGGTGGCCGGCCTATCCCTCGTCGCGCAGGAAGCGTTCGAGCTCGGCGGCGATCTCGTCGCCCGTGGGGACTTCTTCGACGCCGAGCGCATTGCCCTCGGAGGCGTCGATGCTCTCCTCGAGCTTGCGCACCATGGCCAGGTGCTCGGGGTTCCCGGCGATCAGGTCGTCCACCTGGCGCCGCGAGCTGTCGGCAGCGCTGTGCAGGGTCGACGAGTCGAGGGTGAGCCCCGAGACGGCGGCGAGCCCATCGACGAGCGCGGCACTGGCGTCGGGGAAGGGGAGCGCGGCAACGTAGTGGGGAACCCGGGCCCACAGGCTCACGGCATCGACCCCGGCTTCGCCGAACCCGAGCTCGAGCGCGGAGAGGACGCCTGCGGGCACTTCGAGCTCGCCCTGGACGACCCCGACCCTCCGCACCAGCTCGGCCGAGGAGGGGGGTGCGGTCGCGGCCAGCTTCACCGGCCTCGTGTGCGGCGCCGGCGCGGGAAAGGCGCCGAGCCCGACGACGAGGCGGACCCCGAACCCGAGCGCCAGCCCTACGACGTCGTCGACGAATTGGTGCCAGTGGAAGTCCGGCTCGGGACCCACCAGGTACAAGACGTCGGCACCGCGTTGGTCGGTCCCGTGGCGGATCTGGGTCCGCGGCCAGCTCAGCTCGGTGGTGACCCCGTCGGCGATCCGCACGACAGGACGTCGGGCGCGCTGGTCCAAGAAGTGGTCGCCGTCGAAGGTGACCAGGACGTCGCTCGACCCCAAGGCCAGCAGGGCGGTGATCGCCGTCGCCGCGCCGAGGCCGGCGTCCACCCAGCCTTCGAGGGCGACGACGAGCACCGGGTCATGGAGGACGGGCGCCGACGCGACCTCGTAACGTCCCGAGGGCTCCCGCGGCGTCATCGTGCCTCCAGGGTACCTGCGGCGAGCTGGGCCAATCGAGCGACGGTCCGCGGGAACGCGTCGACGCTCCCCGAGTCGCCCGCACCCGCACCGGCGACGTAGCGCGTGTACACACCCTGGAGGATGCAGGCGAGCTTCCAGTACCCGAACGCCATGTAGTACGACACGTCCGAGACGTCGCGTCCGGAGACGTCGGCATAGCGGGCGAGGACGCGGTCCCTGGTCGCAAATCCAGGGGCGGCCGTGGGCGGCGCCTGCCCCAAGAACGGCTCGCCGTCGCCCGGATCGGCCCAGTAGACCATCAGCAGGCCGACGTCGGCCATCGGGTCGCCGAGGGTGCAGATCTCCCAGTCCAGGACGGCGGCGATCCGCCCGGCGTCGTCCAGGACGACGTTGTCCAGTCGGAAGTCGCCGTGCACCACCGTCGCCGCCGATTCAGGGTGCTCGGGCACGGCGGCGGCAAGCGCCGCGCCCACCTCTTCGACGAGTGGCGCGTACGCCGTGTCGGGGGCGGCCATCTGGCGGAACTGCTCGGTCCAGCGACGGAGCTGGCGCTCGATGTAGCCGTGGCGCCGCCCGAGGTCCCCGAGCCCGACGTGGTCGGGATCCACCGCATGCAGGGCGGCCAGGGTGGTCGCCATCTCGTCGCCGATCCTTGCCCTGGTCTGGGGAGTGAACGCCGCTTCGGCCGCCGATTGGTCGCGCAGGATATGGCCCTCGACGAACTCCATGACGTAAAAGGGAGCACCGGTCACCGACGGGTCCTCGCAGAGCCCGAACGTGGCCGGCACCGGCACGTCGGTCGGCCCGAGCGCGGCCAGTACCCGATGCTCCCTCGCCATGTCGTGGGCGGTTGGCAGGACGTGGCTCGTCGGCGGCCGGCGGAGCGCGTACATGCGGCCGGCAGCGTCGGCGACCCGGTAGGTGAGGTTGGAGCGTCCTCCGGCCACCAGTGTGTAGGTGAGGGGAAGGCGCGTCCCGGGGACGTGGTGGACGAACCAGTCGGCGACGCCGGCCTCGTCGATGCCGGTCGGCGACGCTCCGGTCCCCGAGGTTGGCTGCAACGGGCTCACGGACCTGACGCTACCCGTTAGGGTCATGGCCATGGTCGATGTCAGCGACGCCACGTTCGAGCAGTCGGTGCTGGTGCGTTCGGCGACGGTCCCCGTCGTCGTCGACCTCTGGGCGCCGTGGTGCGGCCCATGCAAGACGCTTGGGCCCATCCTCGAGCGGGTAGTGGCTGCCACCGAAGGAGCAGTCGAGCTGGCCAAAGTGAACGTCGACGAGAACCCCCAGGTTGCGGCCGGCTTCCAAGTGCAGTCGATCCCCGCGGTCTTCGCGGTGCGCGACGGCAAGGTGGTCGACGGTTTCATCGGGGCTGTTCCCGAGGCCGAGGTGGTCGCCTTCGTCTCCCGGCTCGCACCTGCGCCGAGCGAAGCCGATCGCCTGGCCGCGGCCGGCGACGAAGCGTCGCTCCGCGAGGCCCTGGAGCTGCAGCCGGACCATCCCGAGGCCCTTGCCGGCCTGGCCCGCCTCCTCATCGACGGGGAACGGCCCCAAGAGGCCCTGGACCTCCTGGCCCGAGTCCCCGAGACCACCGAGCTGCGGTCCCTGGCTGCGGCCGCCCGCCTGGCCACCCAGCACGTCGCCGTCGGCGACGACGTCACCGGGCTGCTCGAGGGCCTGCTCCCCAAAGTCCGCGACGACGAGGCAGCCCGTCAGGAGTACTTGGACCTCCTCGAGACCCTGGGCCCCGAGGATCCCCGGACTGCCCGGTACCGCAAGGCGTTGGCGGCGCGGCTTTTCTGAGGGTGCGAGGTCTGAGGGTGCGGGGTCTGAGGGTGCGGGGTCTGAGGGTGCGGGGTCTGAGGGTGCGAGGTCTGAGGGTGCGGGGTCTGAGGGTGCGAGGTCTGAGGGTGCGGGGGTGAGCGTTCAGGACCGACGTGCCGGCGTCGCTGCCACCACGCTGGTCTTGGGCGCTCACCGGTTCGATCTCACCGACCGAGCACTCGTCATGGGGATCTTGAACCGGACGCCGGACTCCTTCTACGACCGCGGGAGCACCTTCGAGCTCGGGGACCTGTGCCGGCGGGCCGAGCAGCTCGTCGCGCAAGGCGCCGACATCCTCGACATCGGTGGCGTGAAGGCCGGGCCGGGGCCCGAGGTCGGCGTGGCCGAAGAGCTGGACCGGGTCGTCCCGGCCGTCGAGGCGGTCGCCGGGCGCTTCGACATCCCGGTCTCCGTCGACACCTGGCGAGCCGAGGTGGCCAGGGCCGCCTACGGCGCCGGTGCGGTGATGGGCAACGACATCAGCGGCTTCGCCGACCCCGACTACCTCCGAGATGCGGCACGAGCCGGTGCGGCAGTCGTGGCCACCCACATACGGCTGGCCCCTCGAGTGGCGGACCCCGAACCCGTGTACCGCGACGTCGTCGTCACAGTGGCCCGTTTCCTCGAGGAGCGTGCGGCGCGCGCTCTCGAGGCTGGGATCCCGGCCGAAAAGGTCGTCGTCGACGCCGGTCTGGACCTGGGCAAGACGGCCGAGCAGTCCTTGGAGCTCCTGCGAGCCTCCGACCGCCTGGCAGCTCTGGGCTTTCCCCTCCTGCTCTCTGCGTCCAACAAGACCTTCCTCGGGGTGCTGCTCGGACTGGCCATCGACGAGCGCCGCGAGGCATCCCTCGGCGCTGTGGCCGTCGGCGTGAGCCTGGGGTGCCGTCTCCTGCGCGTCCACGACGTGGCGGGTACGTGCCGGGTGCGCGACGCCCTCGCTGCAGTGAGCGCCGCGTGAGCGGGCGCAGCGCGCGCGTGAGCGATCTCCGACCCGCCTACCTGGTGCGCGGTTCGGACCCATCGGTGGTCGGGCAGGCAGCGGCATCCCTCATCACGACGGTGCTCGGTGAGCGAGACCCGGCGCTGGTGGTCGAAGAGCACGGCGGCGCGTCGGCAGATGAGCTGGACGTGAGCTCCATCGTCGACGCGTTCACCACGCCACCGTTCCTGGTGGACATGAGAGTCGTCGTCGTGCGGGATGCCGGCCGGCTGACCGCGAGCGAGGGAGCGCGCTTGGCGGCGATGCTCGAGGATCCCTTGGACTCCAATGTCGTCATCCTCGTCGCGACACGAGGGACGGTGCCAGCCGCGTTGGTCAAAGCGGTGAAGGCGGTCGGCGAGGTCCTCGACGCGAGTGTCGGCTCCGGGAAGCGCGAGCGATCCAAGTGGCTGGAGGACCGGCTTGCCGAGGCGCCGGTGCGGCTGAGCGCAGGGGCAGCGCGTCGCCTGAGCGCCCACCTCGGCGACGACATGGGCCGTCTGAGTGGTGTTCTCGCGACCTTGGGCTCCGCGTACGGCCAAGGGGCCACGATCTCCGAAGAGCAACTCGAGCCTTACCTCGGCGAGGCAGGGTCGGTACCTCCGTGGGAGCTGACCGACGCTGTCGACGCGGGCCACGCGGCAGAGGCCCTGGCGGCACTCCATCGCATGACCGGCCCGGGCGGGCGTGCCGCTCCGGCCATCCTGGCCGTCCTGCACAGCCACTTCCAAGCGATGCTGCGGCTCGACGGGGTCGACGTCACCTCGGACGAGGCTGCCGCGCAGATCGCCGGAGTGCGCAGCGCTTTCGTGGCCAAGAAAGCGCTCGCACAGAGCCGCCGTCTCGGGAGCGACCGCGTGGCTCACGCGATCCTGATGCTCTCCGCAGCCGATCTCGACGTGAAAGGCGGGTCGGCCATGTCCCCCGATCTGGTCCTCGAGATCCTCGTGGCCCGTCTCAGCCGGCTCGTCCCCGCGCGTCATGACGCTCGCAGGCGGACCGGCCGGCGATCCTGAACGGACCGGCCGGCGATCCTGAACAGCCGTGAGCCCGTGCCGCCTCGAGCTGCCACCGGACGTCAGCCGGCCAAGATGGCACCCGCCTCGAGCGAGCGTCACGTACGACGGTTGCAGGGATGGCGTCGCGCGGTGGATCGGCTCGGATCCCGGCAGCCGACGCCGTCGAAAGCGCAGGAAGCGCACGAGGCGAACGGAGCGACAGCGATGCCTCGGAGCACTGCCGACCTGATCGCCCAACTGTCGGCGAGCGAATTCAACGTGTCTTTCGTCGCAGGTTCGGCGACAAGCGAGCCTGCGGGAGGCGAGCTTGCCTCGGTGGCCGCCGAGGGTTCCGGGGTGATCCTGGTCGCAGTACTGGACCCACGGACGACAGTCTGCTGGACGGGTGCGCTGGACCCGGGCGCACGGACCCCCCAGGGGTTGGCTCCCGGGGAGAACCTCGGCTACTACGTGCTCGACCGGAGAGCGAGCTCCCCCGACCGCATCTGCTCGGCGGCTACTGCTGCAACCAGGGCGGAGTGGAAGCAGACGACATCTTGGAGGTATTGGAGGTCTCAGGGCAGCCCGACGGTGACAAGAGAGCGGTAGCGGGCTGTGCGTCCGCATCGGGCGGACGCAGCGATCAGTCCGACTGTGCAGCTTCCAGTGCGGCGACCCGGCGCATGAGGCGAGACTTCCTGTTCGCCGCCTGGTTCTTGTGGATGATCCCCTTGGCCGCGGCGGAGTCGATGCGGCGCACGGCCAGTCGGAGTGCCTCGGCCGACTCCTCGGCGTGAGAAGAGGCCAGGGTGACGGCGACCTTGGAACGCGTGCGGATCTCAGACCGGACGGACTTGTTGCGAATGCGCCGCCGCTCGTTCTGGCGATTGCGCTTGATCTGACTCCGAATATTTGCCATGGAAGATCCTCGTGGTGGGCGGTAGGCACCTGACGGCGATGGGGACAGCTCTCCTGCCGCCAAGTCGCAGCGGCTGAACCGGCGAAAGGCTAGCAGCTGCGAGCACTGGCCCGCATCAGGCCTGAGGGGCAGGTGGCTCGGCCGGCGATGGGGGTTGTGGCGTGCCCGACGCGGGATGCGAGGTCGTCTCGTGCACTCCCTCCGGCGGAGGGGGCGCAAAGCCCGGCTGCGCCGGTGGCCAGCCCACGACCTGCTCGCCCACCTCGAGATCATGTCGAAGATCGATGGCGCCGGGCGCCGGCTGCTCCATTCGGTGGGCCTCCGTACTTCGGCCGCTCTCGACTCCGGCGAGATCCCACATCTCGGGGGGCAACGTCGTCATCATCAGGTGCTCCTGCTTGCGGCGGCGGGCACGACGCCCCCTCTGCACGCGCACGACGAAGAACGCCAGTAGGCCGACGGCCACGACGAGCACGGTGAGAATGACGATGGCGGCGGTCGCGCCGTTGTGAGCGGCCTGGCTCCCGAGAGGCGTCTCGCTCAATGTCGCGGGTCGGGGGCCGAAGAGCTGCTGGAGCAGGCTTTGGTCGTAGGAACGGGTGCCCAGCCCACGGATCGTCACGGAGAGGTCGGCGAAGGAACCGGGCAGGCTCTGCCAGACCACCGAAGCCACGCCTTGCGCCTGGGCTTCCAACGCTGCCTCGCGTCCTTTGGCACCGTGACCGTGGACCGCAGGAGTTGTCGGGTCCTTGTCGGCCGTCACGTTGACCGTCGCCGTTCCGTCGACTGTGCGGAAGCTCACGACGGCGCTCGGGTACCCAGCGTCCTCGATCGCCGTCTGCGTGTGGACCAGGTTCGTGACCAGCCCGCATCCGGCCAAGGTGAGAGCGCCTGCGAGCACGGCCACGCCGGCCAGCGCCAGGCGCTTGATCGACCCGCGCCGTCCAGATGACCGCTGCCCGCGCACAACCCCCTCCTCGGCCGAGTGACGTCCGATCGCACGTTGAGCGTAGCGAAAGGTAGCCCGCCCCGGCCGGTACGATTGGAGGACCGTGTGTCCTCCCTCCTCGGCCGCAAGAGCGCTCGCCCCGAAGAGCTGGGATCGGATCCGCAATTTTTCGATCATCAGCCACGTGGATCACGGCAAGTCGACCCTGTCCGACCGGATCTTGGAGCTCACCGGCGCCGTCGACCCGAGGCTGATGCGCGAGCAGTTCTTGGACTCGATGGACATCGAACGCGAGCGCGGCATTACGATCAAAGCACAGAACGTCCGGGTGTCGTTCAGGGATCACGTCCTCCACCTCATCGATACGCCCGGGCACGTCGACTTCGGCTACGAGGTGAGCCGGTCGCTCGCCGCATGCGAAGGTGCGGTGCTGCTGGTCGATGCCTCTCAGGGGATCCAGGCCCAGACCCTGGCCAACTGCTACCAGGCGATCGAGCACGACCTCGAGATCATCGCCGTCTTGAACAAGATCGACCTCCCGGCCGCGGATCCCGAGCGTTGCGCCGGTGAGATCGAACAGGTTCTCGGCCTGCCGGCCGAAGGGATACTGAGGATCTCGGCGAAGACGGGCGAAGGGGTCGAGGATCTCCTCGCCGCGGTGATCAACAGGATCCCTGCGCCGAGGGGGAACGCCGGTGCTCCCCTCCGAGCTCTCATCTTCGACTCTTCCTATGATCAGTATCGGGGGGTGATCAGCTCGGTGCGCGTCGTGGACGGCACCCTCGAATCGTCGTCGCGAGTGCGGTTCATGCAGGTGGGATCTGTCCATGACGTGGAGGAGATCGGCGTTCGCACGCCGGAGGCCGTACCGGTGTCGTCACTCGGACCCGGCGAGGTGGGGTACCTGATCGCCGGCATCAAAGACGTCGGGGAAGCCCGGTCGGGAGAGACGGTGACCGACGCTGCTGCCCCGGCAATCGAAGCGCTGGCCGGGTACCGAGACCCCAAACCGATGGTGTTCTGCGGCATCTATCCCGTCGACGGTGACGAATTGCCCGAGCTGCGAGACTCCCTCGAGAAGCTCAAGTTGAACGATGCCAGCTTCACGTTCGAGCCGGAGTCGTCGAAGGCGCTCGGGTTCGGCTTCCGGTGCGGCTTCCTCGGCCTGCTCCATATGGAGATCGTGAGGGAGCGATTGGAGCGAGAGTTCGATCTCTCCCTCATCGCCACCGCCCCGTCGGTCGCGTACCGCGCTTTTCTGAGTGACGGTTCCGAGGTCGACATCGACAATCCCACCGATCTCCCCGATCCGAGCCGTATCGACCACATCGACGAACCGATGCTCACGGCGACGATCCTCACCCCCTCGGAGTACACCGGCACCGTGATGGACCTGGCGCAGAGCAAGCGAGGAGAGATGACGAAAATGGAGTACCTCTCGCCCGAGCGCTTGGAGCTCGTCTACCGAATCCCCCTTGCCGAAGTCGTCGTCGATTTCTTCGACCAGTTGAAGAGCCGGACCAAAGGCTATGCCAGCTTGGACTACGAGCCTTCGGGCTATGCCACCGCGCCGCTCGTCCGAGTGGACGTGCTCATCAACCACGTGCCAGTGGATGCGTTCTCCACCATCGTGCACCGATCCGCGGCCGACTCCTACGGGAGGAGGATGACCGACAAGCTTCGCCAGCTCATTCCCCGCCAGCTCTTCGACGTGCCGATCCAGGCGGCAATCGGTGGCAGGGTGGTGGCGCGCGAGACGGTGAAGGCCAAGCGCAAGGACGTCCTGGCGAAGTGCTATGGCGGAGACATCACCCGCAAGCGCAAGCTGCTCGAGCGCCAGAAAGAGGGGAAGAAGCGGATGAAGAGCATCGGCCGGGTCGAGGTGCCCCAGGAGGCATTCATCTCTGCTCTCAAGCTGGACGAATGACGAGACCTCTGGCTGGCACTCGATAGACTTGAGTGCCAGACCTGCGGTGAGGAGAGAGAATGTCCGAGTTCAGGCGTTCCCGTAAGGGCCGGGCCGAGGAGCCGGTGGAGGCTCTCGACCCGCGCAAGGCGGCCGTGCTCGAAGCGGTGGTGAGCCGGTACATCGGCACGGCTCAGCCTGTGGGCTCCCACCAGGTCGCCGGAGTTGCCGGGGTCGGCGTCTCCTCGGCCACGGTTCGCGCCGAGATGGCAGCGCTCGAAGGGGAGGGCTACCTGATCCAGCCGCACACGAGCGCCGGGCGCATCCCCACGGACAAGGGCTACCGGTTCTTCGTGGACCATCTCAGCCAGCCCGGCGTGCTGGGTGAGGCCCAGCTCACCAGGGTGAGCCAGTTTTTCGACCAGGTCTACGGAGAGATGGAAGAGATGCTGGAGCGAGCCTCTGGCCTGCTCGCGGACCTCACTTCGTACGCCGCGGTCATCGTGGGTCCTGGACATGAGTCGGCCGTGATCCGCTCCGTGCAGCTCGTGGGCCTCGAACCGCACCTGGCCCTGTTCGTGGCGGTGCTGGCCGATGGCGCTGTGGAGAAGCGAACGGTCGATCTCGGAGACGACGTCCCCGAATCGGTGCTGGCTGCCGCAACCGTCGTCCTCCAGAGCCAGATGGTCGGGCGCACGTGGTCCGGCCTCACCCCGATGCCTGTCACCGGTGACCCTGGTTGTGACCGGGTCCTGGAGAAAGTGTCCGCAGTCCTGTTCGGCGAGGGGCATGGCGAGATCCACGACCAGGTCTTCGTGGGGGGGCCTTCTCGCCTGGCCTCGGCCTTCGACGCCGTCGAGACGGTGCGCGGTGTGCTCGGGATCCTCGAACAGGAGATGGTCGTGGTGACCCTGCTCCGAGATGTGCTCGGACGCGGCCTCTCGGTGGCGATCGGGACCGAGCATGGATACGAGCCGCTGGCCTCGTGCGCCGTCGTTGTGGCACCGGTGTCGGTCGAGGGCCACGAGGCGGGGGCCGTCGGCCTCCTCGGCCCTACCAGGATGAACTATCCGGCAGCACTCGCGGCAGCACAGGTCGTCAGCGAAGGCATCAGCGCGCGATTGGCCGGGGTGCCGGTGGTCGGGGACTCCGGTCATGGCTCCCATCCTTCGGACGGCGCGACCAGTACGCCCGCGAGGGGTGCCTCGGGCGGCAAGCAGGCTGGCCGGACCCGCCGGGCTCCACGCGAAAGGGCAGGCGGAGAGGGCACTGGATCGGTGTCTCGGGGTCGACATGGGGACGGTGGTGATCGTGCCAGGACTTGACGGCGTGGAGGATCTCTACGAATTGCTGGGCGTGCGCCGGGACGCCGGCGACGACGAGATCAAGCGGGCCTACCGGCGCCGCGCGCGCGAGCTCCATCCTGATGCCAACGGCGGTGATCCCGAAGCAGAGGCCAAGTTCAAAGAGGTGTCCTTCGCCTACGAGATCCTCAGCAATGCCGAGCGCCGGGCACGTTACGATCGTTTCGGCGCGGCGAGCTTCGGGAGCGGAGCCGGCGCGGGCGGTGCCGCCTTCGACGCCGGTATCGGGGACCTCGTCGGG
>JAJYZN010000085.1:0-9132 GCA_021799915.1 Actinomycetes bacterium
CATGAGACACGGCGCCCACGAGCAGGTGCCTTCGAGAAGCCCCACCCTGAGCTCTGGGAAGCGCGCGAGAATGCCTCCGGACGTGAAGCACGCAGCGACAAACATGATGCCGAGGGGTTGGTTGAAGGAATGCCAGAGCATCAGGCGGTCCAGGTGGGCACCAAAAGAGAAGTCCGGTAAGAGTGACGTTCGGCCACCTCCGTGAAAGCACACGGCGACACCGAGTTCTTCGGCTGCTCTCCAGAGCGGGTCATAGCGCGGGTGGTGCCACGGCGCGGCGTCCACGAGCCCCGGAGCGAGGAACGCTGCCTTGAACCCCAAGTCAACAGATCGCTGGAGCTCGGCAACCGCACCGTCCACGTCGTGGGGAGCGATCATTGACGCACCGAAGGTTCGGCCGGGCAGACCACAGTCCTTCAGGAAGTCTGCCATCCAGTCGTTGTAGGCACGTGCAATGGCGGTTGCCAATGCCGGTTCCAGACCATCGGGACCCACGTAGTCGGCGCTCTGCAACCCGAGCACGAACAGACCCCGGCTCGGGAACAGCACCGTGGAGTCGATTCCTTCGGCGCGCATCGCCTCCACTTGAGACGCGGCATCGAAGAGCCGAGCCTCGGAGGCGGCGAGCGCCTCGTCTTGCTCTGCCCTCCACGGTCGGCCGCCCACCGATCCTATGCCCTCGCGAGGATGGGGACGGCCACTGCGGAGCAGGATCGCGTCTTTCACCCGGACTCGCATGTCTCTCGCTGTCTGGGTCAGACCGATCGGTGCAACGTGGGCCCATTTCGGGTCGATGTACCGCTCCCAGAGATCGGCCGGCTCGACGACGTGCATATCGCTGTCGGCCACTCGCCAGTCGTTCGCCGTCGTCACGGGTACCTCCTCAATCGTCGTTCCGGCTCACTCAGCCCCGCTCGACCCGTAGCTCCTGGTCGGCATGTGGGCCCAGGCCACCCATTTCATTGTTTGACTCAGTCAAATGAATACCATACAGTAGGCGTCGTGGACAGCGCTCGGAGGTTGCCGGTGGCGGTTTCGCTGCCCGCATCGTCTGCTGGCGAACAGGTCGAAGTTATTCAGCGAGCATTGTGGGAGATGCTTCGCCTCTATTCGAGCCGTCGGGCGTTCGCCGGTTGGTCAGCGGCGTCAGGCGTCCTCGTGTCCCAACCGGCGTTCGACCTGTTGGGCCGGGTCGAGGAGCGGGGACCGATCACCCTCGGCGAGCTGGGACGGCTGGCCCATATGGATCCTTCGGCGGTCGGTCGTCAGGTCCGGTCCCTGGAGGAGCTTGGCTTAGTGGATCGATCGCCGAGCACGTCAGACCGGCGCGTGGTGGAAGTACGGCTCACGCACCGCGGCAAAGAGGTCCGGCACCGGGTGGCGTCGGCAGGAGCTCGACACCTGGCGGACGAACTGGGCGCGTGGAGCGAATCTGATCGCCGTGCGCTTGCCAGGCTCCTACCCAAGCTGGTCTCGGATCTTCGGAGCCGGCGGTACGAGGTGTCCCGAGTCGGAGACGCCTCACTCCACGTTGCCCAGGCTAAACGAGAGAGCCCTACCCCCACGAAGCGGCGATCCGACGAAGGAGCGAGTCGATGACCGTCAGCTCACCTGAAGGAGAGCGGTACATCGTGATCTCGGCTGATTGCCATGCCGGCGCGAGCATCGACGACTACCGGGATTTTCTCGAGGCGGAATATTGGGACGAGTTCGATTCGTGGCGAGAGGCGTACCGCAACCCTTTCCAGGACTTGAAAGGGGATCGCGGATCTCGCAACTGGGACTCCGAGCGCAGGACGGTAGACCTGGAAACCGACGGCATCGTGGGAGAAGTGGTCTTTCCCAACACGGTGCCACCGTTCTTTCCCACCGGTGCCGTCGTGGCCCGACCTCCGAGCTCTGAGGAGTACCGTCTTCGCCGGGCAGGTGTGAGAGCGCATAATCGCTGGTTGGCCCAGTGGTGTGCCGAACAGCCGGATCGTCGGGCCGGTGTGGCCCAGATCTTCTTGAACGATATCGACGACGCGGTCGAAGATGTGCGCTTTGCCGCAGCGAAGGGCCTGAGGGGAGGTATCCTCCTTCCAGCCGTTCCTCCCGACGCTCCATGGCTCGAACCGCTGTACTCCCCGGCGTACGACCGCGTGTGGCAGGTCTGTGAGGACTTGGAAGTGGTGGTGAACCATCACTCGGGTGGGGGTACTCCCGACTACGGCGACTATCCGGCGGCCAGCATCATCTGGCTCGCCGAGACCGCGTTCTTCTCGCGGCGCGCGCTCACCCACCTCATCGCCGGTGGCGTGTTCGACCGCTTTCCCAAGCTGCGGTTCGTGATGACTGAGCAGGGTGGGTCCTGGGTGCCGTCGGCGCTCTCCATGCTCGACGTCTTCTACTCGCAGATCGCTCCCTCGGGTCGCTTCGGTGAGCTGGCCGTCCCCCGGGAAGCCATGCTGGAGCACTTGCCCTCCGAGTACTTCGCCCGAAACTGCGCGGTGGCGGTGAGCTTTCCCAGTCCCAAGGATGCGCGTGCCCGACACGCCATCGGCATGGAACGTTTCCTTTGGGGGAGTGACTATCCCCATGCCGAGGGTACCTTCCCCCACTCGGTGGCCGCGTTGCGGCGATCCTTCGCCGGGGTGGTCCCGACTGAGCTCGATGCCATCCTGGCGAAGAATCCAGCGACGGTCTACGGATTCGATCTCGACCGCCTGGCGCCACTGGCCGCCCGCGTCGGCCCGCTCGTGTCCGAAGTCGCCCAACCGCTCGACAAGGTGCCTCCAGGCACGATGAGCCCGGCGTTCTACCGTGACTGATCCCGTCATCTCCGGAGGCCCCGGCCACCACCGTGCCGGCGCGGACGACCGCCCGCCGATGGACGTGGTGGACATCTGGGTCAACTTCGTCTCCGACGACCTCGCCACGCAGTTCCTGTCCCAAGAGCAGAACCGCGACGTCAGCGACTACCTCGGAAGCTCGGAGCGCCGGGCCCAGGGGGCTGAGGCGGTGCTCTCGTCCATGGACGAGCTCGGTGTCGCCACCGGCATCGTGACGACCGACCTGGGGCGCGGCGCCGAAGAGGCACTCGAGGCCGCGGCCGAACACCCCGGTCGCCTACTCGTGGCCGGCGGTGTCACCGACCCGAGCCGTCCCACCCGCAACGTCCGGCGCATCCGTGCCCTGGCCGACGAACCGAGCTTCGTCATGGTGCGCATCATGCCGGTGGCCACCGGGGCCAGGATCGACGATCCGAGGCACTATCCGGTCTACAGCGTGTGTGAGGAACTGCGCATCCCGGTGGGGATCAACGTCGGAGTGCCCGGTCCCAAGGTGAGGTCGCGGCTCCAGCACCCCGAGCTTCTCGAAGATGTCCTGATCGACTTCCCCGATCTCGTGGTGATCGGCGCTCACATGGGTCATCCATACGAAGAGCTGCTGATGAACTACATGCGCAAGTGGACCAACCTCTACCTGTCGTGCACCGCCTACGCCCCCCGGTACATGGAACGGGCACTGCTGATGTTCATGGGAAGTACCACCTATCGAGGACGGGTCCTGTGGGGGAGCGACGAGCCGTGGTTCCCGATGCGCCGCTCCCTGGCCGAAGCCCGAGACCTGCCCCTCGACGACGGAGCGATGGCGTTGTTCCTCGGGGGGACGGCCCGACGCCTGTTCGCCCGGGACACCGGAGGCTGACGTAACCGCGAGCGCCAGCCCCCGTCACCCACCGCTCGTCACCCGGGCCGCCCGAGAGGCACCGCTGCCCGTCCGGTCAGGTCCCGTCCACCACGGCCACGGCCAGTGGACCTTCGACCAGAACGCAGACCCGGGCCTTCGGGCCGGCGTTGCCAACGGCCTCTTCCACCGCCGCCTGGAGGGAGTGGACGGGTCGGAGCTGGGCCGCGACGGCCTCGGCGTCGACCACTCCGTCGCTGTGGAGCCAGACGTCGGCACGAGACAGGACGCGTCCGAGCACTTGGGCCTGCCACCGGTCGAGCGCCGCTTCCCCGTCGGCGCCGGCCAGCTCGGCCGGGTTGCCGGCTGCGGCCAGGATGCGGGCGAAGGCGCCCCCCGCCGGTACGCCGTCGGCACACGCCGCGGCGATCACGATCGTCCCACCTTCCTTCACCACCCGGGCCGCCGCAGCCATGCCCTTCACCGCCTGATAGAGGTTCCGGTCGAGCGGATAACCGGCATTCGTGGTCACGACGACGTCGAACAGCTCTCGCACCGGCACCACCGCCGTCGAGGTCACGAACTCGCACGCCCGCATGTGCCCTGTTGGCAGGGGCCCGGCGAACACCGCGGTGAGGCCCCGGGAACTGTTGATCGTCACGTCGATCGACAGATCCGGTGGCAGGAGGGAGGTGGCCCGGCGGACGAAGTCGTGGACCGGGTTCCCGTCGGTCCGCAGCCAAGTGGCGGCCGGGTCGGCGATCCGCGACGGGCTGTGGGCTTCGAGGATGGTGTCGGTGGCGGCCAGTCCCGGGCACACCGCCTTGGGTCCCCCGCTGAAGCCGGCGAAGAAGTGCGGCTCCACGAACCCGGTGCAGATCCGGACGTCGGAGGATACGTAGCGCCGATCCAACATGATCGGGACTCCGTCGACCCGTCCCACTGACACATGGCTGCCGTCGTCGGATCGGTGTTGGTGGATCCGGTAGCGGTCCAGGATCGCCGGGGACACGAGCTCTTCCATCTCGGGGCGCGAGGCCGCCCGGTGGGTCCCCGTGGCGCACAGCAGATCCACCCGATCGGGTCCCGCCCCGGCTCGTTCGAGCTCCGAGAGGAGTGGTGGCAGGACGGTGCGGAGTGGCATCGGTCGGGTGATGTCCGGGAAGACAACCACCACATGGTCCCGAGGCCCCAACAGCTCGACCAGTGCCGTGGGGCCGTCGCCGATCAGATGGCTGAGCGCCGAGCGAACGGCGCCGGCTTCGTCGGGGAGGGTGGGGATGTCTACCGGCTCGACCACGAAGGTGTCGTCGGGGACCGACAGGTCCAGCTTCCCCGTCCCGTAGGGGAGCTGGACAGTTCTCACCGACGGCGACCGGGTACCTCGGCGGTGCCCGCAGTCCCGGTGGCTGCACCCACTCCGGGCTCACCGGCACCCGTCCCCGACCCCGACCCCGACCCCGGCCCCGTCCCGAGCCCCAGGAGGGTCGTGGTGACGTGATCGATCCAGGGCCGCAGCTCCCGGTAGGCGGCGACGGCGTCCGGGTCGGGCGTGATCACCTCGTCCAACGGGTCGAGCTGGTCGAGGTGCACGTCCAAGCCGATGGCTCCGGCGCCGAGGAGGGCCGCGCCGGCCGACGCCGCCTCTCCAGAGCAGCGTCGGGTGGCCGGCAGCCCCGACGTCGACGTCAGCACGTCGACCCACAGCGGGATCCGGCTCCCGGCTCCGGCGAGCGACAGCCCGGCGGGGGTCGGTGCCCCGGCGATGGCGGTGGGGGCCGAGTCGAGGCAGCGCACGACATCCCAGGCCACGGACTCGACCACGGCTCGCGCCGCGTCACCGGCATCATGGGCCGAGCTCAGCCCCACGAACCCGGCCCGGGCGTCGTCACGCCACCATGGCGCCCGAGCGCCGTCCAGCCAGGGGACGGCCACCACCCCCCGGGCTCCCGGTGGGCTCTGCGATGCCAGCGCGGCCAGAGACTCGGAGTCCCGTCCGGTGAGCCGGCCGAGCCATTCGAGGAACGCCCCCGCCGAAGACAGACCTCCTTCCACCAGCCACCCGCCACCCGCCCCACGGGAGATCACCATCCCGGCCGGGGACGGGTCGGGGCGGGCGTCCACCGGGAAGGAGATGTTCGCCGTGGTGCCCCAGCTCACCATGGGGCAGTCCACCGTCGCCCCCGAGCCGAGCACCTCGCACTGGCGGTCACCGGCGCCGATCACCACCGGGGTCCCCGGTCGCAGGCCCAGCTCGGCCGCCGGGACCGAGCGCAACGTTCCGATCACCTGGTCGGGCATGAGCACCGGGGCCAACCGCCCCGCTGCCGGCCCCACGATCTCGGGCACCGGGCTCCCGAACAGGTCGTAGAGGCCAGTGCGCGAAGCCAAGGTGACGTCGGTGGCCACCTCCCCGGTCAGACGCCACAGCACCAGGTCCCTGGGTGACAAGAGCCAATCGCACGCCGCCAGCCGCTCGGGTTCGTGGGCCGCCAGCCAGTCGACCTTGGCCGCCATGGCGCCACTGTCGAGGGGCACACCGGTCAGGGTGCGGACCGCTTCGTCACCGCCGAGGCGCTCGGTGAGCTCGGCGGCTTCGTCGCCGGCACGGCGGTCGGACCACAAGAGACCCTTGCCCAGCGGATCGGCCGAGGAGGTCACCGGGACGAAGGTCTGGCGAGCGGCCGAGCAGCTCACCACGTCGACGGCGGTGAACGCTTTCGGGGCAGCCGCCCGGGCTTCGGCGCACCCGATCACCACCGAGGTCCACCAGCCGAACGGGTCCTGCTCGGCCCAGCCGAGGCGCGGGTGGGTGGTGGTCAGCTCGGCCCGGGCCAGGGTGACGAGACCGTCGTCGGCCCACAGCGCCACCTTCGTCACGCTGGTGCCGAAGTCCACGGTGAGGATCACCTCCCGCTCCCGCTCCCGCTCCCGCTCCCGGCGCCGCCGGTCGCCGAGCCGTGGACCACCTCGGCCATCCGGCGGGCGGCTTCGTCAGGCCGGGGTTCCTGGTAGAGAGCCCTGCCGATGGCCATGCCGGCCCCCCCTCCGGCCATGACGTCCTCGGCTTCGACCAGTACCCGCTCCAGCGGATCCCCCCCGCCGTCCTCGCTCCGCCTCGGACCGCCGAGGAACAGGACCGGCACTCCCACGCTGGCCACCACCCGGGCCACGGCGTCGGTCCGGGCCGACCCCGCTTCGGCGTCGGGGACCGGGACCTTGAGGAGGGGCGCCCCCAAGTCGTGGGCCACCACGGCCGCGTAGACCACGTCGTCGACGCCGGTAGCCATGGCCCCGTCCCGCCACACGACCGGCTCGACCAGAGCTTCGATCCCGCAGGTGCGGGCCTCTTCGAGGACCTGTCCCAGAAGCTCGAGGGCGCCGGCGGTCAGCGGGTCCGTCCGGTCGATGCGGGTCATGTGCTTCACCCCGGTCCACCCCTCCTCGGCCGCCCGGTGAACGCTGGCCACCAGCCGGTCGTCGAGCTCGAAGGCCGAGCCGGCCAGGCCGGTGCGGTTCACCGAGAGGTAGGTGCGGTGGTGCGCCCCGATGCTCCCGTCTCTGGACAGGTCGCCGAGCGGTTGGGCGCTGGCCAGGATCCCGTCACAGTGCGCCAGCGCGGCCGACAGGGCGGCGGTGTAAGTCCGGTAGTCCTCGATGGTGATCACCCCGCGGGCCCGGTGGTCCGCCGCCAGCACCAGCGCCGGCACCGGCAGTGAGCCGGGGTGGGCGGCGTTGCTCACCCGGCTCCGGCTCCGAGGTCGGCTCCGGCCAGGCCCAGGATGACCTTGGCCACGGCCGAGAAGTCCTCGCGCCCGTAGCCAGCGGTGCTGGCCGCGGTGAGGGCCTGGCGGGCGGTGGCCGTCGTGGACAGGGGCACGCCGGTGCGGGCGGCGTAGGTCAGGGCCAGGTCCAGGTCCTTGGCCATGAGGTCGGTCATGAAGCCCGGTCGCCAACCGTTGGACGCCGGGCTCTCGGGGATGATCCCGGGCACCGGCAGGCGGGTGCGCACGGCCACGCAGTCGCCGGTGGCGTGCTCGAGGACGGTGAGCAGCTTGGCCATGTCCACTCCCGACTTCACGGCCAGGGCGGTGGCTTCGGCCGTCGCCACCATCTGGGCGGCGTAGATGAGGTTGTTGCAGAGCTTCACCACCTGGCCCATCCCCGGCCCTCCCACGTGGACCACGAGCCGGGCGAACGCCGCCAGCACCGGCTCGACCGTGGCCAGGTCCCCGGCGTCGCCGCCCACCATGAGGGTGAGGGTCCCGGCTTCGGCGCCGGCCGTCCCTCCCGATAGCGGCGCCTCCAGGTACGCCGCCCCGGTGGCGGTCACCCGCTCGTGCTGGGCCCGCTCGACCTCGGGATCGATGGTGGAGCAGTCCACGACGGTGGTGCCCGGACCCAGCGCCGGCAGCAGGGCGTCGACCACGGATGCCACGTCCGGGGAGCTCGGGACGCAGAGGATGACCACGTCGGCGGCGCCGGCCACGGCCGCGGTGGAATCCGCCTCGGCGGCTCCCCACCCCACGGCGATCTCGATCGGGCCGCGGCTCCGGGAGGCCACGGTCACCTGGTGACCGGCCTCGAGCAGGTGCCGGGTCATGGGCAGCCCCATGGCCCCCAGACCGATGAACCCCACCTTCATCTGTGCTCCTATCCGTTGCTCTCTACAGGGTCACGTGAACTGCGGCAGCCAGCGCCCGGTGTGCTCCATGAGCTCGCCCACCATGGCGTCGGTCCGCCGAAGATCGCCCCGCCCGGCCAGCGGGTCGAGGGCGTAGGCGGCACCGGCCAGGACCCGATCGCCGGTGAGGGCCGCCTCCACGGTGAGCTCCTGGACGGCGACGTGGCGCCGAAGCAGCTCGGCAAACGGCGGCGGCGTCACCACCCGGTCCCGGCCGCGCACCCCGTCGGCGTCGACGACGCCGATCGACTCGACCACGGCTCCTTCGGGCAGGTCGGGGCACTGCCCGGTGTTGGGGATGTTCACGGGTGCCTCCAGGGGCGTCCCGGTCACCAGGGCGTCGATGACCGGTCCCGGAAGCTCACCGGACTGCCAGGTCTGGAGGTCCTTGCTGCCGTCCAGCCAGGCCTCCACGTCGGCGACGTAGCCGGCCTGGTGCCGCTCACGCTCTGCGATGGTGGTGCACTCGATGCCGTAGTCGGCGCCCCACCCTGAGTCCTCGGTCAGCACCGAGGGCAGGAACTCGGCCAGGTGCCGGTCGCCGGCGGCCGGCACCGCACCCCAGCGGTCCAAGAAGGTGAGGGACAGGACGTGGCGCCGGGCGAAGTCCAACGGCGTGAAGGGATCGGCCTCGGGTCGGCCGGCAACCGGGGCCAGGGCCGCCGGACCACCGGCGTCGGCGACGATCTGACGGAGGACCCCGATGCCGTCCTGGCCGTCGATGTCGAGCTCGGTGATCACCGGGAAATGGTTCACGCCGGCCACCCGGGGCCGGATCG
>JAJYZN010000085.1:9142-11299 GCA_021799915.1 Actinomycetes bacterium
CAGGGCGATCGCCAGGTCCAGGCACCAGTTCCCCACCTCGTGGCACAAGCCGACGGTCCGGATCGACGTCCGGGCGGTGACGGCCCGAGTGAGGACCGTCATGGGGTTGGTGATGTTCAAGAGCCAGGCGTCGGGGCAGACCTGCTCCATGTCCGAGGCGATGCCCACCAGCACCGGGATGTTCCTGAGCGCCCGGGTGATCCCCCCGGGGCCCACGGTGTCGCCCACCGACTGGCGGATGCCGTACCGCTCGGGCACGTCGAGGTCGACGGCCATGCTGGCGAACCCGCCGGTGGAGATGGTGACGATGACGTAGTCGGCCCCCTCGAGGGCCCGGCGCTGCTCGGTGGTGGACGACACGGTGGCCCGAGCACCCAGGGCTTCGTTCAGGCGCCCGGCCAGGGCCTCCATCCGGGGGAGCGGCGCCGGGTCGATGTCTTCGAGCACGATGTGCGCGCCGTGGAGCGACGGCGTCCCGAGCAGATCGGCCAGGAGCTCGGGGGTCCACTGGTAGCTGCCGCCTCCCACGATGGTGATCTGCACGTGACCGGCTCCTCCGGCGTCCCTCGTCGGTTCCCTGACGCCGGTGTCACTGTACCGGGGCGGCCAGCCACACGGGTTGCCGAAGACCAGGCCGCGATGGCGCAGCAGTTTCGTGGGTATGACCCGGTCCGGCCGTTACGAGAACATGAGAGATACCTACTCGAACCGGGCCAGGAACGTCATTCGCCTCGTCGGCGGGCTACTGCTCGCCGTGGTGGCTGCCGGGATCCTCCCTGCTGCTGCCAGCGGCGCCGTCGCCTCCAACGCGGGCTCCGTCACCACGTCGGCCGCTCCGCTGACACCTGGGCAGGATCCCTTCTACACCTACAGCGGGTCCACGCCGCTGGCCGACGTCCCGCCGGGAACCGTGCTCAAGAGCCGGGCGGTCCAGGTGGCGCTCGGCACAGCCACCACCCCGGTCACCGCCGAGCAGTTGCTCTACCGGACCTCGGGGGAACAGGGACAGCCCATCGCCACGGTGACCACCGTCCTCATGCCCGCCACCGGCAAGCTGGTGCCCGATGTGGTGGACTACCTGAGCTTCTACGACGCCTTGGGTGCGCAGTGCGATCCGAGCTACACCCTGACCGGTGGCAATCCCGGATCGGCCAACGAGCAGCAGGCACAGGCCGAGGAGGCCATCATCGCCTCCTACGTGGCCGAAGACTTCATCGTGACCGTCCCGGACTTCGAAGGCCCCGACCTGGAGTGGACCGCCGGGTACCTGTCGGGCTACGCAGCGCTGGACGCCGTTCGGGCCACCGAGTCCTATCTGGGACTCCCCGCTTCCACCAAGACGGGGCTCACCGGTTACTCCGGAGGCTCCATCGCCGCCAACTGGGCCAGCGAGCTCGCTCCCACCTACGCGCCCGAGCTCAACATCGTCGGTGTCGCCGAAGGCGGTATACCTGTCGACTTCGCCCACAACCTCGCCTACATCAACGGCAGCTCGACATGGTCCGGCGTCATCCCGGCGGTCCTGGTCGCCCTGTCGCGCGCCTACGGCGCCGACCTCTCCACGTACCTCTCCCCGTACGGTGAGGAGCTGGCCGGGCAGGTGGCACACGCCTGCATCGGCAGCTTCGAGGGCGCGTACCCGGGCCTCACGATCCAGAAGCTCCTGAAACCCCAGTTTCAGGATTTCTTGCACATCCCGCTCTTCGTCCACATCGTCGACGAGCTGATCATGGGGAGCGTGCCCGGGCACCCAGGCGAGCCGCTGCTGATGGCGGTAGGGGACTCCGACGGGACCGGGGACGGGATCATGGTCACCGCCGACGTGGAAGGACTGGCCCACGAGTACTGCGCCGAGGGCGTGCCGGTAGAGCTCACCGTCTACGACGGACTGGACCACACCGAGACGGCTGTGCCCTTCGAGGCCTCGGCCCTGACCTTCCTGGAGGGCCGCTTCGACGGAGCGCCCTTCGTGGACGGCTGCAGTTCGGTGGGCGTCGGCAACCCGCTCACACCGCTTCCCATCCCACAGAGCTACTGGGAGGTGGCCTCCGACGGTGGGCTGTTCGCCTTCGGGAACGCCCAGTTCTACGGGTCCATGGGGGGAAAGCCCTTGAACGCCCCGGTGGTGGGCCTGGCCGCCACCCCGACAGGTGGGGG
>JAJYZN010000086.1 GCA_021799915.1 Actinomycetes bacterium
CTCAACTGAAAGGAATTTGCGATGCACATCCGGCCACTCGGGGTCGATGATTTCCCCGCGACCATCGAGCTCCTCACCGAGACCTTCAGATCCTTCTTCGGGGGCTACGCCCGTCCCCACCTTGGTGAGCGGGTGTTTCTCGGAGCGCTTCCCTGGCTTCGCGTTGGCTTCGTGCCGACCGACGCCGCCGCACCTGCTTGCCACCCACCGACTCGACCGTCTCACAGGAGACCCACCGCTCACCGTTGCGGTAGATGCTGCCTTCACCTGATCCGCGGCGCTTACGGTTGAACGTCGAAGACCACAGGCCGGCCCCGGTGCCGAAGAACTCACCCAGTGCGGCGGCGAAGTCCCCGGTCGAGAGCCCCCGCAGCTGGAGGATCGAAACCACCTCGCTCACTTTCGGGGACTTGGCGATGTAGACCGGCGGGATGGCAGAGGAGAGCCGACAGCCCTCCCGGCGGTCGTCTACTCTCGGCACCTTGACCTCGACCGCTCCCGCCCCGGTCACGACCTCCAGAGACCGCACGTAGCCGTTCTCGACCACGAGGTGGTGGCCGGCCGTCTCGAGCTCTGTCGCGTGGGCCTCCAGGCGGGCCCGGCGCTCGGCCAACAACGCGACGGCCAGCATCTCCATGGCCGCCAGCGGGCACAGCTCATCGAGCTCGATCGTCTCTAGTTCGGCCTCACCGAGCGCGCCTTGGGTGTCGTCATGGACTAGGTTCAACATCGGCGCATCCCTCCTCGCCGGCCTCACCCGGCGGACTCGTTGCTTGTTCAACTTGGAGGGTGCGTCGCGCCCTTCTCGAGATCCATGATCCACAACTTTCGGTTATAACCCTCAACACGCGCACGGAGAGAGGAACCGATTTGAGGACGCGAGGACTGGCAGGCGAAAGAGGTGGCACATGCCGCAGGTGCAGATGACGGAAAGGGAGATCGCACGTCACTTCGTCCACGCGTTCGCTGATCCTGGCCGGGTAGTGCTTGAAGGGGTTCATCCGACGATTCACGCGCTTCGCTTCGGCGCGCAGCTGGAGTTGGCGGTCACCTCCGACCCGAAGCGCCTCTTCACCATCGTGACACGGCTGGCAGCAGACGTGCGCACAGATATCGAGCAGGTCATGTTCGAAGTCTCGCCCTCGTCCTTCCGACGGCTCACTCCCCGAAGTCTGTCTAGCCCATTGATGGCGACGACGGCACGGCCTGTTCAATGCCTCGATGTGCTGTCCGTACCCGATGGCAAGCCCGTAGTGTTCTTGGAAGGACCGAGAAACCCTGGGAATGTCGGGGCCGTGATCCGCGTTGCGGCAGCCGCCGACGTGTCAGGGGTGTTCGTGTCGGGACGAGTTGATCCTTGGTCGCCGGTCACGATCCGGAGTGCGACGGGCCTCCAGTTTGCCGTGCCGGTCGGAACGGCCGAACTTCCAGATGGTGGCGATCGGCCAATCGTCGTACTGGACACCAGAGGCGAGCCTTTCGGAACATGCCCATTGGAGCCGAGCTCCATCGTGGTCGTTGGAGGAGAGCGGTACGGCGCCTCAGACCGGGTCATGGCGATGGCAGACCGCAGAATTGCACTACCGATGAAAGATGGAGTGTCAAGTTTGAACCTCTCGACTGCGGTGGCGGCATTGCTTTACGCGTGGAAGACGACACGCGCGGTAATCGCTGGCGCACCGCCCTGGTGACTCGCGACGGCAAATGCGGTTTGTGATGCGAACAAGTTGTGAGGACTTCGGGCGCCAGGCCTGATCGCCGCCTCGATTGCGCTTGTGGTGAGCGTCGCCCCATCGACGTAGCGGCGCGGACGTCCTGCTCACCGGTTACGAGTGCTCAAGAGAGCGGTGCAGAGGGTTTCCTGGGCCATGATGTGTTTCCGAGATCGGCAAGGAGGGTTGGACATGGTGGCGATGACCCAGGAAATTCTTCGCGAGGAGCTGCGGCGCCACGCTGCTCCAGGCGACGAAGTGACCCCCGCGGTCCTGGAGCAAATGAAAGCCCAGGGCACATGGGAAGGCCGTCGGTGGGAGGTACTTCAGATCGTCGCCGAAGATAGCGAGCGAATGGCCTACCTGGCCGGAGGAGTGCGCCCGGACGAAGTTGCGACCTGGGTCGGCTTCTGGTCCGACAGTGATCTCGAGCTCGAGCAGATCCGCCTGGTGATCTCAGCCGGTGGGTACGACCCCGACCCGTTCAGGGTATTGGCAAGGTTGGGAACCCTCAGCCAGGTGCTTGTCGGCGACACTGGCGAGGTTCGCCGCATCGAAGGGGAGCTGGCCGGCGCATGGATCAGTGATCGCTTCGCAGGGGCTACGGACGACGAAGTGGAAACCTGGGCTCGGTCCTTGTAGCAATCCGGGAGCTCGACGTCTGGTGCCGGCCCGTGTTTCTGCAGACAGGTGCTACCGGTTTTCGCTCCCAGTTGCTGCGCCGCGTGAGGATCCGGATGAGGAGCGGTGCCGCATGGAGATGGATACCACCTTGGACGGAGACCTCCGAGAGAGGGTTGGGTCCGAGCCTGGGGAGGCACGGCCCCACGCTCAGGGAGCTCTGACGACTCGAGGAATGCAGATCCACTAGGGTCGGATGCCGTGAACATTCCCGAAGACCTCCGTTACTCGGTCGACCACGAGTGGGTGAAAATCGATGGCAATCGGGCGCGGATCGGTATCACGGACTACGCCCAGGACGCGCTGGGCGATGTGGTGTACGTGGAGATGCCCAAGGTGGGCACCGCGGTTGTGGCTGGAGAGTCCCTGGGGGAGGTGGAGTCGACCAAGTCCGTTTCCGAGGTCTACGCACCCGTGGGTGGCGTGATCGCGACCGTCAATCCCCTTCTTGCGGAAGCTCCTGAGCGATTGAACAGCTCGCCCTACGACGAAGGCTGGATTTGTGAGATTGACATTTCGGATCCATTGTCGATTCAAGCGTTGCTGGACGCCGCCAGCTATCGGCAGATGACCGAGGGTTGAACCCAGGCTCGAAACGGCGAGCAGGGCTGGCCGAGAAAGCAGGGAGGAGGAGCGGCTACCGTGGGGGGCGTGTACTGCCACAACTGCGGGCATCGGAATCCAGCGGGCGTCAATTTCTGCTCTTCATGCGGGTCTGCGCTTCCATCGGTCTCTCCCGAGACGACCGTCACTTTGCAGCCGGTCGATGCTCATGGCGAGACTGGCGAAGAGGAGGCGATGGTTACCCTTGTCGAGGTTCCTCACGGCACGGGGGCGCTTGTGGTCAAGCGGGGGCCGAATGTGGGCGCGCGGTACCTGCTCGAAGCACCGGTCACCCGCGCCGGACGGCATCCGGAGAGCGACATTTTTCTGGACGACATCACCGTCTCGCGCCGGCACGCAGAACTTCGGCGTGGAGCCGACGGGAAAGTGGTCATCCGCGACGTCGGGTCGTTGAATGGCACCTACGTGAATCGCGAGAGGATAGAGGAGCAGGTGCTGTCAGCCGGGGATGAAGTACAGATCGGCAAGTTCAAGCTTGTGTACCTGGTAGCAGTGGACGAGTGAGCTCTCGATGACCGGGCGCGCCTACCTCTCGATCGGGGACGTTCTGAGCTTGTTGCGCGAGGAATTCCCTGATGTGACCATCTCCAAGATCCGCTTCCTCGAAAGCCAAGGCTTGGTGAACCCGGAGCGCTCTCCATCGGGATACCGCACGTTCTACGAACATGACGTCGAGCGCCTGCGATGGGTCCTTCGCCAGCAGCGGGAGCACTTCCTTCCCCTGAAAGTGATACGAGATCGCCTGGCGGTTGCTGGGAAGGAGGGGGTGCCTGCTCCAGAGCCCGCTTCCGAGCAGGTCCCTGCAGCGACCGAGCCGCTCATCGCGCGTGCGCCGGCATTGGCTCAGGTGTCACTGAGTGCCGGCCAAGCCGTGCACGGAGAGCAAATTGAAATTGATCGGATCGCAGTCGGAGGCATGGACTTCGATCCCGCAACCGAGTTGGACCCTTTCGAAGGCATTGACGAGGTCAACCCCAACGCGGTCAGGCCAAATGAGGACAGTCCCAATGAGGTCATGGCCGAACTCCGAGGTGAGCCTCGCAGCCCGGCCACCCCGCCTCCTGTGGCGAGTAGGGATGCACCCGCGCGCCCTGCCGATGGACACTCCCGACCGATGCCGGGTACCGGAGCCCCGAGCAATATCGAGAGGCTTGTCCGGGAGGGGTCAACCGAACTTGCACCCCGCGTCCCGCCCTCTCGCGAGCTCTCGAATCCTCAGCCTGAGCCACCCATCGCCGGCGGTGCCGTCCTCGGTGCAGGTCGGCCGGGACCGACCGGGTCAGCTCCCGGGGCACCTCCCCAACGTGCTCCGGTCCGTGCGGTGCCGCCTGCAGTGCTTTCGAAGCACGAGGTAGACCCCCGTTCAGGGCGGCCCACGCTTCCCGAACGCGCTGCGGCTCCAGCCAACGCCGAGGGTGGGTACGGCGTTCGAAAAGAGGTACGGGCGAACGCAGGTTCTCCGTCAGGGATCGACGCCTCGTCGTTCTTCCAGGGTCCGGGTCCCGCAGGGGGATCAGGTGCCAGTATTACCTTTGAAGAGCTGGTCGCGGCTACCGGGCTCAGCCCGGATGACGTCGTCGCTCTGGAGGGGTTCGGCATCCTCGAACCCATGGTGGTCGCCGGTGCCGTGTACTACGACGAAGAAGCCCTGGTAGCCGCTCACATCGTCGCCGACTTCGCCCGTTACGGGATCGAGCCACGGCACCTTCGCTTGTACCGCAACGCGGTGGACCGCGAGATTGGGCTGATCGAGCAGATCGTGACCCCGCTGCTCCGGCAACGCAATCCAGAGGCTCGCCAGCGAGCGGTAGATGCCGCGACCGACATCGTCAGGCAAGGCCAAGCCTTGCGGTCCAGTCTGCTCCGGAGGGAACTTCGTCGTCAGCTTGGGCGCTGACGACGATCATCGGTTTCAGGCTGTACAGCGCACGCACCAAGGAGCTGCGGGGCTACATTTCTTGCATGGTCGAAGTGCGTTTGAGAGCAGTCCGTGTCGACCTTCAGTCCAACACGCCGGTCCTGTTGCTCCAAGAGGCTGGGGGAGAGGGGCGCACGTTGCCGATCTTCATCGGCACCCCGGAGGCGGCCGCGATCGCCTACGCACTCCAAGAAGTCGTCATGCCCCGTCCGATGACCCATGACCTCATCAAGGATCTCTTGACTGCGCTCGGGGCCCAGCTCGAGCGGGTTGTCATCACCGAATTGCGAACAGCAACCTATTACGCCGAGATGCAGGTACGCCGCGGAGCTGACCTATCGGCCATTTCCTGTCGTCCCTCAGATGCCGTTGCCGTGGCAGTCCGAACTGGGAGCCCGCTGTTCGTGGACGACGATCTCATGGATGGGGAGGGGATCATGCTACCGATCGAAGAAGATGACGGCGATGGCAGCAATTCCGAAGAGATCGTGGGTCAGTTCCGCCAATTCCTCGACTCGATCCGTCCCGAGGACTTCGGCTCGTGAACCGCCAGTCGCGACTGCATGGCATCGAGTGCTCCGCGAGGAGCTCCGGCTCGACTGGCCGCTGCAGCATCCTGCTGGGGCTGGTCGCGGCGATGGCCATCGTGTTGGCCGGATGCTCGTCCGCTTCGCGATCTTCGTCTTTGCAACCGGCGTCTCGTGCGCCGAAGGGGACCAGCACGACGACGACTTCGACGATACCGCCATCGAACGTACCGACCACGACGAGTGAACCGGCAGCAACGGCACAGACTTGTGCTGTGTCAGAGCTCGCGATGGTGGTTCAGGCACTCAATGGGGCGGCTGGGACTATCTACTCCAGCGTGAAAATGACCAATATCTCCTCGGAGATGTGCGTGCTCAGTGGGTATCCTGGAATGCAGCTTCTGAGTGCACCTGGTTCACCACTGCCGACCAAGGTTGTACGCGGTGGCCACTTTCCGACAACCCGCGCGGATGTGCCACCGGCCCCCATCCAAGTCGGTCCGGGTCAAGTGGTGCAGTTCAGCTTTTCCTATCCCGACAACCCAGTCGGTTCGGAAACGTCCTGTCCGGCCTCGACCAAGGTCGAGATCACTCCACCCAACGACTACACATACGCGGTCGTCACAGCGAAGCTCAGTCCGTGCGACGGCGGAACCATTGACGTATCCCCCGTGTATCGCGGCTCCTGACTCTCTTTCCGCACATCTGACGCGTGTTTCACGTCCCCCACCGATCACCGGTAGCGGTCTTCGGGAACGCCGAGTAGGTCGAGCACGATCCTCTGGAGCTTGGGCAGCTCCGGCGGGAGCTTCTGGTTCAGCTCGTCGAGTGCGGCGATGCCGGCTGCGACCCGGTTGGATCGGGAATCGGCGTCCCGTTCGACCTTGTGTGACGAGCGCACCCAGATCACCTGGAACCCCTCGGCCGACGGCCACGGTGCTTCGGTGGTCTCATAGACGTCGTCGGGTTCCCCGAGCCGCCTCGCCGGACAGCGCCGTACCTCGGTCCAGGTGGGTTCATGGTCCACCAGATAGCGACGGAACGCCCCGTCCTCCCTGCGGGAGGCCGGCAGCACGGTGACGAAGCGGCCACCGTGCCGGTCGATGTGCTCCATGTTGGCCTCGATGGCGAGATTGGAATCGGCGACGTAGCGGCAGTCGCTCCGCCCGAGCAGCGCACACAGGCCGTCCGAGGTGGCGAGGTGGGTGGTCGAGTCCTCCACGTTGCCCGAGGCCACCCGGCAGACGATAGGGACCGCTCCGTCGGCACTCACCGTGAGGATCCAGACCAGTTGCTCGAGGTCGGGACGGAAGTCTTTGGAGTGACCCCTTGCTGTAACAGCCGTCGGCTTGCCGCCCAGGGCATGACCTTTCGCCAACGGGTAGGCACCGGTCAGGCGCACCGAGGTCGAGTCGTTGTGCATCTCGGTGCAGTCGATGGCAA
Source organism: Actinomycetes bacterium (assembly GCA_021799915.1). Next base: position 6,906 of record JAJYZN010000086.1, read on the forward strand.
AGGCGCCCTCCGCATCGAGCACCAGTCGGGCGAGCAGGCTGGCACGATCTGCTTGACGATCCGCTTGATGCCGTCCACGCCCCTCTAGCCTGACAGGCGCGGGTTCAGGCTCCCAGGCGGGCCGGATCGTGGTCGAACCTCGTGGTCGAACCCCGTGGTCGAAGCTCATGCTCGGGGATCACGTTGCTCACCGCACGTGTTCTCTCGCTCCAAGTTCCAGTGACGCGGGGAATTCCTCCGCTGGTAACCTGGTGCATCGGCGACCGCTCGCTTCGCAGCGGTCTCTTGCCGTTCACTAATGGAGGCGCCATGGCACAGAGCGCAGGGCTCCACGAGCCTCGAGAGAGCCTTTCTTCCGAGACGATCGAACGTCATCGGGCAATCGCGTCGATCCAAGAGGAGCTGGAGGCCGTGGACTGGTACGACCAGCGCGTCGATGCTGCCGGTGATGCCGACCTTGCGGCCGTGCTTGCGCACAATCGTGACGAGGAGAAGGAGCACGCCTCGATGACCCTGGAGTGGTTGCGACGCCATGATCCGGCCTTGGACCGGCATCTGCGGACCTACCTGTTCACCACGGCGCCGATCACGGGGATAGAGGCTTCGGACAGCGCGCTTGCGCTCCAGGTGGTTGGAGAAGCCATGCCAACCGCCTCTGAGCGGGGGACACTCGGCATTGGCAGCCTGCGAGAGCGCGGACAATGAACCACTTGCTGCGTTCTCAGGGACCGGTGACCGATGTCGCCTGGAGCCGGATTGACGAAGAGGCGCGTCAACGTTTGACCCCAGCGTTAGCTGCGCGCCAACTCGTCGATTTCGAAGGGCCGAAAGGGTGGGAGCACTCCGCGTCCAACCTTGGTCGGACTGTCGCGATCGCCAGTACCGACGAAGGCTTGTCGGCGCGACGTCGGGTCGTGATGCCCTTGGCCGAGATGAGGGCGCCCTTCAGTGTTGCCTGTAGCGAGCTGGCAGATATTTCCCGGGGCGCCCGGGATGCCAACTTGGCCGGGCTGGACGCAGCCGCACGCCGCATTGCGTTGGCTGAGAACGTCGCGGTGTTCCATGGATGGGGCGAGGCGGGGTTCACCGGGATCACGGAGGCGACGCCGCATCCAGCAATTGCCCTTGGGGGCGACTTCGAACAGTACCCGCGCGTTGTCGCTCGAGCAGTTGCAGTGCTGTCGACCAGCGGAGTCAGTGGCCCCTTCGGGCTTGCCCTTGGGCCCGAGGAGTACACGGGTGTGATCGAGACCACCGAGCACGGAGGCTTGGTCGTCTTTGATCACCTGCGGCAGGTGCTTGGGGGACCAATTGTCTGGGCTCCGGGAGTGCGAGGAGCAGTCCTGGTGAGCATGCGCGGCGGAGATTTCCTGTTTGAGTGCGGGCAGGATCTGTCTGTGGGCTACTCCCACCACGACACTGACGAAGTACATTTCTACTTGGAGGAGAGCTTCGCGTTCCGCGTCGTATCTCCCGAAGCCGCCGTGGGTCTGCGTCGCTGAGAAGCCTCAGGTCACCGCGCTTCCAACCTGTAGCCCTCCACCATTCGGGCGTGGAGGACCAAGAGCGCGCTTTGCATACTTCCTTGGCTGGAGCGGGGCTCCATCCCTCCGCCGAGCAATGGGCGATCTTGCCCGCTGGCTGCAGATCCACTCGAGTCCATCGGATGTCTCGCATTGCGAAGATTTTCCGTCACGTCCGACGAGTTTCGAAAAGCAAGCGTATCTGTTGCGTCAGGACCCAACGATGAGCCCGGGGGACTCAGCCGCCGAATGATCCCGCGGACCAGTACGCTCCAGCCGATTCCGACACCTATGGGTACGTCTCCGGCCTCGAAGGCGACAACTGCACCCGCAGCGGATAGCGGCAAGGTGCCGCGCTGATCGGCATGGAGGACGATGGCATCGTCGACAACTCGATAGTTGACCGGCACGATGATCGGCAGTGCACCGGCGGTGAGCGATACCCGCCCTATCCGGCCTGACCGAAGGTGAGTCCACGACTCCCCGTTGCCGATCGGCTCGAAAAGAAGCCGCACTGGAAGGTCGTGGGCCAAGAGATCCGGATGCAGACCGGGAATGTCGCGGTTGTGTTCATCCATTGGGACCCGATCTGCCCACTCGCCCCTGAGGATCCATGCCACAATCGTCTCGCCGGTGGTGGGCACGCAACAGGGCCGAAAGTCACCAGCCGGGGGATCGAGAGCACCGACAGCGAATATGGCGAGAAATGGGCGACACGGCCGGAGGAGAGGCAAGGGAAGGCAAGGGAATAGGTCGAGTACGAGGTCGCTAGGCTGGTGGAGTGGCCGACGGCCAGGGTGTCGACGCCCGAGCGTACCCAAGTGACCTGGTGGGTATCGCGTCCCTCGATGGCCGTCGATCTGTCAGGATCCGGCCGATCCGGGACAGCGACGGCCCGGGCCTCGTGGAGTTCCATTCGTCGCTCACTCCGTGGTCCATCTATTCGAGGTACTTCGGCGCTCACCCCTCCTTGAACGAGAGAGAGGTCGCATGGTTCACCCAGGTGGACTACCGAGACCGGCTGGCGCTCATTGCTGAAGACGGTGGCAAAATTGTCGGTGTAGGACGCTATGACCGGCGGGACGAGCGCTCGGAGGCCGAGGTCGCGTTCGTGGTGGCCGACGAGTGGCAGGGGCTGGGGCTGGGCCGCATCTTGCTTCGTCGTCTGGCCGATGCAGCCAAACGGAACGGCATCGATACCTTCGTCGCTGACACGCTGGCGGAGAACCGCGCCATGCTCGAGGTGTTCCGACTCTCCGGGTTCGCAGTCGAGACGTCGTCTCGCCACGAGATCGTGCACGTCCGGATATCGATCATCTCGGAGGTCGTAGGAGAGCGAACGGCAGCCGGCGACTCGTGCAACGTCGACGGTGGCCGGCGATGAGGCTTCTGCTGAGTGGACCGCTGCCGGCTGATGCCCACTACCTGACAGATCATCCGGAGCGCCCTGCACGTATTGAGGCTGTGAGAGCGGCTCTCACCGACCTGCGCCTTGGTTCGCAGCTTCAGGTCGTTTCGCATCGCAGAGCAGAGCGCTTCGAGTTGGAATTGGCGCACGATCGGCACTACCTCGATGACCTCGAGAGGTTTTGCAGACAAGGTGGTGGGCTGCTCGATCCGGACACGTTTGCCACCCATGGATCGTGGGTCGCCGCGTGCGACGCCGCCGGTGCAGGCCTCGGGGCAATCCAAGCCCTGATCGTTGGCAATTCAGAAAACGGGCGTTCTCAGGGGCCAGAAGGCTTTCTTGAGCCAGAGCCCTCTCCCGCGTCGGGACGCCCCGAGGCGTCTGCGCTGCTTGAGCCGTCAATCGCCTTCGTAGTGGCCCGTCCACCAGGGCACCATGCCGAGAGCGGACGGGCGATGGGGTTCTGCCTGGTCAACAGTGTGGCAGTGGCTGCTGCATTTCTGGCCGAGCGCGGCGAGCGAGTGCTCATCGTCGACTGGGATGTCCACCACGGCAATGGGACGCAATCGATTTTTTGGGACGACCCGAGGGTGCTCTACGTCTCGCTCCATCAGTGGCCTCTGTACCCGGGCACCGGAGCTGCCGGCGAGACCGGTGGTCCGTCTGCACCAGGCTTGACGGTGAATATGCCACTGCCACCGAAGTCGACCGGTGACGTGGCGCGGCGGTGTCTCGAGGAGATAGCGATGCCGGTCGTCGAGCGCTTCGCTCCGACTTGGGTGCTCGTGTCCGCTGGGTACGACGCTCATCGGGACGACCCGCTCAGCGACATGGGGCTCTCGGCCGGTGATTATGCCGGCCTGGCGAAGGTGGTGGCGTCGATGGCCCCTCTGCGCGATCGCCTGGTGTTTTTCCTCGAAGGCGGCTACCAGCTCAGCTCGCTGCGGCGGTCGGTACGAGCAACGATGGCGGCGTTGCTCGACAGTGGTACGGAACGAAGTGCAGGCGCCTACGAGAGGGATGAGGGGCCGACCTCGGGCGGGGGCGGCGCTGAGTCGGCCGAGCTGGTTGCGTCGATACGACGCGACCGCAAGGGCTCTTCCAGCTGAGGAGGAGGGTCCTCCAAGGAGGTGGGGACCCTCCACACAAGGCGCGTCCCGCCTTGCTCTGCTTGTTCGAGGAGCATCGTCCCACCGAGGGACTCGGCGCGTCGCCTGAGGTTGGCAAGCCCGAGACCGCTGCTGCTGTCCGCGGGGACGTCGCTGCCTTCATGCGCGACAGTCGCCGAGCCGTCATCTCGCAAAGGGGGCAGCCCATCGCCGTCGTCGGTGATCGTCACAGTGCAATGCTCCCCGTCGGCCGTGAGCTCGACCGTGGCCACCTCGGCCGA
>JAJYZN010000087.1:0-1911 GCA_021799915.1 Actinomycetes bacterium
GTCGTGGACGCACCCGCACACCTGGCTGATGCCTACCTTCAGCTCACGACGGAGTCGTTCGAGTACCCACGCCGCGATCTCCCTCCGGCGGTGCGCTTCCTCGGACCGATCCTGCCCGATCCGTCGCTCACGTTCCACGAACCCCCGTGGTGGGGCGACCTCGACCAGAGCCGGCCAGTGGTCCACGTCACCCAGGGGACGCTCGATAACCACGACCTCACCAGGCTCGTCCTTCCCACGATCGAGGGGTTGTCTCGCGACGACCTGTTGGTGGTCGGCACCACCGGAGGGCCCGATCCCGACTCTCTTCCGATCCGGCTTCCCGCGAACGCCAGGATCGAGGGATTCATACCTCACGACCGCCTGCTGGCAAAGGTGGATGTGATGGTGACCAACGGCGGGTACGGCGGGGTCCAGCAGGCCTTGGCGCTCGGGGTCCCTCTGGTGGTGGCCGGCGACAGCGAGGACAAGCCCGAGGTCGCCGCCCGAGTGGCGTGGTCCGGGACCGGCGTGAACCTCCGGTCGGGACGACCGTCGCCCGGTCGCGTCGCCGCCGCCGTCCGCCACGTCCTGGCCGATCCGTCGTTTGGCGCCCATGCCCAGGCGATGCGGCGCGAGATCCGCGCCCACCGACCGCTGGACGAGCTGGACGAGGTGCTCGACGCCCTCGGCGTCGGTGCACCGGCATGAGCGGCGCCGAGACCGGGCTCGGACCAGGTGGGCCACGTCGGTCGGATGCGTCTGATGTAGTGGGCGGGCCGGGTGTTGGGAGAGGACCTGCCCGGCCAAAGCCGGTGCTGCGCGGGTGGCTGCACTTCGGAGCACTGGCGGCGATGCTGGTGGCCGGTCCCCTCCTCGTGGCCCGCTCGCACCGGCCCGCGTCGACGGCGTTCCTCGTCGTCTACGTGCTGTCGATGATCGCCCTGTTCGGGGTCAGCGCCTCGTTCCACTTGATCCACTGGTCGCCGTCGGCCCGGCGGCGAATGCGTCGAGCCGACCACTCCACGATCTTCGTAGCGATCGCCGGAACCTACACCGCAGTGGGCGGGCTGGCACTCGGCGGCTGGAGCCGGGTCCTGATCTTGAGCCTCGTCTGGGCCGGTGCAGTGGGCGGCATCGTCCTCCGGCAACTCTGGCTGGATGCCCCCAAATGGGCAGTAGCCATTCCCTACGTGGTGGTCGGCTGGTCGGCCGTGGTGGTCCTGCCCCAACTCGTGCGCTCGATCGGTGGAGCCGGATTCGCCCTCTTGCTCGCCGGAGGCGCCTGCTACACGGTGGGGGCCCTCGTCTACGCGCTCCGGCGCCCCGATCCACTCCCCGCGACGTTCGGCTACCACGAAGTGTTTCACGCCTTCACCGTGGTGGGAGCAGTGCTCCACTACGTCGTGATCCTCGTCTACGCCCTGCCCCGGTCCTGAATCCCCAGCTTGACCGCCGAGGTCCTCTTCTGGCCGGTCGGCCCCGCCGAAGGTGACACCAGAGGAGCCGGCGATCCCGGAGCCGGCGATCCCGGGGCCGGCGATCCCGGAGCCACCGGGAACGCCGCCCCGGCCAGCTGCCCGCATGCCGCATCGATGTCCGATCCCCGGGTCACCCGCACCGTGGCCTTCACCCCCCTGGCTTCGAGCGCTTCGCGGAACTCGCGGACCCGGCGGCGCGGGGAGCCGGGATACTCGTACCCCCGGGTCGGATTGAGCGGTATGACGTTCACGTGGGCGGACAACGGCCTCGCCAAGCCCGCCAGCTCTTCGACATCGGAGTCGTGGTCGTTCACTCCGTCGATCAGCGCCCACTCGAAGCTGAGCCTCCGTCCCGAGGTGGCCACGTACGAACCACAGGCCTCGACCAGCATGTCCAAGGGATAGCGACGGTTCATCGGCACGAGAGAATCACGCAACGCGTCGTTCGCGG
>JAJYZN010000087.1:1921-11176 GCA_021799915.1 Actinomycetes bacterium
AGTGAGACGGCCAGGTTCACCGGGAGCGACTCGCCGGTCAGACGCAGGATGCCGGGAACGATCCCGACCGTGGAGAGGGTGAGATGACGGGCCGAAATCCCGACGTCCGTGTGCAGCCGCTGCACCGCTCCCCAGGTGCGGTCGTAATTGGCCAACGGCTCGCCCATTCCCATGAAGACCACGTTCGAGACCCGCCGGGGACGGGCCTCCCGGATGGCGGCGATCACCTGCTCGACGATCTCACCGGTCCTGAGGTTCCGGCGGAAACCGGCCTGGCCGGTAGCGCAGAACCCGCACGCCATTGCGCAGCCCGCCTGGGTGGAGACGCAGACCGTCACCCGGTCCGGGTAGCACATGAGGACCGTTTCCACCGCCGCACCGTCTGAGAGCGACCACAGCCACTTCACCGTGTCGCCGCCGTCAGCGGTAACCCTCGACACCTCGGTGAGCATCATGGGAAGGGCCGCCTCGACACGCGCTCGGAGATCCAGGGGGAGATCGGTCATCTCGGCCGGAAATCGTGCCTGGTGGTACAGGCCCTCCCAGAGTTGACGGACCCGGTAGTCGGGCTCGCCTTGGAGGAGTCCGGCCACATCGTCGATGGTGGCGTCGTACCGACCGAGCACGGCTCCTACGCTACGCCGAGCCGGTCGCACGCCAACCGGGCGCGCTCCTCGGGGCCACGTCCCATGGTCCCGGCCCCAGTGTTGGGGGGTGCTGGGCGGTGCTGGGCGGTAGTGGGCGGTACTGGGAGGTACTGGGCGGTGCACCCCATCGGGGCCGGGACCAGCCCCAGGTCCCCCTTCGGACGCCTTAGCCCTGGACCGCGAGGAAGAGCGTCGGATCTGCTGCCAGCGACAACGGGCTCGGTCCGTCGTGTTCGAGGCGCCACCAGCCGGCCGCGGCAACCATGGCTGCGTTGTCCGTGCACATGGCCCGGCTCGGAAGGTATGCCGGCACCCCGATCTCCTCTGCGACTTCGGTGATGCGTCGACGGAGCAGCGAATTCGCCGCCACACCACCGGCGAGGCAGAGCCCGCGGGCACCGACGGCCTCTGCCGCTCGGCGGGACTTGGCCACCAGCACCTCGACGACCGCATGCTGGAACGAGGCTGCCACATCGGCGGTGGTGGCTTCGGGGTGGCGCTCCACGGTGCGAACCACCGACGTCTTCAGCCCGGAGAAGGAGAAGTCGAACCCATCTCCGAGCATGGCTCGGGGGAACGAGAACGCCGTCGGATCCCCCTCAACGGCCGCCTTGTCGATCGCCGGCCCGCCGGGGTAGCCCAACCCGAGATACCTGGCAACCTTGTCATAGGCCTCTCCGGCGGCGTCGTCCAAGGTCTGACCGAGCAGCCGGTAGGACCCCGGCCCCCGCATCTCCACCAGCAGCGTGTGGCCTCCCGACACCAAGAGAACCACGAGCGGCCACCCCATGTCGGGTTGCTCCAACATGGAGGCGAACAGGTGCCCTTCGAGATGATTGACACCCACGAACGGCACGCCCCAGCTCGTGGCCAGGGCCTTGGCTCCGCTGAGACCGACCAGGAGGGAACCCACCAGTCCGGGGCCGTACGTGGCGGCCACGGCGTCGAGCACAGGAGCACGTGGGTCGATGCCGGCCGACTCCAGTGCCTCGGCGACCACCTGGGTGAACAGCTCGACGTGCGCCCGGCCGGCGATCTCGGGCACCACACCTCCGTACTTGGCATGAAGGTCGACCTGGCTGGACACCACGGACGACCTCACCTGTCGCCCTCCGACCACCACGGCCGCCGCCGTCTCGTCACAGGACGTCTCGATGCCCAACACGACGCCTTGGTCGGCCCGGTCGTCGGCAGTCGTCATCACCCGTCGGAGCGTAGTCGGGCCTCTATCGCCCCCAGCCTTCGGGAGTACTCGTCGGCGTCGATGTCGTGCACCACCATGACGAACGCGTCCTCTCCGGTCTTCTGGTAGTAGCCCTTGCGCACGCCGACCGGCGCGAACCCGAAGCGCCGGTACAGGGCCTGAGCCCGGGTGTTTCCCGCTGCCACTTCCAGCGAGACCTGGCGGGCCCCGAGCTCAAGGGACAGACGCATGGCGTGGAGCAGGATCTCGGTGCCCATCCCGCTCCCGTGATGGTCCGGGGCCACCGCCAGGGTGGTGACGTGCGCTTCGGTCCCGACGATCATCAATCCCACGTATCCCACGATGGAGTGGCGCACCCGAGCCACCCTGTACGCCCGTCCCGTGCGCAAGGCCAGCTCGGAGTTGAAGATGGCCAGGCTCCAGGGCTCGGGGAACACCGCGTGCTCGATGGCCATCACCTGGCGCAGGTGACGATGGCGCATCGGGACGAAGTCCAGCCGATGCCGCCTGACGGCGCGCGCTGGTGCGGCCGGTTCCTCTGGTGCCGCCGGTCCCCCTGGTGCCGCCGGTCCCTCGGGTGCGGCCGGTCCCCCTGGTGCCGCCGGTCCCGACTGGTGGGGCCGCTCGAGTCCCTTCGACCGCCGGAGCGGGTCAGAAGGCCCGGTCGTCACGTGGCAGCGCCTCGCCGCTGTACCCAGTTGATCCGGGCGTCGGCATCACGAAGGTACACGGGCTGGATCGCCTCCGGTGCTGCCATCGCCACGCCGGCGGCGATCATCTGAGCGGCAAGTACGGCCACCATGGCCGGCGGAGGGCTCGCCAGGAGCAGCCCGGCGACGGTCACGTTCGGCACCCTCGCCAAATCTTGCGCGTAGCGGCGTGCGCCGTCCCCCACGGCCAGCACGGGCCCCGACCGAGGTGCAGCCGACTCCGGCGACAGGACGGCGGCACCGTCAACCGACGCGCCCCCGCTCCGGGTACCGAGCGCCGCGGCGAGCTCTGCCGGCGCGTAACGGGTGGTCGGCCCCAGGGCCAGCAGGCCGGACTGTTCGAAGAGCAGGTTCGCGTCGGGACCCTGGGCCGGAGCGTTGGCGGAGAGGCCCGCGGGCGCGGTGGAGCCCCAGAGTCGAGGCTGGTAGCGACGGGCGAACACCTCGCCCCTGCGGGCATCCACGACGGCCGCGACCTCGCTGTTCCAACCGGCGTCGACTGCCGCGTGGGCCAGCACGTCCACGCTGGTCACGGCGATGATCCCCAATCCGAGGGCCTGCGCCAGGGCCTTGGCCGTCACCACGCCTACCCTCAACCCGGTGAACAGTCCCGGTCCCACGTCGACGGCCACGACCTCTATGTCGGTCAACGTGACCTCGGCCTGCTCGAGGGCGTGGGTGATGGCCGGCATCAGCGCTTCTCCGTGACGGTGCCGCCCGGTGGCCCAGACTGACGAGCGAAGCCCTTCCCCGTCGGCCACGGCCACCCCGACCAGCTCGGTGGCGCTCTCGATCCCGAGGACGATCATGGCGAATCCTCCCCGGCGTGGTCGGCGTCCGGCTCGAGCTCGGGTCCGGCGCTCCCGACCGGTTCGTCTCCAAGCGCGGTGACTTCGGCGAACACCCGCTCGATCGCCCCTCGGCGATCGCTCCAAGGCGTCGTCCCATGGGTCACCGTGACCAGGCGGACGTCATCATCGGGTGGGGGCGCAGGGGTCAGCGACACCGTCAACGCCCCGGCGCCCAGCACCGGCTCGGCTGCGTCACCCCATTCGACCAGGGCGACCCCACCGTCGTCGACCAGCTCCCCCAAGCCGAGATCGGCGATCTCGGCCAGGGTCTCGAGGCGGTACACATCGGCATGGAGAAGCTGGCGGACGGGACCGGTGCAGGCGTACTGGCGGACCAGCGTGAACGTGGGACTGGTCACCGGGACGGTGATCCCGAGACCTCGGGCGAATCCCTGGGCGAACGTGGTCTTGCCGGCACCCAGTCCACCCACCAGCAAGATGACGTCACCAGGGTGGGCCAGCGGGGCCAACGCCGCCGCCAGGGCCTGCAGACGCTCGGGCGTACGGACGCGGGCCGTGGCCTTCCACCTCTCGGCGCCGGTCACCGATCTACGCCGGCGAGCAGCAACTTGGCCCGTACGAGGTCGGCCCGCATCTCGGCCACCACCGCTCCGCCAGAACGGAGCGCGGCCGCCGGGTGGTAGGTGGGTACGAGCCGAGCCTTGCCGAATTCGTAGTCGCGGCCCCGAAGCCTGCTGATGGCTTCGGTGGTGTCCAAGAGCAGGCGGGTGGCGAAGTTCCCCAAGGTCACCACCACCCGGGGCCGGATCAGCTCGATCTGTCGATGGAGGTACGGCCGGCAGGCGTCGATCTCGGCGGGTAGGGGGTCACGGTTCTGCGGAGGCCGACATTTCACCACATTGGTGATGTAGCAACGTGAACGGTCGATGCCCATCTCTTCGGCCATGAGCCGATCCAGGAGCTTCCCGGACCTTCCCACGAAGGGCTCGCCCAGCCGATCCTCGTCACGCCCTGGTCCCTCCCCGACGAACATCAACTGGGCAGCCGGATCGCCCACGCCGAACACCACCTGGGTCCGCCCACCGGCCAACGGGCAGCGCGTGCAGCCGAGCGCTTCGACCCGGACCGCCTCCAAGGACTCCGTCGGGCCCGACTGATCACCCTCGGATGCCGGCTCCCCGATAGGGCGCGGACCGTGCACAACCACGTTGGCATCGTAACCACGTTGCCGGTGGCCACCCATCCGAGGCTCGGGTCGAACGTACCGCCGCGCCTGCGGCCGGGCCGGAGGCAGCCTGATGCCCCTATTGGCCTTCCGCCATGCCCACCAGCTCGGTCGAGAACCGGTGCAGCAGCTCGTCGAGCAGGTCGGGGCGCTCGAGCATCACCATGTGTCCGCACCCGGGGATCACTACGAGCTCCGAGCCGGCGATGAGCTCGTGCAGCGCCCGAGACATGCGCGGGGGAGTCAGGACGTCTCTGGTGCCCACGACGATCAGCGTGGGCCGATCGATCCGACGAATTCGGTGCCGGACGTCAAAGGCCAAGAGTGGCCCGATCAACCCGGCGAGCGCTGCCGGAGGCATAGCGCTGATCATCGACCGCGCCAGCTCGACATCGGCCGGTGAAGGGCGCGAACCGAAGGAGGCCCTGGTCACCCAGGCGCTCTGGTCGTCACTGAAGAAGATGCCCTTTCCCCGTCGCTCCGCTCTGTGCAACCCGCGCCCGACGGCACCGGCGAGCAGCTCGGCGAGAGCCGCGCCGCCCAACCCGGGGACCAAGGGGCCAGCCGCCGTGGCTACCAGGGCCAGCCCGGCGACCCGTCGATGGAGCACGTCGGGGTGACGGACGGACATGAGCTGGGCGACCATCCCCCCCATCGAGTGCCCCACCAGCACTGCGTCGGTCACGTCGAGGGCCACGAGGACTTCGGCCAGGTCGTCGGCCAGACGATCCATCGAGTAGCCGTCCTCACCGGCAATGGACTGACCATGCCCCCGCTGGTCCACGGCGATGACCCGATGCCGGCCGGCCAGAGCACGGAGCTGTGGCGTCCAGGTGGCCACACTCAGCGTGACGCCGTGGACCAGCACCAGAGGCGGTCCCTCGCCCCGCTCCACCACGTGGATCCTCCCACCGTCGCTCACGGTCACCGAGCGGTGACGCATGTCTCCGGGGAGCGTCCTGCCGGCAGCAGCCAAAGTGTCGGCGTCGACCTGCCATCGTCGGACCAGGGACCGTTCCAGGGTGTACCCGGTCACCGCAGCCCCGGCCGCCAGGGCCCCGGCACCGATCGCCACCAGCAGCCTGCGTCGCCGTCTCAGAGGTCTGCTCCCTTCGTTCGGGCCCGGTCCGCTCGGCGATCGCCGGAGACACCCGGGGAAGCGGCGCGGCTCACCCAGGATCCCCATCCCGCCTTGGTCGCGCCATCGACCACTCTGGGAACCCTGGGGCCAATCCCGCAGAGCACCTCGTAGCTGATGGTCCCGAGGAGCTCCGCCCACTCGTCCGCCGTGATCTCCTCGTCGCCCTGGCGGCCGAGGAGGGTGACCGGATCCCCCGGCGCCACGCTCGTGTCGTCGCCACAGTCCACCAGTATCTGGTCCATCGTCACCATTCCGGCCAGGGGCCTCCGACGGCCACCGATCAGGACGTGGTACCCGGATTCGAAGAGGGCCCTCGGCACACCGTCGGCATAGCCGATGGGAACCGTCGCCACCAACGCGGGGCCCGGGAGCGGACGCAATCTGCCGTAGGAAGGGCGCTCGCCGCTCTCGAGCCACCGCACCGCCGACACCCGGGCCCGCAGCGACATCGCCGGTCTGAGGGCCTCGCCTCCACTGGAGTCGAGCAGCACCGGCGCCATCGCGGGCGACGGGAGCTGCCCGTAGAGAGCGATCCCGCAGCGAACCATGTCGTAACGAGCCCGGGGCCAGGCCATGGTCCCGGCCGAGTTCGCGGCATGCAGCACCGCCGGGCGGGCTCGGGGACCGGCCAGCGCACGGACCAGCTCGTCAAAGCGGTCCAGCTGAGATGCGGTGAAGGCACGATCCTCTTCGGACTGCCCGTCGGCCACCGCCAGGTGGGTCCAGAGGCCTTCGAGCACGAGCTCGGGTGCCTCGGCAATCGAGGTGACGAGCGAAGGGACCACCGAGGGATGGGCGCCGATACGGTGCATCCCGGTATCCACCTTCACGTGGACCGAGAGCCGGGTCCCGAACCTACGAGCGGCAGTCACCATACGTGTGACCCCTTCGGCGCTCGTCAACGTCGGAGTGAGCCCTCCGGCCACGACGGCGTCGGCAGCGTCGGCAGGCGGCTCGGACAGGAGCAGGACCGGTTCGGTGATACCGGCCTCGCGCAGCTCGAGGCCTTCTTCCACCAGGGCCACCGCCAGTCCGGCCGCCCCACCCTCGATGGCCGCCCGACCCACGCTCGGCGCGCCGTGGCCGTAGGCGTCGGCCTTCACCACAGCACACAGTGCCGCCGGCGCGGCGATCCGCCGGAGGACCGAGGCGTTGTGCCGGATCGCCGACAGGTCGACCTCGGCCCATGCCGGTCGCGAGTGACCCTCAGCCATGGTCGTTCACGCCCTCACCGGAGGACCGATGAGCCCTCACTCCCGACAGCCACGAAGACACGAGCATCGGAAGGTCCGGCGCCACCAGCCCTTCGGCCGCTCCGGCCATGGCTGCCCGCCCGTGCACGTGGGCGGCCAGGGCCGCCGCCTGGTGCATCGGGACACCACGGGCCACGAAGGCGCCGATCATTCCCGACAGCACGTCTCCGGTGCCGGCGGTGGCCAGCCGGGGTGATCCGGCGGTGGCCATGAGCACCTCGCCCTCAGGCGACGCCACGGCCGTGGACCGCCCCTTGAGGAGCACCACGGCCCCGGTCAACTCGGCCAACCGGCGGGCCGCGGCCACCCGGTCCCCTCCGGGGAGGTCACCCGACATTCGCCGGTACTCGCCGTCGTGGGGGGTGAGCACCATTGTGCGCCCGCGCCCGACCTGCGTCGCCAGAGACGAGACCGACCCCATGGCGAACAGCGCGTCGGCGTCGACCACCACCGGCACCGGGCAGTGGGCGATCAACCTTCGGACTTCGGACTGGGTGGCATCGTCCCTCCCCAACCCCGGACCGACCACCAGTACCCGACACCGGTCCAAGACGGCCAGGACGTCGCCGGACCAACCGGTGCTCGGCAGAGCGAGGCGGACGGCTTCGGCCGGCCAGGCCACGACGACCGATGGTCGATCCGGCTCCCAGGACCCGGGGACGGCCAGGCGGACCATGCCGGCTCCGGAGCGGGTCGCACCGGTGGTGGCGAGGATCGCGGCCCCTTCCATGCCCGGTGACCCGGCCACGACGGCGACAGCAGCGTCCCACTTCTGCGCGTCAGTGGCTCGGAGAGGGAGGAGCCGGGCGACGTCGCCGTCCTCCATCAGCTTGATGGCCGTGTGCTCGATGCGGACCCCGATGTCGGCCACTTCCACTGTGCCGGCCGTACGAAGCCCGTCGTCCTGGAGGAGTCCCGGCTTGAGGGCCGCCATCGTCACCGTGAGGTCGGCCGGCAGCGGTGTGCCAGAGGCCCTCCCGGTGTCCCCGTCGACCCCCGAGGGAATGTCGACGGCCAGTACCTTCGCTCCCTCGGGTACGGCCGGGGCCTCGTAGTGACCCCGAAAGCCGGTGCCATACGCCGCGTCGATGAGCAAGTCGCAACGTGGCAGCGCCGATCCGGGTTCCGCAGCGTCGACGACCATGGTGCGCGCACCTCGGCGCTCCAGGAGACGGGCCGCCGCCCGACCGTCGGCGCCGTTGCTGCCCTTGCCGGCCAGGACCACGACCCGGCGCCCGTAGGCCGTCCCCAACAGCTCCAAGGCTCCCCGGACCACTCCTCGCCCGGCACGGGCCACCAAGGTGTCGTGGTCGACGTGCTCGAGGGCAGCGGCGTCGGCGGCCCGCACTTCGGCCACGGTGGCCACCGGTCGCATCAGCGACCGCCTTCGGCGACGACCAGAGCCACCGCCAACTGAGCCGTGTGCGTGAGCGACACGTGCCAACGGGTAACGCCTCGGTCCCGGGCCAGCGCAGCCGCGGCCGAGCGCAAGCGCAGACTGGGAGCGCCGGCCAGAGCACCTGTCCCTGGGTGTCGCACCACCTCCACGTCACGCAGTCCGAAGCTTCCGAGCCCGCTGCCCAGGGCTTTCATCACCGCCTCTTTGGCTGCGAAGCGAGCAGCCAGCCGTTCAGCCGGATCTCGCCACGCACTGGCATCGGCGCGCTCCCCGTCACTGAAGATCCTCTCGGCCAGCCTGGGGCGCCGGTCGAGGACGGCCCGGAACCTGGTCACGTCGACAGCATCCACGCCGATCCCCACGACACCGCCGATCCCCACGACACCGCCGATCCCCACGACACCGCCGACACCCACGACACCGCCAACCCCCAAGACACCGGATCCCCCTTCGGGTCGCCCCCCGACACCGGCGTCCATGGTCATTCCACGGTCACCGTCTTGGCCAGGTTCCGGGGTCGGTCGACGTCATTGCCGAGCCGCCGAGCCAACTGGTAGGCGAGGATCTGGAGCGGCACCACACCGACGACGGGCGACAGGATCGCTTCGGTCGCGGGCACCCACAACACATGGTCGGCGACCCCTGCAGCCTGATCGTCTCCGTCGTCGGCCACCAGCACCACCGTGGCTCCCCGACTGGCCACTTCGGCCACGTTGGCGAGCATCTTCTCGTACAGCGGGCTCCGGGTGGCGACCCCTACCACGACGGTACCCGGCTCGATGAGGGCGATCGGCCCGTGCTTCAATTCGCCCGCCGGATACCGCTCGGCCCGGAGGTAGGAGAGCTCCTTGAGCTTCAACGCCC
>JAJYZN010000088.1 GCA_021799915.1 Actinomycetes bacterium
ATGGGCGGCAAGCCCTTGAACGAGCCCATCGTGGGCATGGCCTTCGACTACGGGACCGGGGGCTACTGGGAGGTGGCGTCCGACGGCGGGCTGTTCGCCTTCACAGCGCCCTTCCTGGGCTCGATGGGGGGCAAGCCCTTGAACAAGCCCATCGTCACGATGGCCACCGGGTAGGTCAGGCCATCGCCACGCCGCCGTTGGGGCTGATGCACTGGCCGGTGAGGAAGCTCGAGGCGTCGGACGCGAGGTACCAGACGCAGTGGGCGATGTCCGCCGGCTCGCCGACGCGCCCGAGGGGGGCGAACTTGCGCATCGGGGCGAGGACCATCTCGCGCAGCTCCTCGTCGATGGTGCCGTCGGGACGGCGGTAGTAGCGGCTGGTCATCTCGGTCGGGACGAACCCCGGGGCGACGGCGTTCACACGGACGCCTTTGCGCCCCACTTCCATGGCCATGGTCCGGGTGAGCTGGAGCACCGCCGCCTTGGTCATCGCGTAGGCCCCGATCCGGGGGGCCGGGGCCAGTGCAGCGGTGGACGACATGTTGATTATGCTGCCCGATCGCTGGGCGATCATCACCCGGCCGGCCGCCTGGCAGCCGTACAGGACGCCTTTGAGGTTCACGGCGAGGACCTGGTCGAGGTCCTCTTCGGTCAACTCGAGGATCGGGCCGTCCACCATGATCCCCGCGACGTTGCACATGACGTCGAGCCGCCCGTCGCACTCCACTGCTTCGGCGACCAACCCGTCGACCTCCGCCGCGACCGACACGTCGACGCCGCGGGCGACGGCCGTCCCCCCGGCGTCCGCGATGGCCTCGGCAGTGCGCGAGGCCGCCTCCTCGCGCACGTCGGCGCACCAGACTGCGGCGCCGGCGGCGGCCAGGACTCCGGCGCTGGCCCGTCCGATGCCGCTCCCGGCCCCGGTGACGACCGCTACCCGCCCGCTCAGGTCGAAGGCCCCTGGCCCGCTCCTCGTGTCCTCGGTCATCTCGCTCCCTCCTCGCCGGGCGCCGACCCCCACACCTGGCTGCCCCGGCGTGCCAGCGCTGCCGCCAGCACCCGCCGGCGGTGCACCGGCGCGGCGCCCCACGACGCGGAGAGCACCCACGCCCTCTTCATGAAGAAGTGGAGATCGCACTCCCAGGTGTAGCCCAGCGCGCCGTGGACTTGGAGTGCCACCCGTGCGGCCAGGTCGGCGGCGTCGGAGGCCAGGGCCTTGGCCATCGAGACGTGCTCGGCCCGATGGGGCAGCCCGCGATCCAGCGTGTCGGCCGCCCGGTAGACCGCCGGCCGGGCGAACTCGAGCCGGACCCTGGCGTCGGCCAAGTGGTGCTTGACTGCCTGGAAGCTGCCGATCGGCCGCCCGAACTGGTGGCGCTGCAGCGCGTAGGCGGCAGCGTCGGCCACCATCCGGTCTGCCAGGCCGAGGAGCTGGGCGGCGGTGGCCAGCGCGGAGCGATCCAGCATCTCGGCCACCAGCTCGGCGGCCGCATCGCCCGTGGCGATCGCCGTGCGGGGCGACGGGGTCCACTCCAGTGCGCCGAGGTCCCTGGTCGGGTCGATCGAGGGCGTGGAGGTGACGCTCGTCGCGGCAGCCTCGACGGCGTGGAGCTGCCATCCGGACTCAGGGACCTCCCAAGCCAAGAGCGCGAGCCCGGCACCGGACGCGCCGTGCACCCGCGGCGTCATCAGCGCACCCGAGCTCGCCTCCGCCACCGGTCGGGTGGTACCGATCGGGACCGGCTCTCCTCGCACCGAGAAGTCGGCCCCGCCGACCGTGGCCACGCGCTCGCCGGAGGCCACGCGCTCGAGATGCGCCGAGATCCTCTGCGCGGACGCGGAGCCCGGGGCGGCCATCGCCCCGGATCGGCGGAGGAGGGGTGCCGCGACTGCAGCGGTCTCGGCCAGCGGCTCGGGCAGGGCCACGCGCCCGCACTCCTCCAGCACGCCGACCAGCTCCACGTCGCCGAGCCCGAGGCCGCCGTGCTGCTCGTCCACGAGCAGCCCGCACGCGCCCATCGCAGCCAGCGCTTCCCACCGCTCGCTCGAGCGTGCTGGCGCGAGTCCGGCGTCGCGCAGGTCGTCGACCGGGCACAGGCGTTCGAGTGCCTGGCTCACGGCCGCCCGGAGCTCGAGCTGCTCGTCGGTGAAGGCGAAGCGCATCCGACCGGCCTTCAGCTCCGAGGCAGCCCGAGGAGGCGCTCGGCGACCACGTTGCGCTGGATCTCGTTGGTCCCTGCGTAGATGGGACCCGCCAGGGCGAAGAGGTACCCGTCCAGCCACGGCGAGAGCTTCGGCCCGTCCTGGTCGCTCACCATCAGCTCGGCGTCGGGACCGAGCAGCGAGAGGGCGGTGGCGTGGATGGCCAGGTCGGTCTCGGACCAGAAGATCTTGTTGCAGCTCGCTTCGGGACCCACTGCGTGGCCGCTGGCGACGCGAGACGCCGTCCAGTAGGTGTGGAGCCGGTAGGCCTCCGCATCGACGTAGGCGCGGGCCACCTCGTCGGCCAACGCTCCGTCGACCGCACCCGCGCCGTCCCCGGTCGCGGCCAGGAGCGCCACCAGGTCCTCGGCCGCCTCGGTGAACCGGGCCGGGCTGCGCAGGCTGAGCCCTCGCTCGCTCCCGGCGGTCGACATGGCCACGGCCCAGCCCTGGCCCACCTCGCCCAGGACCTGGTCGTCGGGGACGAAGACGTCGTCGAAGAACACCTCGGCAAATCCGGTCTCCCCGTCGAGCTGGGCGATGGGTCTGACGGTCACCCCCGGCGCGTCCATCGGGACGAGGAAGTAGGTGAGGCCGCGATGTCGCTCGGCGTCGGGGTCGGTACGGAAGATCCCGAAGCACCAGTCGGCGAACGCGCCCCTCGAGCACCAGGTCTTCTGCCCGGTGAGGCGCCAGCCGGCCTCACCACCCGCACCACCGCGCTCGGTGCGCTCCGCCCGGCTCCGGATCGACGCCAGGTCGCTCCCGGCGTCGGGCTCGGACCATCCCTGGCACCAGATCTCGTCGCCGGCGGCCATCGGGGGCAGGTAGCGGGCTCTCTGCGCGTCGGTGCCGTAGGTCAGCATGGTCGGCCCCAGCAAGAAGATGCCGTTCTGGCTGACCCTGCGGGGGGCGCGTAACCGGTAGTACTCCTCTTCGAAGATGAGCCACTCAAAGATCCCCACCCCGCGCCCCCCGTACTCGACCGGCCAGCTCACGACCGACCAACGGTCGGCGGCCATGGTCTGCTCCCACGCGCGGTGCTGCTCGAACCCCGTCGCCGTGTCGAGGGAGGCCAGGGTCCCCGGCTCGGGGACATGCGCTTCCAGCCACGTTCGAGCCTCCGCCCGAAAGTCTTCCTGCGCCGGGGTGAAGGTGAGGTCCATCCGGGCCAGAATCTGGCACACCGTCAGATACTCGGCAACAATGGCGCCATGACCTCGATGGCTCCAGGCCGGTCCGCCGTGATCGTCGATGCCGTTCGCACGCCGGTCGGGCGGCGGGGAGGCCGGCTGTCGGGCTGGCATCCGGTCGACCTGGCCGCCCAGCCGCTCATCGCCCTCGTGGAGCGCAACGGTCTCGACCCGGCCGAGATCGAGGACGTCATCATGGGTTGCACGATGACGGTGGGAGAGCAGGCGATGAACGTGGCCCGCAATGCCGCGTTGGCCGCGGGCTACCCCGACACCGTCCCGGGGACCACTGTCGACCGCCAGTGCGGGTCGGCCCAGCAAGCACTCCACTTCGCCGCCCAGGCGGTGATGGCCGGTGCGATGGACGTCGTCGTCGCCGCGGGCGTCGAGTCGATGTCGCGGGTGCCGATCGGCTCGACCACCGACCCGGGGCCCGGTGAGGCCTACGGGCCGATGTACCGGCAGCGCTTCGAGCTCGTCCACCAGGGGGAGTGTGCCGAGGAGATTGCCCGCCGCTGGAAGGTCAGCCGGACCGAGATGGACGCGCTGGCCCTCGAGTCCCACCGCCGTGCTGCAGTGGCTACCGACGAAGGCCGGTTCAAGAACGAGATCATCCCGCTCGAGGCCCGAGTGGCCGACGGCACCCGTGACCTCGCGGCGGGCTGCTCCTCGCACGGACAGGTCCTCGATTTCGACGAGGGAGTGCGGCGCGACACCAGCATGGAGCGCCTCGCCGGCTTGCCGCCGGCGTTCCGGCCGGACGGCACGGTGACCGCCGCCACGTCGTCGCAGATCTCCGACGGGGCAGCGGCGGTGCTGGTCATGAGCGAGACGAGGGCCGCCGCGCTGGGCCTGCGGCCGCGGGCTCGGTTCCATGCATTCGCCGTCGCAGCGAACGACCCCCAGATCATGCTCACCGCGCCCATCCCGGCAACGGCGAAGGTCTTGGCGGCAGCGTCGCTCGAGCTCGACGACATGGACGTGATCGAGATCAACGAGGCGTTCGCTTCGGTCGTGCTGGCCTGGGAGCGCGAGGTCCATCCCGACATGCACCGGGTCAACCCCAACGGTGGCGCCATCGCAATCGGGCACCCCACCGGATGCTCGGGTGCACGCATCATGGCGACGCTGGTGAACGAGCTGGAGCGTCGGGGTGGCCGTTTCGGGCTGCAGGTCATGTGCGAGGGCGGGGGACAGGCCAACGCCACCGTCATCGAGCGGCTCGGGTGAGCGCGGTGGCCCAGGCGCTCGGGGACGCGAACGCAACGGGCAAAGCGCGGGTGCCCGCCGTCGAGGGCTGGTTCACGACCGGCGACGACGGCCGAGAGCCCGCGTTGGTCGGCTCGCGCTGCACGGCGTGCGGCACCTACGCGTTCCCCCGCGAGCAGCTCTCGTGCCGCAACCCGCGCTGCCAGTGTGCCGACCTCGAAGTGATCGAGCTGTCGCGCCGCGGCCGGGTGTGGTCCTACACCGATGCCCGCTACCAACCCCCCCCGCCGTACGTCCCGGCCGATCCGTACAGGCCCTTCACGATCGCCGCTGTCGAGCTCGCGGTCGAGCAGATGGTGGTCCTCGGCCAGATGCTCCCGGGTGCCACCGTCGACGACCTCGATGTCGGCGACGAGGTCGAGCTGGTGGTCGACACCCTCTACGAGGACGACGAGCACGAGTACCTCGTCTGGAAGTGGCGCAAAGTGGCCGGCACCTGATGCCCCGGGCTGGCGGTGGACGCGTCGCAGTCCTCGGCGTGGGCATGCACCCGTGGGGGAAGTGGGGGAGGAACTTCGTCGAGTACGGAGTGGCCGCGGCCCGTGACGCGCTGAGTGACGCGGGCCTCGAGTGGGCCGACGTCCAGTTCGTCTCGGGCGCCGACACGATCAGGAACGGCTACCCGGGCTTCATCGCGGGAGCCACGTTCGCACAGGCACTGGGGTGGACCGGCGCCCAGGTGTCCTCGTGCTACGCGGCCTGCGCGTCGGGCGCGGCGGCGATCGCAAATGCTCGTGCCCGGATATTGGGCGGGCTGTGCGAGGTGGCGTTGGTCGTGGGGGCCGACACCACGCCCAAAGGGTTCTTTGCCCCGGTGGGCGGCGAGCGGCGGGACGATCCCGACTGGCTGCGCTTCCACCTCCTGGGAGCGACCAACCCGACGTACTTCGCCCTGTACGCGCGGCGCCGGATGGACTGCTACGGGGCCACCGCCGAAGACTTCGCCCGGGTGAAGGTGAAGAACTCTCGCCACGGTGCCGCCAACCCCAACGCGCGCTACCGGACGCCCGTCGGGATCGACGAGGTGATGGCCTCGCCGGTCGTCGCCGATCCGCTCCACTTGCTCGAGATCTGCGCCACCTCCGACGGCGGCGCGGCGCTGGTGCTCTCGAGTGAGGAGTTCGCCCGGCGCCATCGCGCCGGCCAGGGTGGGGCCGGCCGGGGATGGGTCGACCGGGGATGGGTCGACCGGGGATCCGTGGCGATCGCCGCCGTCTCTACGGTGACCCCCCGGTTCCCGAGCACGGTGATCGAGATGCCGAACTTCGCCACCGACTCGGCCGCGGCGTTCGCTCCCAGCGGAGCGGGACCGGCGGGGGCGGGACCGGCGGGAGCGGGGACGGAGACGGAAGGGGGCGGTCTGGGCGGCCCAGGGACCGGGTTCCGCCCGTCGATCGCCCGTGCCGCCTACGAGGAAGCCGGAATCGGCCCCGAAGACGTCGACCTGGCCGAGGTCTACGACCTCTCCTCGGCCCTGGAGCTGGACTGGTACGAGGACATCGGGCTGTGTGGCGAAGGCGAGGCCGAGCACCTCCTGCGCGACGGGGCCACCCAGCTCGGGGGCAGGGTCCCGGTGAACCCGAGCGGTGGGCTCTCGTGCTTCGGCGAGGCCATCCCGGCCCAGGCCATCGCCCAGGTATGCGAGTGCGTGTGGCAGCTCCGGGGCGAGGCCGCTGGCCGCCAGGTCGAGGGCGCCCGGGTGGCGGTCACTGCCAACCAAGGGCTTTTCGGGCACGGCTCGTCGGTCATCATCACCCGCTGACCTGCAAGGCTCGCCGCGTGGTCCCTGCCGCGCATACGCTTGCTCCGATTTTCGTACGAGGAGAATGTTCCGGCGGCCGGTGTGCGGGTCGCCTCGGAGGGAGGTGGCAGGATGCCGGGTCCGGCTCAGGGATCTCCAGGCTCCAGTACCGGCGCGAATGCCCGGGGGCTGGTGCGAGGAGCGAAGGCGGTCGTCACCGGCGGGGCGTCGGGGATCGGCCGGGCGACGTGTCGCCTGCTGGCGGAGCACGGTGCACAGGTCAGCGTGGTGGACAGGGACGGCGTGGGCGCCGGGGACGTGGCGGCCGAGATCGGCGGGCACGCCTTCGCGGCAGACGTGACCGACGCCGACGGGCTGCGCTCGGCGATCGACGCGGCGGCGGACCGGATGGGCGGGCTCGGCATCCTGTTCAACAACGCCGGCGTGGGCTCGCTGTCCCCGCTCGCCGAATGGGAGCCCTCCGAGTGGGACCGTCTCGTCCGGGTGAACCTCACCGGGGTGTTCAACGGGTTCCGAGCTGCAGTGCCGCACCTGCTTGCCTCGGGCGGGGTGGTCGTCTCCACCGCCTCCATCTCGGGAACCCGGCCGGCGGCCGGAGAAGCGCCGTATGCCGCGGCCAAAGCCGGCGTCATGGCGATCACCGCGTCGGCAGCACTCGAGTACGCCGGTCGCATCCGGGTGAACGCCGTCGCACCGGGAATGATCCGCACCCAGATGACCGACCCGCTCCTCACCTTCTTGCCGGACGAAGTCGAACGCTACGCGCGGACCACTCCGGTCGGCCGCGTCGGTGAGCCCGAAGACGTCGCCCGAGTTGTCCTGTTCCTCTGCTCCGATCTGGCCCGTTTCGTCACGGGCCAGACCATCGTGGTCGACGGCGGGATGACCCTCCACGGGTCGGCGGTCGACGGCGTCTTGGAGCAGCTCTTTGCCGACCGGGCACCGGGTTGAGCACAGACGAGCCACGGTCGCCGGGATCGTCTCGCCGCTGGGCCAAGTTGGCCGCTGCCGGCATCGTGGCCGGGTGGCTCATTTTCGCCGGGGTGACCCTCCACTACTCGTTCTCCCTCTCCGGCGTCGAGACCAACAGCTTCTCCTCTCTCCTCCCGGCCGGCGCGCCCTCGACCAAGGCGCTCGCGCTGGCCGATCGGGTCGAGGGCGCCAACAGCAACGAGGCCATCGCCGTCTGGCGAGGTCCCGACCGCGCGGCGGTGTCGGCCGCTGCCCGGAGGGGCGCGGCCGCGCTGGCGCGCGCACGCATCCGCGGAGTGGTGTCTGGTGGGACCCCCGTGCTCGCCGCCGACGGGCGCGTTGCGACCGAGACGCTCGTGATCACGGCCGGTGAGGCGGGCACCATCACGGCGGTCAACCGGGCGAGAGCGGTGGTGGCGGGCACGGCGCCCGCCGGTATCCGCACCGGCGTGACCGGGACGGCCGCCTTCGAGTCCGACCTCCTCGGCTCGGTCCAGGGGGTGGATGCCACTTTGCTCGCGGTGACGGCACTTTTGGTGGTGCTGCTCTTGGTGGGGACCTACGCCAGCCCCGTCCTGTGGATGCTGCCGCTCGCCGCGGTCGGGGTTGCCGAGGTGCTCGCCAACTTCGACACGTATTTTCTCGCCCACGCCGTCCCGGTGACCGGCGAGAGCGTGGGGCTGCTCACCGTGCTGGTCTTCGGATCGGGGACCGACTACGCGCTCCTCATCACGTCGCGCTATCGCGAGGAGCTCGCGGTGCGCTCCGACCACGTCGAAGCCGCAATCGTCGCCTGGCGGCGCACCGTCCCGGCGATCACGGCGTCGGCGGTGACCGTCATCGCCGCGTTGAGCTGCCTCCTTCTGGCCAAGGCTGGCGTCACCCACAGTCTGGGCCTGGTCGGGACCCTGGGGATCGCATCGAGCGCTCTGGCCATGCTGACCATCTACCCTGCATTGCTCGTCCTGGTCGGCCCCCGGATCTTCTGGCCCCGGGCTCCCAAATCACAGGATGGCACCCCGCACCGGAGCAGGTTCTGGAACGCCGTAGGCCATAACGTGGCCCGGCGGCCGCGCCTCGTGTGGGTCGGAGGGACGGCAGTGCTGCTGGCTTTGTGTTGCGGGCTCTTCGCATTGCACACCGACGTCACCTCGGTCAACGATCTCCCGGCGACGGCCCCGTCGGTCGAGGGCATGGACCTGCTGAGCGGGAGCGTCCCCCTCGGAGTCACGGCGCCCGGGTTCGTGGTCATGCACCCCGTCGCTGACGTCCGGCGCGCCGAGGCCCTGGTGCGGAGATCGCCCGATGTGCTGTCGATCGGTCCGGTGGTACGGGCGCACGGCGTCTCGCTCTTCGAAGTCGTGTTCCGCGCCCCTCCGCTGGGTTCGGCCGGCCTGGCACCGGTGAGCTCCCTGTCCTCCCGCCTGCATTCGGCGTTCGGGACACAGGTGCTGCTCGGGGGCCAGACCGCCCAGGACCTCGACACCGGCCGGGCGTCCGAGCGCGACTTGATCGTCGTGGGCCTGGCCGCCTTGGCGATCACCGTGCTGGTTCTCTCCTTGCTCCTGCGGGCGTTGGCCGGTCCGCTCCTCGTGGCCGCGACCGTCGTGCTGTCGTTCGGCGCCACGATGGGCGCGGTCGCTCTCATCGTGGGACCTCTGCTGGACTTTCCCGGCATCGACCCGAGCGTGCCGGTGCTGAGCTTCGTCTTCTTGGTCTCGCTCGGCATCGACTACAACATCTTCCTCATGACCCGAGCTCGCGAGGAACTTGCCCGCGACCGCTCGCAGGCCATCGAGCGGACGGTCGCCGCCACCGGGCGGGTGCTGACGTCTGCCGGGCTGATCCTGGCCGGGACGTTCTCGACGCTGCTCGTCCTCCCTCTCGTCCCCGAGCGCGAGATCGGTCTCGTGGTGGCACTCGGCGTGCTGCTGGACGCGTTGTTCGTCCGCAGCGTCGTGCTGCCGGCCCTGGTTCTCGACACCGGCCACGGGTTCTGGTGGCCGACTCGGCTCGCGCAGCCCCGCCGGAACCCGTCGGGAAGACTGCGGGCCGGCGGGCCACAGGCCGGTCGCGAGGCTTGTGAGCAGATGGGTGGGGAGGCCGGTGGGGAGGCCGGTGGGGAGGCCGGTGGGCTCAGTCCGGGTGGGCCTGGAGACGGCTGAGGG
Organism: Actinomycetes bacterium; assembly: GCA_021799915.1. The sequence goes on from JAJYZN010000088.1 coordinate 9,567, forward strand.
TGGCGTTGGCACCGGTCACCACGTCGCGGATGACCTCGGCCACCGTCGGGAGCCGGTCGATCAGCCCGACCACCTGGCCGGTGGGAAGGATCCCGACGTCGGTCCGCCCCTCGACGAGCGCTGCTCGGGTCATCACCGGCGCGTTGGCGGCCATCACGACCTGAGGCCACGAGAGCTCGTTCCCCCGCTTCATGGCCCGCCCCTCCCTGAGCAATTGGACCAGCGTCGAGCCGGTCTCCTTGCGAAAGGCGTGGGCGCTGGCGAGTGCCCGTGGCACGCCTCGGATCCAGCCCGCCCGCTCCAGTTGCGCCACCACGTCGGTGCGGACGACCCGCTGGGGGGCACCGTCGACCCTGGTGGTGACGAGGGTCCCGGTGACCGGCGTCGACAGGTACTGCTCTTTGATCGCGTCGGGAACGCGACTGTCGGCGGTGAGGAGGAATCGCGTCCCCATGGCCACACCTATTGCGCCGTACGCCAGTGCCGCCACCAACCCCCTTCCGTCGTAGTACCCACCTGCGGCCACGACGCCGACCCGGTCGCCGACAGCGTCGACCACTTGGGGTACCAGGAGCGACGTCGGCACAGCCCCGGTGTGCCCACCGCCTTCGGCTCCCTGGGCGATGACGGCGTCGACGCCCAGCGCGGCCATCTTCTCGGCGTGACGGCGGGCGCCGATGGTAGGGACGACGATGAGGCCGGCGCTCTTGCAGCGCTCTACCAACTTGGGATTTGGCGCCTGGGCGAAGCTCGCCACTCGTGCGCCGCTGTCCACCATGAGGCCGATCCGGTCGTCGACGTCGGCGACATCGGTTCGCAGGTTCACCCCGAAAGGGCGGTCGGTCCGCGCACGGACCTCTCCCAGTGCCGCCTCGAGCTGGGCCAGGGTCATGGTGGCCGAGGCCAGCACGCCGAGCCCGCCGGCCGAGGCCGTGGCCGCCACCAGGCGCGGACCTGCGACCCACCCCATGCCGGTCTGGACGATGGGGTAGCGGACGCCGACCAGTTTGCACAGAGGAGTCTCGAGCGCCGGGTGTGGCTCGGGCATGGGTGGTGCGCTCAACCGGGGACTTCCTGGTCCCTCCGGGCACCCGGGTCGAGCACGTCTCTCAGGAGATGCAGCTCATGTGCGGTCGGGGAGCGGGACTCGGGCACCTCTGGTGGCAGCACCAGGTCGAAGCCGGTCGCCGCGACGAGCTCGGCGAGGCTGACGCCGGGGTGCAGCGACTGCACGCGCATGGTGCGGTCGGGGGTCTCGAAGTCGAACACCCCGAGGTTCGAGACCACCAGGCGCAAGTCGAAGTACCTCGTCGCCCCGGGCCCTGCGTTCGCGGCCCGCTCGTAGCCGATGCCGCACACCATGTCGACATGATCGACGAACGTC
>JAJYZN010000089.1 GCA_021799915.1 Actinomycetes bacterium
CGGCGATCCCGGGATGGACCGCCTGGGCGGCCTCCAAGTGGCGGACGTTCTTCCGCTTGGGGCGGGACCCCGGCCGCACCGCGCCGTCGCTGCACACCGCATACCGGTCGCCCTCGATGGCGACCATCGACACCACCCGACCCGACCTCGGGGTGCTCACGGACCTCCCCCCAGGGACTCAGCTCGTGAGCGGGTCCGTTCAATCTGGAGAGACCAGTGTGCTCCAGCCCCCACCAATCGAGGACTGGTCCGTCGTCCATGGCTCGTCACATAGTTCACTGGAGACCGGTCTGGTCGAACCGGCCGGATGGCACTACCAGGTCCATACCCTGGCGACACCGTCGAGCACCAGCGCGCTACAGGTGAAAGCGACCGACATTCCTGTATCTGTCCATACCGCTGGACTCCTGCCCGGGGGTCGACAACGTGTCGTGTTGTCCACCCCGCTCGGTTCAGAGACGATTCTCGATGGCGACTTTTCCCAAGGACTATGGGGTCCGGTCGGCAACTGCGACAGCGTGCCCGGCACCGCAGCTTCTGCCGACATTCGAGCCACCGTCATAAAGGGCGCCGGTCCGGGGTCCACCCCGGCACTGCGCCTCAGTGCCCGCGCCGACCGCGCATGTGAGGCGGGGGACTTGGACTGGTCAGGTGGATCCGTGCTCGTGGAGCTCTCCTATCGGGCGCTTGCAGGTGGAGCGCCCGCCATCTGCGTGTGGGAGGAAGGCCCTGACGTCTGCGCCACAATCCCGTCACTCTCGGATGTGAGCGGCTGGCACCACCTCCAGGTGGTCGTGACGCCTGAGCCCCGTACGCAGAGGTTGCTCCTCTTCCTGTACGCCACCCCATCTTCGGTCGGTCAGGCGGCGGTATCCGAGTTCGCCGATGTCAGCGTGTACGACTTCACCACACGCGGGCAACCCATTCTCATAGGGACTCCCGAGCGTCGGCAGGACACTGCAACCCATCTCCTGACCTCGTCGAGTGCTTTTGCCTCGTCGTGGTCTGGACCGGCGGGCAGCCACCACGTCCTTGTCGACGGGGTTCGAAACGGGTGGCTAATGCCAGATCCTGCATCTACGCGATTCGAATCCGCTGAGAGCTATAAACCTGCCTGGCTGTTCACCCTGGGCTGGGTCACGAGTCTGGCGACCGTCGCAGCATTCACGGTCGGCCTGGTGGTGATCCTCGAGCAGAGGCGGCGTCGATACCGCTCCGTGCATGAGCCGGCGAGACGAGAGTGACGAACGGCAGCGAGAGAGGAGGGGGTGAATGGCCAACCCATTGAAGGCCTGGCTCGTGGTGCCGGCGTTCGAGGAAGAAGCCACGCTGGCGCGCTGCCTCGATGCTGTTGACCACGCCGCGCTGCCTGCTGGGGTTGAGTGGGGGGAGTGGCTCGTCATCGATGATGCGAGTACTGACGCCACCTCGGCCATCGCAAAGGGGTGGGCAGACGGTCATCGCCTGCGCCATCTGAAGGTGGTCACCAAGGAGCACCGCCAGGGAAAGTGGCACTCCCTGGAGCAGGCCAGGCAGCGCTTCCTCTCCTTCGCCGGACCAGACGACGTGCTGGTCGCAATCGACGCAGACGTAGCCGTGGATACCGGGGCATTGGTGGCGCTCCTGGCTCCTTTCGTCGTCGAACCGGCACTGACGGCAGCGTGGGGCATCAGCCGGCCGACCGGTGAGAGACGAGGCCGACGAGCCTCCACGTTCCAGATGCAGCTTGTTCACGATCTCGCCTCCGAGCTTGGACCCGACGTAGCGCGGGCCGGAGGTTGCCTCTACGCGCTTCGGCCCCAGCGCCTGCCGGACTTCGCCTGGGAGGATGGAGACGTGGTCGACGATCTTCAGCTCTCTGAAGACTTTGGCTACCACGAGGAGCTATGCCGTTCGGTTCCAGAGGGGTGGCGTGGGTGACGCCCGCCGCCGGCTTGGGCGACTTTCATCGCCAGACCAGCCGATCCATAGCCACCCGTCGTGCGGCACAACTGGCGAATCCGACGGCGCAATCTGGTGCGCCCGACCACCGGGCCGTCGCGCGGATCGCGATCCGAGCGGGATTGGATGACCCCGGTGGCCTTGTAGCTTATTCCTTTGCTCGGGCAATCAGCGCCCTGCGTACCGCGTTGGGTGCACAGGATTCGCTGCGTACCTGGCAGGTCGCTCGATCCACCAAGGGTGGTAGCCACCCGGAAGCGTCCGAGCATGCCCGAGTGCGAGAACTCGCTGCCAAGGCTCAGCTTGGCGTTCGCACCGCCTCCTTTGTTCGGAACTGGCCGTCGGTGCTGGTCACTTACGGCTGGAACCGCGGCCGTGCTCCAGCGAAGCAGGCAGCGGAGATGGAGTTCCATTTCCGCGACGGGACGAGGATCGTTTGTTTGCGCGGCCAGACTTCCGCTTACCCGGTGTTCGAGGTATTGATAGACGACGCTTATCGGATCGGGGTGCTGCGGCGCCTGCTGCCCGACGGGCCCATCGCCGTCGTCGACGTTGGTGCCCACGTCGGGTCGGCATCAGTGGCATTCGCCCGTGGCCTCTCGGTTCGCTCCGTGGTCTGTGCCGAGCCGTCGCCTACCTCTGCGGCTCTGCTTCGACGGAACCTGGCAGCCAACGCGATACCGTCCACGGTGGTCGAGGCAGCGGTGGGCGCGGCCGCCGGCTCCGTCCAGCTCATTGGTGCATTGGCTGGATCGTGGGCGGCAGCGGTGTCACGCGCCGAAGAGCCCTCTGATCCCTCTATCGACATGCTCAGAGTTCCCATGGTCGCTATGTCGGATCTGCTGGCCCGGGCGGGTAACGGTCCGGTGGTGGTCAAGATGGATTGCGAGGGCTCCGAGTATGAGATCGTCGCGGGCACTCCGGCTGCTGCTTGGGACACCGTCTGTGCGATCGTCTTGGAGTACCACCCCGTGGCGGAGACCGGGGGATGGTCGTGGTTGGTCGAGCGGCTGGCTGCACTGGGATTCCGACTGGTGTGGCACGCACCTATCGCACAGCCACTCGGCCAGGGCACCGCGTGCTTCGTGAGGGCCCGGCCCCGGGGGCAATCCGCCGGCGGTCAGTGCGGAGGACGTGAGCCCGTCGACGACGGGCAGGCGGGTGGCACGTGATCGAGTCCGCTGACAGCCGACCGCTCGTGAGCGTGGTGATCCCGACCTACCGCCGCGCTGCCAAGCTCGACCGGCTGCTCGGCTCTCTCGCCGAGATGCCGTACCCGAACCTCGAAATTCTCGTGGTCGACAACGCTGCTTCCGAGGATACGGCTGCCGTCGCCGCACGGCACCGCGGTGTACGCTATGTGGCACTGGAAAGGAACGTGTTCAGCGCTGGCGCGCGGGCCGCAGGTGAAAGGCTGTGCCACGGGGAGTACGTCCTGTTCATCGACGACGACAACGTGGCTTCACGAGAGCTGGTCCCTGCCCTGGTGGCAGCGATGGAGCATGACCGCTCGATCGGCGTCGCTGGACCTCTTATGTACTTGTTCGACGGTCATGGGAAGGTCTACTGCGCGGGGGGATTCGTGACGCACTTTGGGATGGTGCGGTACGCAGTCGAAGTCCCTAAGGGATCTGGAGTGATCACCGGAACCTTCCCACCGACTTTCGATGTGGACTTCCTTCCGAATTGTTTCCTAGTACGCCGTTCGGTGTTCCGCTGCGGTATCGGATTTGATCCAGAGGTGTTCCCTCACAACTGGTCGGAGCCGGATTTCTGCTTTCGTGTCCGGGCGGCGGGGTTGCGCGTCGTGGTCGTTCCTGCTGCGTCGGAGTCCCACGATATTGGCTACACCGGGATGCTCACTCGCTCGCATAACGCATCCGTTATCTACGACCAGGCCCGCTCTCGCATCGCCTTCCGCAAACGTCACATCAATGGCTGGAGAGCATGGCTGAGCTTTGGATCCCTCGTGTTCCCACTGTCGTCGATCGTCTTCTTACGGGCGATCCTGCGATCCGATGAGACCGTACCCTCCCTGAAGGCGTATGTGGCTGGGACCGTCGACGGGTTGCGCCAGGAGGTCTCCCCACTTCCCAAAGAGTGGACCCCCGAATTGGGCGTCCGAGAGTGGTGTTACCGGCCTGATTCCAGACTTCCTGGTGCGTCCAGCAGCTCGGGCGCACAATCCCCAACTGAAAGGACGTAGCTGCTGAACCAACCGAGCGAGAAGCTCACGACAGCCAGCCGGTGCGAGTCCGGTCCTGGGAGATGCCAGGGTCCCAGGTAGCACGGTTCCCGGCGTCAGGGGAGACCCGAGCGTCGAAGCGGAGCAACAAAGCCTCCCTGGTGAAGGCGAGCAACTAGCCGGTCTGCAACATCACGTGAAACCTGTAGCGTCGTCACTGGACCCCCCGCCAATGGCGGGGACAAGGGGGAGCCGAGCCTGTCAAGAGAAGGCGAAGGCCACGGACGGCACCAGAGAACCTCGAGCGGGTGCCCAAGAACCCCCCGGCGCATGGGGTGTTGAACGGTCAGAAGGTTGTCGTGGGAACTGGAGAGAGCCGTCTCGGCCCCGGGCATGCGGCCCGGGAAGCGATGCTGTGTCTATAACCGGTGACCCCGGGAAGTGGCAGGCGGTCGAGCGGCAGTCGGAGGGGGTCGTAGTAGTGACGATGGCGAGGACAACACAACCTCGCCGGAGCGACGGACCCCTGCTTCTTCGGCGCACTTCGGTGCCAAGGAAGGGGACTGGCCAGTGCCCGCAGAGGGTCTAGATCAGCCAGACAGTCCGAACGCAAACCACGATGGCCCGGCTCCGTTGCGAGCACGGACCTTGCGGCGTGCTGACGGCCTGGACGCCCCCCGTGCCTTGCAACGGGTGCTCTACCGCACTGCCAAGCAGCAACCGCAACGTCGGTTCCACGCCCTGTATCACCACGTCGCCCGTATCGACATTTTGTGGAGGGGATGGTCCGACGTCCGTGCGAACCTCGGAGCCCCGGCATCGATGGCGTGACCATCGATGATGTGGAGGAGTCCGGGGTGAGCGCCTTCGTGGAGGAGATCGCCGAGGCGTTGATGGCCGGGACCTACCGACCCCAACCACTGCGACGGGTCCTCATCCCCAAGGCCGAACCGGGGAAGTTTCGCCCGCTCGGCATACCCACCATCCGCGACCGCGTGGTCATGGCGGCGGCGAAGATCGTTCTCGAACCAATCTTCGAGGCGGACTTCTCCCCGGTGAGTTTCGGGTTCCGCCCGAAGCGGTCGGCCATCGACGCCTGTGAGGCGATCAGGGCCGACGCCAACAAGGGAAGGGAATGGGTGCTTGACGCCGATGTGGCGGACTGTTTCGGGAGCTTCGATCAGGACGCCGTCATGGCCCAGGTGGCCAGACGGGTGAGTGATCGCAAGATGCTGAAGTTGATCCGCTCATGGCTGAGGGCCGGGGTGCTCGAAGGAGGAATCGTCAAGGACACCGAGACCGGAACCCCCCAGGGGTCTCCGATTTCTCCCCTGTTGGAGAACGTCGCCCTGCACGTCCTCGATGAGGAATGGCAAGCGAAATGCAGCCGACTTGGGAAACTGTCGAGGTATGCGGATGACTGTGTCATCCTCTGTCCCACTCAGAGCCGGGCCGTAGAGGCCCGTCGACGGGTGGCAGAGATCCTGGGCCGCGTCGGGCTGTAGCTGCACCCTGACAAGACCAGGATCGTGTGTCTCACCAGAGGGGAGCAGGGTTTCGACTTTCTCGGTTTCCACCACCAGATGGTGGAGTCGAGGAAGTGGCGGGGCACGTACTACCTGCAACGGTGGCCGTCGAAGCGAGCCATGGCCTGTCTCAGGGCCAAGGTGCGTAATGAGACGACCGCCGTCACGTAGGACGGTCGATCGAGTGGACGGTGGAGCAACTGAACCCGATCCTTCGGGGTTGGGGGAACTACTTCCGCTGGGACTCCGAGGCCAAGTTTGTGGCCATCGACAGCTACGTCCACGAGCGGGTGGGGCTGTTCGCTTCCAAGTAGCACGGGCTCTCGGGGCGCAACTGGAAGCGCCGCTTCACGGTGAAGCGGTACCAGAGCCTCGGAGCTCATCGCCTCTCTGGGACGGTGCGGTACGTCGCTGCGCATGCCTCGCGGTAAACGATGTCGGGAAGCCGTGTGCGGGAGAACCGCATGCACGGTTTGAAAGGGGGCTGCTGGGGACAGCAGGCGAGCACCTCGGAGATACGAAGATGCGCCAAAGTGACGACCCCTCACCGGGCCACCGTCAGTCGCGGAGTGGTCAATCGCTCAACCAGCGACCTACCTCACACATAGAGCCGCCCGACCTCGTTTGAGTAGCCGCGGCCCGCTGGATCTTCAGCTTCGGGTTGGCCGAGGTGGCGAGCTCGATGGGCGGCCAGAAGCTCGACACCCCGATCGTGGCCGCTGACAGACCGGTTCTTGATCGACGGCCTGCCGTGCTTCCGATTACGACCCAGGCGTCGGAGGGAAAGAGGCGAATGCGAAGCTCTTCAACCGAGAGATGCTTCTGACCTTACCGGGTCACCAACTCGCGCGGTGGACCCGTTCGACGACGTCGGGACCCGGACGGGTGAGGGAGGCCGATGGGTGGTCGCGACCGTCGGGGTGACCCAGGAGCACGGTCCCAAAAAGGCGCCAGCCGTCGGGAACACCGTAACGGGAGAGCACGGCGTCCTCGTTGCGGAAGTTCCCGAGGAAGCAGGCCCCCCACCCCCGGTCGACTGCGCCGAGCAACACGACCATGGTGGCAAATGCCGCGTCGCCGTACCAGTAGGGGACCGGCCAGGACCCTGGACCTGTCCCAAGGCCCGACTCGCGTTTGTCGCTGGCTCGGTACCGCTCGACGTAGGCATCGGGCCGGGTGAGGGACAGGGCAACGACCGAGGCTCGGGAGAGTCCCGGCCATCGGGGGGAGCGAGCCCGCCACGATGGGGTAGTGGCCTCCTCCCAGTAGCCCGCAGTCTCGTCGGGCCCGGCCATCCACAGCCAGGCAGTCCCCCGGGTGTGCCCGGCGGTGGGGGAGTGGAGGCTCTCGGCCAGGAGCCCAGCGACCAGGTCGGGTGTGACGGGGCGGCTCGAGAAGCTTCGGACCATCGAACGCCTGCTGACGGCATCTCTCAGCTCCACGCGCATCCCCCTTCACATCGGTCCCGGCGAGCGGGAATGTTGACCAAGCTGGTAGGGTTTCATTAGGACACAGCCAGCGAACGGGCACTTCGCCCGCACCCCTGCCGTGGAGGAAGATCATGCCAAGTCCGAGAGACCTCCTGAACCAGGTCAAAGCCGTCATCACCGAGATCCAGCCCGACGAGGCCCACGCCCACCTGGGGCAGGCCGTCTTCCTGGACGTGCGCGAGCCCGACGAGTACCAGCAGGGAGCGCTGCCCGGAGCCGTCCACCTCCCCCGAGGGCACCTCGAGTTCCAAGTGGAGGGCCGGATCCCCGACAAGTCCGCCAAGGTGGTCGTCTACTGCGCAGGCGGCACCAGGTCGGCCTTCGCAGCCAAGACCTTGGCCGACATCGGCTACACCGATGTCGTGTCGATGATCGGAGGGTTCAACCGCTGGAAGGACGAAGACCGGCCGTGGAGCACGCCGCAGTCGCTCACGGCCGACCAGCGGAACCGGTACCAGCGCCACCTGCTCATGCCGACGGTCGGTGAAGCGGGGCAGTTGAAGCTCCTCGACTCCAAAGTCCTCCTGCTGGGTGCCGGGGGCCTGGGATCGCCGGCGGCGCTCTACCTGGCGGCGGCCGGCGTGGGAACGCTCGGCATCGTGGACATGGACGTGGTCGACGAGTCGAACCTCCAGCGCCAGATACTCCACAACATGGACCGCATTGGCGAGCGCAAGGTCGACTCGGCGAAGAAGACCATCACCCTTCTCAATCCCGACGTGAACGTCGTCGGTTACGACGTGCGCCTCGGAGCGGACAACGTGCTCGACATCATCGACGGCTACGACCTGATCGTCGACGGCACCGACAACTTCCCCACGCGCTACCTGCTCAACGACGCATCGCTGGTGAAGCGGATCCCCGTCGTCCATGGGTCGATCTTCCAGTTCGACGGGCAGGTCACGGTGTTCGATCCGTACAACGGGCCGTGCTACCGCTGCCTCATCCCGGTGCCGCCGCCTGCCGACCAGGCGCCGTCGTGCGCCGAAGCCGGTGTGCTGGGAGTCCTCCCGGGGATCATCGGGTCCATCCAGGCCGTCGAGGCGATCAAGATGCTGCTCGGCCTGGGCGAGCCCCTGGTGGGGCGGCTCCTCGCGTACGACGCGCTCGACGAGTCGTTCCGGACGTTCAACGTCCGCCGGGACCCCGCATGCCCCGCGTGCGGACCCGACGCAGGGGAGATCGTCATCGCGGAGTACGACGAGCTCTGCATGCCTCACGCCCACTGAGCGTCGCCATTGCCGAGCCGGCTGGATCTTGGCCGGCTGGCTCAGATCCGGTCGGCCCCTGCCCGGTCACCCGCCGACGAGGTCACCCGCCGACGAGGTCACCCGCCGACGAGGTCACCCGCCGGTCGGATCACACCCTCCCGGTCACCCCCCGTTGCCGGCCTTCACGTATGCCCGGCAAGGCTGGCCCCGGAGCGCCCCGCAGGCCGGGTCCGGCACGGTGGACGGCGGCGCCAGCCCGGGGATGACCGAGAGCACCAGCGCCGACGGGGTCACACCGCCGAGCCCGACGGTATCGGTCACCTTGCCTGTGGTCTTATAGGTTGTAAAAGCCCACTGCGGCCGTGTCCCGCCCGGTGCGCTGATGGTCACCCGGATGCGTGCTCCCTTGACGAAGGTGAATCCGATCGGGTCGATCGGTACCCGGACCAGCGTGTACTGGCCGCTGGGCAGAGGCGACGCTGTCGCGGCCAGGTACGTGGGCACCGGGTGGGTCGCCGTCGACTCCACCGGTGTGAGGGTGCGATCGCTCGCCCGCAGGAAGCCCGACTGCACGTACATCTCCTTGCCTGCTGTGGGGCCTGTTGTGGGCATGACCTCGGTCACCGTGGCCTGGAGATCGGTGTCTGCGGCCGTCGACTTGACGTAGAGGTTCAAGCTGGCCGGACCGACCACGGTCTCGTCCTGGGACAGCTTCGGCGTGACGAAGCCCAGCCCCTCGGTGCCGGTGATCGGCTTCCAGTCGTAGTTCGGCTGGGCGCCGAACGATGTGCTGCCCGGAGGTGTGATGTCGGTGGCCGGGCGCGCTGTGGGTGTCGGCTTGAACGACACTGTGTGCTGTGTCGCTTGCGTCGATGTGGAGAGCGTCCCTGTGGTGCCGAGGCTCAGTGAGGTGGCGACTGCAGCAGGCGGCGGCCACGATGTGAAACCGGCAGACCACATCGGCTGGAACGCACCGGGTCCCACTGTCCCGCCCCCGTTGTCGAACAGGACGGTGATGCGCTTGTTCGCGGCGGCGTACGCCGCGCGGTCGGCGGTCACTGTCGGGCCTGTGTACTGGAGGGGCGGGAGCGCTTCGGAGGGCGCTCCGTTGGCGATGTACTTGTACAAGACGCTCGAGAGGCCGGCGACGACGTCCTGTGAGGAGTTGGTCGGCTGGTCGGCGACGTAGAGGTCCAGGAACTCGATCCACCGGGTCAGCGCCCCGGGTCCGATGGAGTCGATGTGGACACCGTTGACCATCGTCACCCACACTGTCGGGTCGTCGTTGAGCGCGGGGATCATGGCGGGCCACTGCGGCCCGGTCTCTGTGTCCTGGAGGGCGCCCGAGAGGAACACCGGCACGTCGACCCGGGTGGCCCACAGCGTGTCCGACCGCGGGTTGTACAGCTCAGGTGTGCGGTGGGACCCTTTCTGCAGCAGCACCGACAGTGTCTGCTTCTGGAGCTTGAGGCGTTGGTTGGCCAAGCACTGCTGTGTCCCGTCCTCGATGAGCTTCTTCGCGTACTGCGCGCCCCCTGTCGGCGACGGCTGGGCTGTGGCCTCCCGCTGGGCGAGCCAGCTCCCCGCGAAGCCCGTGTTGAACATCCCTCCGGGGAAGCCGGTCGAGTACAGTGTTGTCGTCGTGCTCATCGGTGCGATCGCCGCCAGGTCAGGTGGCCGGGTCCCGGCCACGAAGAACTGCGAGATCCCCGAGAAGGAGATGCCGACCAGCCCGACCTTGTGGTGGAGCACCCACGGCTGGGAGCCCACGATCTGCACCGCGTCGTAGCCGTCGTAGGTGTTCGGCAGGCCGAACAGGTCGAACGCTCCGCCCGAGCACCCGGTCCCGCGCATCTGCAGGCTGACGGTGGCGAACCCGAGGAGTGGGGCCAGGGCCGAGCCGACCGCGGTCGCCGAGCTGGGGAGCAGTGTCCTTGTGATCGACGGTGTTGTGGGCGACTCGATTGCCTTGATGAGTGTCCCCGGACCGGCGATCGGGTAGCCGGAGTCCTCGATCACCGTGGGGAACGGTCCCTCTGTGATGGTCTTCCCCGGTGGGAGGCGTACCGTCGCTGCCAGCTCGATGCCGTCCCGCATGGTGATGTAGTTGAGCCCGGCGTGCATGTGCTGGTCCGAGTAGAAGCTCGCCGGCGGCGGAGCTGTTGTGGTGCCGAGCACCGAGAAGCGCGGGCTGACCGACACGGTGTGGCCGATCGAGCCTCGCATCTGGTAGCCGGGTCCGGGCAGCAGTGTCCGGATGATGAGGCTTCCGTAGGTCGATGTCGCGGTGCCTTGGCCGACGACGTCGTTCTCTGCGTTCACCACGGTCATGTGCTCGCCGGGGGTCGCACCTTCCTCGTAGGCGTCACCGATCATCCCGCGGGCGGTGAAGGGGGCGGCCGCCGGCATGGCGGCCATCCCGACGATCGGCTCGTTGAGCGGTTTGCCGCCCATGGATCCGGAGAACTTGGCCGACCCGAAGCTGAAGATCCCCCCGTCGGAGGCGACGAGCCAGTAGCCCCCGCCTGTGGTCGCCGCGGCGATCCCGACGACAGGGGCGTTCAACGGGGTGCCGCCCATGGATCCATAGA
>JAJYZN010000090.1 GCA_021799915.1 Actinomycetes bacterium
AAGTCACGCCGGCTAGCGGAACGCTTCGTCGCCCTTGCTCGCGATCCACGCGCAACGGACGGTGATCTCACACGTCAATCGTATCACAACCACGCAACTACGTCAATATATTTCCGAAAGATCAGTAATGGATCAAGTCCTCTGGCAACGAAACCATGACTTTGGACATACCAAGATTACATCTTGGAGTAGTGCCATCGGAGCAGGTGAGCGCCCCGGGACACTGCCGGGAGCCGTTGCCTCACGTCAGGCGAGTCTGAACACGAGTGCCCACGGCCCACGGTACGCATCGGAGAGCGCGACCGCCCTCTCTTCGGTGGGGGTGTTTCGATTCCGTCCGGATTGACATGGGGCTGAGAGTCGAGGGCAGGTAGCCGGCCTCACGTGGGCAAGCTGGCCTGAACGAGTTGCGTACTTCGACGGGGACTGCGTTCCTGAAGGTGTGGAAGGTCGAGCCGTTTCGTGGATCGATGCCGCTCTCGGCCCCGTCTCGGAGCTCTCGACTCAGGCTACGTCGGAGGCACTGGTCCCGACGCCCAGGACTTCTCGGCTCCGGCCCTCCGGGAAATCCCTAGCAACGACAACGGCCTTGAAGTCGAGGGGGTGATCGCAGGGCATCGAGGAACTCGAACAGGGCAGACGCGGACACGGCAGACGCGGACACGGCCATCGGGGGTCATCTCATTTCGTGCGCTCGGACAGGCACACGCCCACGACGACTCCGGTGACCACCTATCTGGTGGACCCGCCGGGAATCCCAGATCCCACCACGCGAGGGGACCCAGACCGGGTTCGTGATCGAAGAGATCGCGTGGTCACCCCGTCAACCACCACAATGGTGCCGATGAGCGAATTGGAACCCGAACCCATGTCCGGTGGTGCCGAGTCGGAGACCAGCCGGGTCGAGGCCTTCAGTGACGGCGTGCTCGCCGTGATCATCACGATCATGGCCCTCGAGCTCCGGGCTCCGGCCGGCGCTGGGTTGTCAGCACTTCGGGACCGTGTGCCGAATCTGCTGGTCTACGTTCTGAGCTTCACCTTCGTCGGCATCTACTGGAACAACCACCACCATCTCCTGCGGGCGGCGCGGAAGGTGAGCGGCGCAGTCATGTGGTCGAACCTCCATCTCCTGTTCTGGCTGTCGCTCATCCCCGTGCTCACCGAGTGGGTTGCCGACCAGTACCGTCACCCCCTGCCGGCGGCGGTGTACGGCGTGGTCGGCCTCGGGGCGGCGGGCGCCTGGGCCCTGTTGCTCCGGGCTATCGCCAGGGCTGACGGCCCCGGGTCCACGGTGGTGGCCGCCGTCGGCAACGACACCAAGGGAACCGTCTCGCTGGTCGCGTACGCCGCCGGGGTCGGTCTGGCCTACGTGAGCCCGTGGGTCTCCTACGCCCTTTACGCTGCAGTGGCGGTCATGTGGATCGTCCCGGATCGGCGATTCGAGCGGGCCTCCAAACCCGCTTGAGACGGAGTTTGCTCGTCCGTCCGTCCGACCCGTGCCCGACCGCTCCGCCAGGTCACAAGCGGGTCAGGCGCCACGTGTACGACGGCCCCGAGAGCGCCGCCGCGGTGACCACTGGGACACGCTCCTGCTCCTGTCCGATCCCCACCTCCAGGTAGCCGAGCAGCGTGTCCTTGGCCATGGGCGCCTGGAGCTTTCGGGTGAGCACGAGCTTCTGGCTCACGGGAGCCCCGGACCATCCGAGGAGTGTCGCTGCAGCCGTCGTTACGACCGGTACCGACTGGCTGTAGGGGGCCGACAGGGTGGCGACGGTGGCGCCCGAGGACAGGACCTGGGAACGCCGCAGCTCAGAGCCGACGGCCGTGGCCAAGCTCTGACCGGCAGCCAGAGCCGTTGTGAGCGGCGACACCCCTGTCTGGCCCATGACCGCGCCGACCACCATCTGTGTGTGCCCGGATACCTGATGGGTGGCGGCGAACACGAACGATGCGCCCCCCTGGGGGATCCAGCCGGTCTTCACTCCCACGATGCCGTTCTTGCCGACATCGGCGTTCACGTTGTACTGGACCCCGACGCCGGGCAGTGTCACCTGGGGCATGGCCACGATCCCGGCGAACACTGGGTTCTTCATGGCCACCATCGCCAGGCGTACCTGGTCGCCCACGGTGGAGACGGTCGCTGGGTCCACGCCGCTGGCGTCGGCGTAGTGGGTATGGGTGAGGCCCAGCGCCGAGGCTTCGGCGTTCATCTTGCTCACGAAGGCGGGCACGCTTCCGGCGTCCCACTGGGCCAGGAGGGAGACGATGTTGTCGCCCGAGGGAATGAGCGTGCCTTCCAGGGCCTGCAATTCGGTGATCTGCTCACCGGTGGTGACGGCGACGACCGAGTCCCCCTGGGCCAGGTCCTGCTGGTACTGGGTCACGTCGGCCGGGGTGACGGTGATCGAGGGACCTGTCGCGCCCAGGGCGAGCGGGTGGTCCTTCAAGATGACGTAGGAGGCCATGATCTTGGTCACGCTGGCCATCGGGAACTGCTGATCGATGGTCGTTCCCGACGCCGCCTTCGATCCCACCGTTCCAACGCCCTGCACGGCGACGGTGGCCACGCCCTGGGCCGGCCAGGGGAGCTTCGCCGGCGCTCCCGGGAAGGCGGCGGAGACGCTTCGGACCCGAAGGGTCGGGCCCGGGGCCGTCCGCACGGATTGGACGACGACCGCTACGACGACGACGACGATCACGACGACGGCCAGGACGGCCAGGAGCGATCGCCCCGAACGGGAGGGTCCGGCAGCAGCGTGGGCGGCATTCCAAGATGAGCGATACGGAGTCATGGGCCACTCACATTAGGGAACGAGGACGGCCGAGGGGCGTCAGGTACCTGGAGCTCGGCGCACCACCCGCACCCGGGTGAAGGCCGACATCCCCTCAGCTCCCAGCTCCTGGCCGAACCCAGAGGCCTTCCAGCCTCCGAACGGGGCCACGTGGTCCATGGCCGCCATTCCGTGGCCGTTCACGAACACCGTACCCGCCTCCAGCCGTCCAGCCAGGTCGGCCGCTACCTCGTCGTCGGCGGCCCAGATCGAGGCGCACAGGCCGAATGAGCTGTCGTTGGCCTGGGCCAGTGCGTCTTCGACGTCCCGGTAGGAGATGATCGGAAGTACGGGGGCGAACTGCTCGGTCGTGACGATGTCGGAATCGGCTGGTGGGTCGACGACTATGGCCGGTGGCACCAGCCAGCCGCCTCTCCCGGCGTCTGCTGCGTGCACGGAGGCCGGCCGGACGACACGGGCTCCGGCACTGCGCGCTTGGTTCAGGAGCCCTTCAGCCCGGTCACGGCCGGCGGCGGTGTGGACCGGTCCCATCGTCACCTCGGGTCTCAACCCGTCTCCCACCACCTCGGTCTCGAGCCGGGCCGCCAGGGCATCGACGACGTCGGCGAGCAGGGTGGAGGGCACGTAGACTCGCTTGACGGCCATGCAGACCTGGCCGGCGGTGGTGAAGGCGGCGGCGGCCAGCCGATCGGCGAAGGCGTCGTCCACCACCAGGTCGGACATGAGGATGGCGGGGTCGTTCCCTCCGAGCTCGAGCACCACCGGCTTGGTGGCCTGGGAGGCCAGGGACATGACCGAGCGCCCGCCGGCCACGCCCCCGGTGAAGGTGACCATGTCGACGCCCGGGTGGGCGACCAGTTCCCGGCCCAGGTCGTCCCCGGGACCGTTCACGACGTTCACCAGGCCCGGCGGCAGCTCACCGGCCAGTGCCGCGGCCGTGGCCAAGAGGGCGCCGGGGCAGGTGGGAGGGGCCTTGGCGATGACGGCGTTCCCGGCCAGCAACGCCGGGAGCACTTTGTTGCCGAAGATGGCCACAGGCCAGTTGAACGGGATGATGGCCCCGACGACCCCGTGGGGGACCCGCTGGACCGTCGTCGAGTCCCCGAGCAGCTCGGTCGAGATCGCCCGGGCCGCCAGGGGCACAAAGGCGTCGGCCATCCCGCCCAGAGTGCCGGTGTCGAACTGGGACTCCCATAGCACCTTCCCGTGCTCCCGGGTGAGCAGGCGAGCGAGATCGAGTTGCTCGACGACCGCTCCGGCGTGTCGAGCCGCCGCTGCGACCTGGGCGGCGCGCTCGTCAAAGGAGAGGGTGGCCCACCTTCGCTGGGCCCGGTGGGCCGCAGCGATCGCGGCATCGAGCTGGGCCGAGGAGGCCGCTGGCGCCTGCAGGACCACCTCGTCGGGGTCGACCGGATTGGTGACCGGGTAGGGAGGAAGGTCCCCGGTGCGCACCTCACCGTCGATCACCAGTCCGGCCGAGAGCTCCACTGATCTGCCATTCCACCGGGCGGGCGAGAGCCCCAGCGGGCTGACGAGGTGCACCGGTCTCCAGTGAGAAAGTAGCGAACGCCCGGGCACGTGTCCACGGCGGAAGTTGGCACCAAGGCACGCCGAATAGGATGAGCACGGCAGGACACGGCAACACCGGCCGCAGCCGTCACCTTCGGTTCAGGGTCCGGCGGCTCGCTGGGCGGCCCAGCGGTAGTCGGCCTTTCCCGAAGGCGAACGCTCGACAACGGGGACGAAGACCACCGCCTTGGGCAGCTTGTAGCGGGCGATGTGGTCGGCGGCGTGAGCCACGATCTCGTCAGCAGAGGCGGTCGCGCCTTGGGCCAGCTGCACCACGGCGACCACCTCCTGGCCCCACCTCGGGCTGGGTCGTCCGGCGACGACGACGTCGGCGACGGCCGGGTGCCGGGCGATGGCCCGCTCCACCTCCTCGGCGAAGATCTTCTCACCTCCCGAGTTGATCGTGACCGAGTCCCGCCCCAACAGCTCGATCTCCCCGGTGTCAAGGTGACGGGCTCGGTCCCCGGGGATGGAGTAGCGGACCCCGTCGATGAGGGGGAAGGTACGTGCGGTCTTCCCGGCATCGCCGAGGTAGCCGAGGGGGACGGCGCCGGTCTGGGCGAGCCAGCCCATGCCGTCGTGCCCGGGCGCCAGGACGGCATCGAGCTCCTCGGTCACCACGACGGTCCCGGGCCCGGGAACGAACCGTCCGGCGGCACCCGGATTCGACGACACGGCGTGCATCTGGGCGCCGGTCTCCGACGAGCCGGCGGAGTCGCTGATAATGAGCGACGGCATCCGGGCCAACGCCAGTTCCCGGACCGCCGGCGTGAGTGGGGCCCCACCGTTGCCGACCGCGAAAAGGGACGACACGTCGTACTCGGCGCGCCCCAGCTCCTCGACGAGCGGTCGGAGCATGGCGTCTCCCACGATGGTGAAGGTGTTGACTCCCTCGCGGGCTACCGTCCGCCACACGTCGGGTGGATCCAGCCGGCGGGGATCGTCGGGCAGGACGATCGTGGCCCCTTCGGCCATCATCATGAACGCCGCCCACTGGGCGGCGCCGTGCATCAGTGGGGGAAGAAGCCCCAGCTTCAAGCCCGAGCCGGCCGACGCCCTGGCGGCCAGGTCCTCGTAGCTCTCGACCAGCTCCCAGGTGCCCACCCGCCGGCCTCCCATGGCCGCGACGAAGATGTCGTGCTGGCGCCAGAGCACCCCTTTGGGCATGCCGGTGGTCCCGCCGGTGTAGAGGATGTACAGGTCGTCGGGCGATGGTTCGACGTCGGGACCTTCCGGGTCGCCCGAAGCCAGTGCCTCCTCGTACTCCACTGCACCCGGGATGGGGTCGTGGCCGGAGCCGTCTCGCACGTGGAGCAGCACGTCGACGAAGGGGAGGTCGGCGAGCACCGGCGCCAGGGTGGGGGCCAGCGACTCGTGGTACACCACGGCCCTGGGCCGGGCGTCGCGGAGCAGGTAGGCGAGCTCTTCACCGACGTATCGGTAGTTGACATTGAACGGGGCGACCCGAGCCCGGTAGGAGCCGAGCATCCCTTCGAGGTACTCGTTCGCGTTGTAGAGGGCCAGCGCCACGTGGTCCTGCCCGGACTCGTGCCCGGCCAGCCGGTCCCGCTCGGTGCGCACCCCCAATCCCCGGTCGTGGAAGTACGAGGCCAGCCGACGTGCCCGCTCGGCCATGGTGGAGTAGGTGAAGCGGCGTGTCTTCCACACCAGGCACTCCCTCTGGGGCACGGCCCGGGCGATGGTCTCGAAGGCTACGGAGAGATTGAAGCCGGTCACCGGCTTGATGGTGGCGGTCGGTTCGGGGTCGGGCGTGGCGGGCACGTATCCGAGGTTATGCCAGCTCCACGGATCCGGTGGGCCTGCGGCTCCACGGGTCCGGTGGACCTGCAGCCCGTCGGGTCCGGTGGACCCATTGGGGCCCACGTGGCCCGCACCGACCCGGACGCGCCATGATCACTCCGTGCTCGACGTCGCCGGAGGCGGGGAAGGATCGGACGTGGCCGTCCGGAACCCGGCCACGTCCGAGGTCGTGGCCACGGTCCACGCCGCGTCCGAGCGCGAGGTGGACGAAGCCGTTGCCCGGGCCGCCCGGGCGTCCGGGTCGTGGAGGGAGATGGCCCCGGGGGACCGGGCCCGCCTCCTCCGGCGCTTCGCCGACGCCGTCGACGGCCACCGCGAGGAACTGGCGCAGTTGGAAGTGGCCAACGCCGGCCACGTGGTCGGCAACGCCCGAGCCGAGGCCGAACACGTCCGGGACGTACTGGAGTTCTCGTCGGGCTTCCCTGAGCGGCTGAGCGGCCGGCAGATCCCCGTCGGTGGGGGAGTGAGCCTCACGTTCCACGAGCCCCTCGGTGTGGTCGGGGTGATCGTCCCTTGGAATTTCCCCATGGTCATCGCCTCGTGGGGCGTGGGGCCGGCGCTGGCCGCCGGGAACACGGTCGTGCTGAAGCCGGCGGAGCTCACGCCCCTGAGCGCGTTGCGGCTAGGCGAGCTGGCCCTCGAGGCCGGGCTGCCCGAGGGGGTGCTCCAAGTCGTCACCGGGAGTGGAGCGGTGGTCGGGTGGCGCTTCGTGACCCATCCGGCCGTCCGCAAGGTGTGCTTCACCGGGTCCACCGAGGTGGGGCGGAAGATCATGGCGGGCTGTGCCGAGCAGGTCAAACGGGTCACCCTCGAGCTGGGGGGCAAGTCAGCCAACATCGTCTTCGCCGATGCCGACGTGGCCCGGGCCGCCGAGGAGGCTCCGGTCGGGGTGTTCGACAACGCCGGGCAGGACTGCTGCGCCCGGTCGAGGATCCTGGTCCAGCGCACGGTCTACGAACGGTTCATGGAGAAGCTGGGACCGGCGGTGGAACGCATTCGGGTGGGAGACCCCGGTGACGAGGACACCCAGATGGGTCCGCTCATCTCCGAGTCCCACCGTCGCGCCGTGGCGTCCTTCGTGTCCCCGGACCAGGCCGTGGCGGCACGGGGGCGCGTGCCGGAAGGGCCCGGGTACTGGTTCCCCCCGACTGTCCTCGCGCCGGTCGATCCGAGCTCGAGAGCGGTCACCGAGGAGATCTTCGGCCCAGTGGCGGTGGTGATCCCCTTCGACGACGAGGCCGAGGCGGTACGGGTGGCCAACGACACCCCCTACGGGCTCTCGGGCTCGATCTGGACGCGGGACGTCGGGCGCGCCCTGCGGATGGCCCGAGCGGTGCAGACCGGGAACCTCTCGGTCAATTCCCACTCCTCGGTGCGCTACTGGACGCCCTTCGGGGGGACCAAGCAGTCAGGCATCGGCCGGGAGCTGGGACCCGATGCGGCCGTGCCCTTCACCGAGGAGAAGACGGTGTTCATAGCGACGGACGGGTGAAGAGCGAGGATGGAGGAGCGGGGAGCGATGAGCGGGCGAGAGGGTGGCGAGGACCGGGGCCGACATGGGCGCTGACAACGAGACCACGAGAGAGGGCGGCGGCCCGTCGGCGGCGGCCCGCCGCCTCGTCGGGAAGGTGGCGGTGATCACGGGCGCCGGCAGCGGCATCGGCCGGGCGATGGCCGTGCGCTTCTCCGCCGAAGGAGCCGACGTCGTCGTCGTGGACCGGGACGAAGAGGCCGGTCGCTCGGTGGCCGCGTCCGTCGGGGGGCGGTTCATCCGGGCCGACGTCACCGACGGCGCCGCCGTGCAGGGGATCTTCGAGACCACGGTGGCCGAGCACGGCGGCCTGGACATCTGCTGCAACAACGCCGGGATCTCGCCGCCCGAGGACGACTCGATCCTCGACACCGAGCCCGCCGCCTGGCACCGGGTCCAGGAGGTCAACCTCACCTCGGTGTACCTGTGCTGCAAGTACGCCATCCCGCACCTGATCGAGCGCGGCGGGGGATCGGTGATCAACACCGCGTCATTCGTGGCGGTGATGGGCGCGGCCACCAGCCAGATCGCCTATACGGCGTCGAAGGGCGGTGTCCTGTCGATGTCCCGGGAGCTCGGTGTCCAGTTCGCCCGCCAGGGCGTCAGGGTGAACGCGCTGTGCCCGGGCCCGGTGAACACTCCGCTCCTGAGGGAGCTCTTCGCCAAGGACCCCGAGCGGGCGGCCCGCAGGCTGGTCCACGTGCCGATGGGACGATTCGCCGAACCCGAGGAGATCGCCGCCGCCGCGGCGTTCCTGGCATCCGATGACGCGTCGTTCGTGACCGCCTCCACCTTCCTGGTCGACGGGGGCATCCACGCCGCCTACGTCACTCCTGAATGACGGGGGACCCGAATCGGAAGCGCAGTGCTGCCGAACCGGAGGCGCCGTGCTGCCGGGGCTGGGGACGAGCTGGGGACGGGTGACCACCGACCTGGGGACGAGACGCCCGGACCTGGGGACGGCGGAGTGAATGTTGGGGAGAAGGTCTGGATTTCGCACCGGGCCCTTGACCTTTTGCCCGCCAAGGCGCACGCTGGCAACAGTTCGGGTGGCGGAGATCCGCCGCAGAGCCGGAGGGGAGTCGAAAGACCGACCGAGGGCGACGGCAGGGGGCCGAGAGGTTCCCCGGTCGGGGCGGGGCGATGCGCCCGGGCGATGGAGGCTCGTGATGCGAGCCGGCGGCTTCCCTGGAGCCCGTCGGCGCGTGCCCCGAGCCGGGGTTGTCCGACACGACCCCGGCGACGGACGGCAGCGGGTCGCCGCGGGGGCAGCCCCGAGGAGCTGGACGGCCTCGGCCGGACGGTTACTCGGGGTTCTCTCGCGTCTGGGCACCCACGGTCATGCGGCACGGGTCGGGCACATCGGCGCAGCGCTCGCACTCCAGCTCCAAGGTGCTGTGGGCGATCCCGAAGGGCTCCACGATCCGCTCCCTCACCAGAGCCCCGACCGCCTGGGCCTCTTCGAGGGTCGGGTGCCCGGACACGACCAGGTGTGCGGACAGGGCTCGGACTTCGCTCGAGAGGCTCCACACGTGGAGGTCGTGGACGTCACCGACGCCGGGCACCTCGAGGATCACCCGGCGCATCGACGGGAGGTCGATGTCCGACGGGGTCGACTCCAAGAGCACGTCGGCGCTGGCCTTCACCAGGTGCGCCACCTGGACCACGATGACCACGGCCACCACCAGGGAGGCGACGGGGTCGGCCCGGTCCCACGACTCCCCGCCCACGACGATGACGACACCGGCCGCCAGGACGCATAGGGAGGCCGCGGCGTCCGAGATCATGTGGACCACCGCGCTCTTCATGTTGAGGTCGCGGCTCCGGTCGAACACCACTGCCGCGGCGATGCCGTTGGCCACCACGGCGACGGCCGCCGTCACGACGACCACACCGCCGTCGACGTGGACCGGGGACACCAGGCGGTCGATGCTCTCGGCCACGATGGCGGCAGTGACCACAGCCAGGATGGCGGCGTTCACCAGGGCGGCCAGGATGGTGCCGCGGTGGTTCCCGAAGCTCCGGGCCTCGCTCCGGGGTCGCATGGCCCAGCGGACGGCCAGCAGGGAGATGCCGATGGCGACGACGTCGGTGAGATTGTGACCGGCGTCGGCAAAGAGACCGGTGGAGCGGGCCGCGATCCCCGCCACCACCTGACCGGCTACCAGGACGCCGTTCAGGGCCAAGGCGACGACCAGGCGACCGCTACGGGTCATGGGCTGTTCCGAGGCTCCTTCAGGCCCCCGTCGGCCACAGGACGGCGCTCCGCTCCCCGCGGCCCACCTGACCGGCCAGCTCCCTTTGGACGAGGGGGAGATCGTCGGCGTGGGTCACACCCACGCAGCGACCCGGAGCTGCCAGGACCCGGAACCGGAATGCCGGATCCCCCGAGGCGCTGGGGTCGGAGAGCACCTGTGCCACCACATCGGGCAGGAGCACTTCGGTCGGATCGTCCGAGCCCGGACCGCTCGGTCTCTCGAGCATGGCCGCCTCGAGCACGTCACGGATCGCCGGACCGAACCCCCAGAGGTTCATCGACACCAAGATGTCTCCGTCCAGCTCGACGGGCATCTTGCCGTCACCGACGAGGAAGCGGCCGTCGGTGGTGGCCGTGACCTGGTGCCGCTCCACCAACGACCTGAGCAACGCTCCGTCACCCACGTCGCACACCCCCCGGGAGACGGGGGACGTACCGATCACGGCGTCGCGAAGGCGGTAGGCCACGACGACGTTGGCCTCTGCCCGGTCCGGGCCCGAGAGATGCTCGGCCAGCAAGGTGAGGCCGGCCACCCCGTAGCAGTCGTCGGCGTTGGCCACGCCGAAAGGAGCGTCACCGGCCAGGTGGAGCGTCGAGGCCAATACGGCCTGGGCGGTCCCGAGCGGCACTTCCTGGCTGGCGAAGTGGACGTCCACCCACTCCGGCCACGCCCGCTCGACGTGGTAGCGGATCGCCGGACCGGTCTCGGGACCCACGACGACCACCAGGGTCGAGAACCCGGCCCGCATGGCGTCGCTGCCCAGCAGGTCGATGACCGCCTCACCGGCCGGGCCGACCGGGGCCAGCGGCTTCACCCCCCCGTAGCGGCGGGCACGACCGGCGGCCAGGACCACCAGCACCGGGCCGGAGCCCACGAGGGTCAGCCCCCCCAGCGCAGGACGGCGCTCGCCCAGGTCATGCCCCCCCCGAAACCGGTCAGGAGCA
>JAJYZN010000091.1 GCA_021799915.1 Actinomycetes bacterium
ACGCCTTCTTGCTCAGCCCACTCAAAGAGCTTCACCCTCGTGCTCTACGACGCATGCTCGTAGATGTTCAGTGATATCGAAGGTGGCTGTTGGCAACCCCGGCTCCCAAGCTCGCGAGGCGCTCGAGCTCCCAAGACTTCCCGGCCCCCAAGCTCCCGAGGCGATCGAGCTCCCAAGGCTCCCTGGGGCCAGCCTGCCCGCACGAATCGGTGCTGCCTTGCCCCGGCCAGCCTGCCCGCACGAGCCGGTGCTTCCCTGCCCCGGTGCCGGCCCACCGATCGCTAAAGACCGGCTATCCGTGAAAACACCGATGCGAGACCTGGCAGAATTGGCAATGATGTGAAGTGGTGGCCACGAGGTCGCCGGGCGAATGGAACGATTCAAGGGGGGCAGCGTGCCGGGAGATGACGGCGAGGGTCGATCCTGGCAGCAGATCGGCAAGGCGCTGGTGCTGGCCGGAGAGCCGCGCCTCGCCTTCCAGCCGATCATCGACCTGGCCGACGGGCAGCTGCTTGGCTTCGAGGCGCTCCTGCGATGGCATCATCCGACCGAGGGGATCATCCTTCCGCCGCTGCTGATCCCATGGGCCGAGGCCAACGGCGACATCGTCGCCCTTGGCGCCTGGGTGATCGCGGAGAGCTGCCGGGAGGCCTCTCGCTGGCCACCCAGCTTGCAGATCGCGGTGAACTGCTCGATCGTCCAGCTTCGCCGGGAGGTGGCCTATCGCGCAGTGCGTGACGCGCTCGAAGAGACTGGGCTGGACCCGGACCGGCTGACCGTCGAGGTGACGGAACCATCGATCTCTGAACCCACGGCAGCGATCCAGTTGAAGTCCATCGTCGGGCTCGGAGTTCAATTGGCAGTGGATGATGTGGGCACGAGCTGGAGCTCGTTCGATCTGCTGAAGCGCATGGAAGTCAACACTGTGAAGATCGACGAGTCGTTCGTCAGCGGGCTCGAACCTCGCGAGGGGATCAATCGGATGGTGGTCGAGACCGTCATCCACCTGGCACACAGCGCCGGGATGTCCACTGTGGCAGAAGGGGTCGAGACTGCACTGCATGCGGCGATCGTGAGTGAATTCGAATCAGATGCCGCGCAGGGGTACTTCTTCGCTCCCCCGATGGACGGAGCAAGCGCGGCGCGGCTGGCTTCCAGCCCGGACCTGCGTTTCGCTCTCGACGGCGCGGGGTGGCAGGACGATGACGGGTGGCCTTTCGCCGATGTCCAGGCGGAGCGACTTCTCCGAGGCGACGACCATCGGGTGCGAGGCGAGCGGAGAGGTGCCCCGCACGCGGCTGGGCCTCCCGAGGAGCTCGACGCGATCGACTTCATCGACCTGGCCTTGGGATATCCCGAGGAGCATGGCGGTGGCCCGGACGCGATCGGTGGTCCACTTCCCGACGCCACGGGAGCACAGCAGCCCGCAGACCTTCCAGCACCTCGCACAGATGCGGGTGCTCACTACGCGACAATGGTGGAGGAGGGAAACGTCGAAGCGCTCGGGGATCCGCAGCCTGGCCAGTCGAGCGCCGGCGCCGCCTCCGCGGGCGGGAAGCCGGCCGGGGCGTCGCACAAGAGGGCGGCCGCAGCCAAGCCGGCGGCCAAGAGCACGCCTCGTGGGCAGGGGACCAAGCCCCGCCGGCGCCCGCCCGGCAAGCAGCGCTAGCGGACCCGGCCTTCCCCCAAACCCCGTTCTCCCAATGGACGGGAGCGACGCCTATCCGAGTGTGCAGCGGGCTCTCTGTGCCGAACCGTGGCTGTGCCGAACCGTGCCTGTGCCGAACCGTGCCTGTGCCGAACCGTGCCTGTGCCGACCCGTGCCGCCAGCTGCCGATATCGTCAGCGGTGGCCGTCACCTGCTAGAAATCCTGCGTGAAATTGGCCGTGCCGACCGAGACGCGACCCGGAG
The DNA here is from genome assembly GCA_021799915.1 of Actinomycetes bacterium. Next base: position 1,913 of record JAJYZN010000091.1, read on the forward strand.
AACGACGGGTCGCACTGGTCCCCGACGTCGTCAAGCGCCTGGTCGCCGACGGCTGGGACGTGAGCGTCCAGGCCGGGGCCGGAAAGCAGGCGTCGTTCCCAGACGATTCGTACATCGCGGCAGGTGCCACGCTGTCCCCGACGGCGCCGGCTCTCTACCAGGATGCTGCTGCAGTGGTGCGGGTCCAGCCTCTCGATGCCCAAGAGGCCGAGCTCGTGGGAAGCGGGACCCTCGTTCTGAGCTTTCTCCAGCCTGCGACCTCTCGCGACGCGCTCGACGTTCTCGCTGGGAAGCGGGCGCACGTGTTCAGCTTCGACCTGCTTCCCAGGATCAGTCGGGCGCAGAGCATGGACGCCCTGTCGTCGCAGGCGACGGTTTCGGGGTACCGCGCTGCGCTGACCGCGGCACTGCACCTGCCGCGGTTCTTTCCGATGCTGATGACGGCGGCCGGTACCGTTCCTCCCGCCAAAGTCCTGGTGATGGGTGTGGGTGTCGCAGGGCTGCAGGCTATTGCCACGGCGCGGCGGCTCGGAGCCGCCGTCCGGGCGTACGACGTCCGCACGGCGGCCAAGGAGGAAGCGGAGAGCCTTGGCGCGACCTTCGTCGATCTCGGTGTTGTCGCCGAGGGAGCAAGGGGGTACGCCCGAGAGCTCTCAGAAGAAGAGCAAGCTCGCCAGCGAGAGGCCCTGGCCGCAGAAGTCGCGGCCTCCGATGCCGTCATCACGACCGCCGCCGTCCCAGGTCGCAGGGCCCCAGTCCTGGTCACCGGTGAGATGGTCGCCAGGATGAGCACCGGGTCGGTGGTGGTCGACATGGCGGCCGACTCCGGGGGGAATTGCGAGCTCACCGAAGCCGGGAAGGTCGTCGAGAGCGGCGGGACCACGATCGTGGGGATGGCCAACCCCCCGTCGGGCATGCCCACCCACGCCAGCTTCCTCTACTCCCGCAACGTGGCGAACCTCATGGCCCTGCTCGGCAAGAGCGGCTCGGTGGCTCCGGACTGGGAGGACGAGATCGTGCTCGGGACGTGCGTCCTTCGCGACGGTGCACCTCTGGAGGGAGCCGGCACTCGCTCCACTGCAGCGGGCGCGCCATCACAAGAGCCGGCATCTGGTGGAGGTGGCGAGGAGGGCGGAGGGAGATGACCAACGGCATCTTGGAGTACTTGACCGTGTTCGTCCTGGCGGCGTTCGTGGGCATCGAGGTGATCTCGAAGGTTCCGAGCATCCTCCACACGCCGCTCATGTCGGGATCGAACGCGATCCACGGAGTGGTACTGGTGGGTTCGATGATCGTCCTCGGGCATGCCCACACCAGTGCCGAAGAGGTGCTGGGCCTGCTGGCAGTCGTCCTGGGCACCTTGAACGTCGTCGGCGGGTTCGTGGTCACCGACCGGATGCTCGAGATGTTCAAGTCCAAGTCCGACGGTGCGGGGCAGGGCGAGCCCAAGCGCACGCCGGGCCCCGGGTCTGACCAGCCGGGCGGGCGCGACGCATGAGCCGGGGCACCTTCATCGACCTCTGCTACCTCCTGGCGGCAATTGGCTTCATCGTCGCGCTGAAGGGATTGAGCTCCCCCAAGCATGCCCGGAGAGGCAACTTCGTCGCCGCAGTCGGGATGGCGTTGGCCATCGGGGTGACGTTCGCCCAGCCGGGGTTGGCCCACATCTGGCTCATCGTGGTGGGCATGGTCGTGGGAGTAGTCGTCGGTGTTCCCGCGGCACGTCTCGTCAAGATGACGGCGATGCCCCAGATGGTGGCCATCTTCAACGGCGTCGGCGGTGGAGCGGCAGCCTTGGTCTCCATCACCGAATTCCTCGGTGCCGATCCGAAGACCCTTGCCACGTACAAGGTGCTCGAAGTGCTCTTCGGCGTCCTTGTCGGCTGTGTCTCGTTCGCCGGATCGGCGGTGGCCTTCGCCAAGCTCCAGGAGATCATGACCGGTCGTCCGATCACCTACCCCGGTCAACAGGTGATCAACGCGATTGTGGGGCTGGCCGTGCTCGGCCTGGTGCTCACCGTCCTTGTCACGGCGTCCACCACCACGCTGTGGGTGGTCCTCGCGCTGTCGCTCGTGCTCGGGGTCATCTTTGTGCTGCCGATCGGCGGCGCCGACGTGCCCGTGCTCATCTCACTGCTCAACGCTTTCACCGGATTGGCAGTGGCAGCATCGGGGTTCACCCTCGATTCCAACGTCCTCATCGTCGCCGGCACCCTGGTCGGTGCCTCGGGGATCATTCTCACCCGCCTGATGAGCCAGGCAATGGGCCGCTCGCTGCCCAACATCCTCTTCAGCGCGTTCGGCGCGGTCGTGACGGCCACGGGCGGTGCCGAGGGGGACGCCAGCCGGACGGTGCGGACCAGCACGCCGGACGACGTGGGTGTGTTGCTGGCTTACTCGCGCAAAGTCGTCATCGTCCCGGGCTACGGCTTGGCGGTCGCCCAGGCCCAGCATGTCGTCCGGGAGCTGGCAGACTCGCTTTCTGGCCGGGGGGTGGAGGTCTTCTACGCCATCCACCCCGTCGCCGGTCGGATGCCCGGGCACATGAACGTGCTACTGGCCGAAGCGAACGTCCCCTACGACGAGCTGAAGGAGATGGACGAGGCCAACCCGCAGATGGCGACGGCCGACGTGGCCCTCGTGGTCGGGGCCAACGACACCGTGAACCCGGCAGCCAACGACACTCCGGGCAGCCCGATCTACGGCATGCCGATCATCCATGCCGACCAGGCGCAGCACATCGTGTTCCTCAAGCGCTCGATGCGTCCCGGATTTGCGGGAATTGACAACGAGCTCCTCTACAACGACAAGACGGTCCTTCTCTTCGGAGACGCCAAGGACACTCTCCAGAAGCTCGTGACCGCCGTCGCCGCAGTCTGACCATCGCGCAGTGTTTGTCGTTCCGGCCGTTCCGTAGCGCAAGCCGGACACGTCGCGTGTGCAGTCCGTCGTGCGCACCATCGGCCGCTGATACGACGTGGCGTCCCTGCTCGAACCGAGGCGCGCGGATTCAGTCGGCGGCGAGACGAGCAAACACGAGCACCCCTTGCGTCGTCTTCCTCGTGGAGAGCACCTCGACCTCGACGTTGGCGTCGCCGATCCGATGCGAGGCATCGTTCACCACCACCATGTCGCCATCGGGCAGGTAGCCCACCGCCTGGCGCTGCTGGTCACCCGCTCTCTCCAGGTCGACGGCGAGACGCTGCCCGGGCACCAATCCCGCATCGAGACGATCGACCATTTGACGGAGGTCGGTGACTGCCACGCCCTGACGGGTGGCACGGTCACGGAGGCGAGCCGAGCAAGTGGCGAGCCGGAGCCCGAGGCGCCGAGCCATTTCGACGACACGTTCACCGGCGTCGTCGATCTCGGGGAGCTCGTCGGGTGCGACGTGGACGGTCACCCCGGACTCCCGGATGGCTTCGAGGGCTTCCAAGCCGCGCCGGGCGCGCCGCGATGCTGCGGGGTCGGGTCCGACCGACTGGGTCTGGACCTCGTCCAGCACGAAGCGGGGTACGACCAATCCGCCGACGAATAACCCGGCTTGTCCGAGCACGAGCACCGAACGGTCCATGACGGCGGACGTGTCGAGGAGGATGGCGAAGCCCGGCGGAGGCTCGACCGGAGGAGCGAGGATCCGCGAGAGCCCGGCCGCTGCGACCACTTGGCGACCCTTGGCTTGACCGATGCGGTAGCCCGTCCACCCTCCGACCCAGCCGAGTGCTGCCGCCAGCGCGTAGACGAGGCTCGAGTGGACGAGCGCGAGGAGAGGGAGGCACAGCGCAACACCCAGGAGGAGACCGGCGATCCCGGTCAACGTCCCGGCGAACAGCTCTCCGGGCGGTACCGGCGCCAGGCGCTTCAGCGCCCGCCGGTGCTCCCGGTCGATGGAGCGGCCGACGACCCCGCCGAGGACGTAGCTGACGAGCGCGCCGAGGACCAATCCGGTGACCGGGCCGGGCGAGGACGCGTCGATGGCGTGCCCGGCTTCCAGCCCTCCGAGCGCACCCAAGAGGACCAGGATCAGGCGCAGGATCTCGACGAATATCACAGTTCACGCATCGTAATGCGATCATCGGCCTCTGTGGCGGTAGCCTCTCGGGCCTCCCAGTGGTGATGGGAGACCTCGGACGGGGAGGCAGGATCGGTCGGGCCGAGCGAACGCGCTCTTGCCAACGGGTCCAGACACCACCAGACTGGTAACCCACGTGCTGGCCGACAAGGGGCCGGTCGAGATCGAGGGGGACGTTCTCGCCGGGCACCGAAGGCCTATAGCACCAGAGGGGGACCTCCGTTCACGGTATCCAGGGGCTCGTGCGGGTGCACGGGCGATCGACACGGAAGGGTCGGAAGCACACGGTGAGAGGTAGCGAGCGGCAGACAAGGTGTGAGGGGGCGGCATTCGACGCCTACCTCCTGCACCCCCAAAGCCTCGAGGCACACCCCTGCCAGATCGCGGTGACCCGGCGCGGCATCGAGGCTCGCCTCGTCGGCTCAGATCCGAGACTGATTGACGTCCACACCGGTGGCGGCGCGCCAGGTGACGTCCACCGCCGCCAGGCCAGACTTACTACCCGGCCCCGGCGGTCAGGTCCGGCTCGTCGCGGCGCGCACGCCGCGCCGTCCGCGCCTCGCCGGACGCAGTCGACGGCTCAGTGGACCCGAGTGCCGTGGTGGTCGGTATCTGGCTTCTCAGCCGACGAGACGCACACAGATCCGATGGGCCGCCCGGCACAGGTGCTCGAAGTGGTCACCGATGCCGGATCACTGTGCTTCCTTCTTCCTGCGCCTGACGTGGCCGAGCTCCTCGCATCGGTCGGCCGTGGATCGGCGCGCTGGCGCCGCTCCCGCCGCCCCGAGGTCGCGTGGGCCTCCCGTCAGGGTGTCCTCGCGACTGCTCTGGTCCAGAACTTCATCCACAATCGGGTACCAGCTGCGAGCGTCGCAGCCGCTGCCACCGTCGGTGTCGCGGTTGGCGCAGCCCGACAGGTCGCCGTACGGATGGGGGGTGCCCTCCTTTCCGTCCTGGCTCCGTTGGCATGGTTCGCGCGCAGGGTGGCTGCTGTTTCAAGCGGGACGGCATCGTGGGTCGAAGCATTCGGCCGGCTCGTGGCCGTCACGATGGGTGCAGTTGTCCGGCCGGCGACGCGTCGGCTCAGAGCCTCGTATCTGGGGAGGGCGGTCGGCGCGACGGCGAGTGGGATGGCGTCACTGGTGCGGGTGATGGGATCCGAGGCTCTCTCGTGGACCGGCGCTGCTCTGCGGGTGGTGATCGTCCCAGCAGCCGCACTGCTCGGTCTCTTCTTCGTGCCGGTGGGCCGAGTGACCGCGCCGGCGTACCGCAAGCTGGCGCGCTCGATCCCCGGGCTTCTGCTGGCTGCCGGGTGGCGGCGAACGGCCATCGCCGTGCGCCGGGTCTTGTCTGTCGCGCGGAGCACGGCCGGCGCCCTGTTCCCGAGGCGTCGTCGCTTTCCAGTGGTGGTCGGCAGCGGCGTCTTGGCAGCCGTGCTGACCGGCGTGTCGCTTGTGGGTCTGGTCGGCACCGGGACTGTGGCGCAGAGCGCTCGCCCTCATTACCGTGGCGGGCTCCTTTCCGCCGTGCCCACAACGCCCGGATCGACCAACGCATCCACGATGATCTCGATGGTCGACGCCCTCGAAGGTCAGGGGACGAGCCAGAAGCCGCTCGATCTCCCAGCGGCTACTGCGCCGCCTGCCCCGGCACCTCCTTCCCTAGCCAACCAGCCACCCCTCGCTCCCCACGAGGTCTTCGGTTTCGCTCCTTACTGGAATTTGCCGATGAGCACAGGGTTCGACGTGAATGGTCTGACGACCATCGCCTACTTCAGCATCGGAGTGAATGCCGACGGGACCCTCGACGAGAGCGGTTCGGGCTGGAACGGGTACGAGAGCCAGCAGTTCGCCAATTTGGTCACCCGAGCCCATGCCGCCGGCGATCGGGTGGTGCTCACGGTGAATTGCTTCGACCAGAGCGAGCTGAACCAGCTCACGTCGACATCCTCCGCGCAGTCGACGCTCGCCCAGCAAGTCGTCCATGCCATTGAGGCAAAAAATCTCGATGGGGTGAACATCGACTTCGAGGGACAGGGCTCCCAGGACCAGGTCGGGCTCACGAACTTGGTGAGCCAGGTCTCCTCCGCGGTGCACCAGTCCGATCCCCACTACCAAGTGACGATGGACACCTATGCGAGCTCGGCGGGCGACCCGAACGGGTTCTACGACATCAAAGCCCTGGCCCCGATCGTCGACGGGTTCTTCGTCATGGCGTACCAGCTCAATCTGCAGGCCGCGCCCACCCCGGCGTCACCGCTCACCAGCACGATGTTCAGCGACCTCAGCACGGTGGAGCAGTACGCGGCGGCGGTGCCGGCGAGCAAGGTGATCCTGGGAGTTCCGTACTACGGGTACGAGTGGCCGACCACGAATGGCACCCTGTCAGCTCAGGCCACCGGAGGCGCCACACCCGTGCCCTATAGCCAAATTGTCTCCGGGGGGACCCCGCAGTACTGGGATCCCGTGACCGATACTGCGTGGACCTCGTACCAGATAGGTGGACAGTGGTACGAGGAGTACTTCGAGGATCCCAGCTCGCTGTACCTCGTCGCCCAGCTCGCCCAGTTCTTCAGCTTGGACGGCGTCGGGATCTGGGCGTTGGGCATGGACGGGAACAGCCCCCAGATGCTTGCCGCGCTCGACGGGTTCGCGCCGGTGCAGAAGAGCACACCGGGACCCTCGTCGACCTCGTCGAGTCCCACGACGTCTCCTGCCGTGCAGTCCACCACGTTGCCCAATAGTGTGACCTCGCTGCCGCCGACCACCACTCGGCCAACGTCGTCCCCCACGACCGATGTCGTGCCTTCGACCACCTCGCTGCCGCCGACTACCACCACCGAACCAGGTGCGGGGAAGGCGACAGGGATGAGGTTCTCGGGGGTGTGGCAGGGGCACACGGTCGCTCTCCAATTCCTTGGGGCGGCGCCACCGTCGTCGTCCGGAGCGCCCACGTACCTCGGCACGCTGAGCGGTTTCCAGACGGACGATCCGCCCTACGCCTGCCTTGCATCGGGGAGCGGGCTGGCAGTGTGGAAGTTCAGCTCGGAACCCGGCCTCGATGTGGCCGTCGCCGTCGAACCGACGAGCTGTGTGACCGCCACGTTCAGCTTCCCGGCCACAGAGAGCGCGGTGACACCGTCTGGCTCGTCGGGTACCGGCGCGGGTACCGGCGCGGGTACCGGCTCGGGCAGCTCCTCGGGCAGCTCCTCGGGTACCGGCTCGGGCAGCTCCTCGGGTACGAGCTCGGGTACGAGCTCGGGCACCGGCTCGGGCACCGGCTCGGGCGGCTCGTCACAGAGCTCGTCAGGCAGTAGCCCGAATGACGGTGCAGCGGGTACCTCAAGTGCCGCCGCCACGTCCAGTTCGCCGGCCTCCTCCGGCGCGACTCGCTGACCGGACGCCCGCCAAGCTCCTGAAGCGCTATGGGCCTTTCGCACGACATGGCTCGACCGCTCGGCGCCCCGAGGCGACCACCTCTTGCATCGACGATCTGCGGCTGAGCCACTCGGCGAGCAATCCGGATCATCGACCACGGTGGCGCGCGTGGAGTAACATCGCCCAGACCGGATGATGCCCCGGTGAGCCGTCACGGCTCGAACTGCCCTTCGGGCTAATGGCCTCTGCGCTGGCGACGACGCATGTGGAGGAGGCCGACCTTGACGTTCAGCGTGATGGCGCCGCAGGGCATCCAGGTGCTACAGGTGGCGACGATCGTCGTGGGCGCGCCGCTTGTGAGCGGGGTGATCGCTCACGTCGAGGCCCGGCTGCAAGGACGGCGTGGCCCTCGCATTTTGCAGCCCTACTACGACCTGTCCAAACTCTTTTGCAAGGAGACGCTGGTCACCGAGGAATCGAGCTGGGTGTTCCTCGCTGGACCGGTGGTGGCGTTCGGGTGTTACCTCGTGGTCCCCCTTCTCATCCCGGTGCTCACCACCTACGGGCTGCCCCTTGGCTACATGGGGGACATCATGGGAGGTGGGCTGATCCTCGCCCTGGCCGGCTTTGCGGTCGCGCTGGCCAGCACTGAATCGGGCGCGCCCTATGCCCAGCTCGGTGGCAGCCGAGCGATGACCTTTGGCGCGCTGATCGAGCCGACGGTCCTGTTCGTCGTGTTCGTCGTCGCCCTCATCACCGGCACCGACCTCCCGTACGCCATGGCCGCCACCGTTCGCTCGTCGTCATCGGAGATAGTGAGCCCCGCCCATGTGCTGGCAGCGATCGCGTTCTTCCTCGTCGTGCTGTCGGACACCGGACGCATCCCAGTCGAGACCCATGCAGGGACCCTGGAGCTGGGCATGATCGACGAGGCCAGGACGCTCGAGCATTCCGGGAGCTCGCTCGCCCTGCTCCAGTGGGGCTCGGCGATGAAGCAGCTCATTCTCTACACCATCCTCATCAACGTCCTGGTCGCACCCTGGGGGCTCGCCGCGACGGGGACTCCTCGCGCAGTTCTCCTCGCGATCCCGGCTCTCCTGGGCAAAGCGATCGCGCTCGGCTGCGTCTTCGCCGTCGTGGACAATCTCTTCTCCAAGCTCCGCCTCTTCAAGATCACCGAATTCGTCGCCGCCGCATTCTTGCTCTCGGTCCTCGCGGTCTTCGTGTTCTACGCGGGAGGAGGGTGATGCACACGGTGCCATCCACGTTCGCCGGCGTGGCTGACGTCGTCGCGATCCTGGTGCTGCTGACCGAGTTCGCGATGCTGCGAGCGCCCCTGCTGCGCTCGCAAGTAAGGCTCTATGCGTTCCAGTCGCTGGTTGTGACCGGGCTGGCCCTGTACGTTGCCGTGGCGCGGCACGTCGACGGGCTCTACGCGCTTGCCGCCTTCTCGTTCGCCCTGAAAGTTGTGCTGGTCCCTGGAGTGATCCTGCGCCTCTTGCGAGGTGCCGATGCCGACCTGTCGGGGAGC
>JAJYZN010000001.1 GCA_021799915.1 Actinomycetes bacterium
TGCCGGCAAGAGCGGTGCGACCTCAGAGATCGGAAGCTGCTCGGGAGAAACGAACCCGTACACCTCCGCAGAGCTCACGACGAGCACTTTGGGGACTTCGGAAACCTTCCGTGCTGCGGCGAGCAGTGCGGCGGTCCCCAAGACGTTCACCCGGAGCACCTCTGCGGGATCTGTCCAGGACTCCCCGACATGGGATTTGGCAGCAAGGTGGTAGATGGCGTGGGGAGCTGCCTCCGCCACCGCAGGACCGAGCACCGACAGATCGGCGACGTCGGTCTCGGCATCGATCACCGTCACATCGTCACCACAATCACTGAGGTGGGCGGACAGCCACGTCCCGACAAAGCCACGGCCGCCGGTGATCAGCGCGCGCACCGGACCTCCGGACGCCAATCGAGATCACCGTCGTCTGCCAACTGACGACCGGCAACTGCCCGGCCGGACGCCACACTTGCCAAGGTGCGCGGCGGTGTTCCCACGGCGTCGCCCAATGGCGAGCGGTGCTTCGTGTGCAGCAGGAGCGACTCCGCGGTACCCGAGTTCACGGTCGTACCCTACCGAATTGCCACCGACGATCGCTCTGAGCGCAGTCCGGAGGGACATCGCGCAGATGACGGGGGATCTCCATCGGGCCGTCTCGCTTATCAGTCAACGGGCGGACGCCCAAGCAGCCCGATAGAGGTCCTCGAGGCCCTTGGCACAGCGATCCCACGAGTACTCCGCAGCGTGAGCGAGCCCGCGCGCGACCAAGTCCGCACGGAGAGATTCTGAGCTGAGCACCTGGTCGAGGGCTTCGGCCAATGATCGCGGGTCTCCGATCGGCACCAGGATCGCGGCGTCGCCCAAGACTTCGGGCAAAGACCCGGCACGGGTGGACACGACAGGTACCCCGGCTGCCATTGCCTGGAGCGGGGGATACCCGAAGCCTTCGTAGATCGACGGGTATGCCAAGACCGATGCCCCACGGAGAAGTCCAGCCAGCATCCCAGGCTCGAGCCATCCCGTCTGGATGATCCGATCACGGTGACGGGTCGTGGACAGCACCCGGTCGAGCGCTTCGCGCCCCCACCCGTCAGGTCCCGCCAGCACCAGCACAAGGTCGTCGTGTTGGGCGGCGATCGCGTCGAACGCGAGAGCGAGGCTCGGAAGATCTTTCCGCGGCTCGATCGTGCCCACAGCGAGGATGTAGCGGCGCCATCGCCCTTTGAGCACTTGTTCCACTGCTCTCGAGTCAGCCGGGGCCAGCGGGGGGACACCTGAATGCACCCATCGCACGCGCTCGGGGTCGGCACCGAAGACGTCGATCACCTCCCGGGCAACGTATGCCGAATGAGTGTGGATCCACGCACCGCCGTGGAGAGCTCGGCGCACAAGTGATGGGTAGCGCAATGACGCTTGGTCACAGAGCTCGGGGTAGAGGACCGGAGTGAGGTCGTGCACGGTGACGATCCGAGCGGCGCGGCGAGCAGGCGGGACGACGAAGTTCGTTCCATGCACGACGTCGATGTCTCCGATGAACCACTCGATCGGGGGAAAGTCGACTCGTCGCCATGCCTGGTGCAGTGGTCGAGCCGGCATGGCTCGCTGCCCGACCGCAATTCCCGCCGGAGCACGTGTCACGACGAGATGCCTACGCCTCCAGCTCACTGCGAATGCGCTCACCGACAGCCCGCCTCGGGGTGCCAGCCCAGAGAGCAGACCTGAGCAGAACGCACCCACTCCGGTCGGCTGGCCGAGGAGCGGGGTCACGTCGACTGCGATGCGTAACGGCACACCTCGCGAACCTCCGGAGAAACTACCGTGCTGCTCTCGGTCGCTCATGCAGGCGAGTGCTGCCCGAGCGCAGAGACATCGAGCGAGGCGCGTCTCACGCGCTCAACGCACCGTCGACAGAGAGAATCGCACCAGATATGTACCCTGCTTCGTCCGACGCGATGAACGCGATCGCAGCCGCGACCTCGGCCGGGGTGCAATACCCCATCGGGGTCATCATGCGCTCGAGCTGCTTGACGTCGGCACCATCGGGCAGGCCGAATTCCCACACCAGTGGGGTATCGACCCCACCGGGCGCGACCCCGTTGACCCGGACCCCTCTATCGACGTACTCGACGGCGAGTGCTTTGGTCATCATCCCGACTCCCCCTTTGGAGGCGCTGTATGCAGCTGCATATGCCTGGCCCATGACCCCAGCGGTCGAGACGACGTTGGTGATCGAACCTCCGTGCTCCAAGAGGTCGGGCAACGCTGCTCGGGTCACGAGGAACGTGCCGGTGAGGTTCACCTTGAGGATCTCGTTCCAACCCTCCAGCGTCTGTTCCACAGTGTGGGCAAACCGACCTATACCAGCCACGTTGCACACGACGGTGACCGGCCCAAGTGTGCCGGCAGCTCGGGCCACAGCCGAGTTCACCGACGACTCGTCGGTCACGTCACAGGTGATCGCGATCGCGCGACCAGGCGGTGCCCATGCAGGAGCTCCCTCCGCATCAGCCGAGATCTCCGAGACCACCTTCGAGAGCGCTTCTTCTGCGATGTCCAAACACGCAACCCGGGCGCCTTCGGCCGCGAGACGCCGAGCCGTTGCACGGCCGATCCCGGATCCTGCGCCCGTGACAATCGCAGATTTTGTCTGGAACCTTGCAGGAGAGAGGAAGTTCGACGCGGTACCGCGCTCTGGGTCCGGCTTGCCAAGGTTTCTGATCGGGCTCATTGCGTCTCCTTCTGTGCCATAAGCTGCTCTCGGGTGCCTGTCGATGCACGTACCGACGGGGCTCGTCGGCGCTGCACCTTGCCGACCTTCACAGTCGAGGCCATCGCGGCAAGGACCCGCTTGTCTACTTTCATCATCGCAGTCAGTGGCAGGTCGTCGAGCAGCACCATCGCGTCAGGTGCCTTGTAGTCGGCGAGCGCCTTGTGACAATGGTCTCTGATCTCCTCGAGCGACAGCGCACCGGTGGCGTCGAGTCGCCGGACCACGAATGCCACGCCGATTTCGCCGAGCACGGCATCGGGCACGCCGACGACCGCCACCCGATGCACGCCGGGGTGTGCACGCAGGACCTCTTCGACCTCAAGTGGGTACACGTTGTAGCCACCACGGATGTAGCGCTCACCCCGACGGCCGGACAGATGAAGGTTGCCGTCGACATCGACCATGCCGAGGTCGCCCGTTGTCACCCATCCCTCAGCCGAGCGCACGTGACGGGTCGACTCGATATCAATCGACCATCCCGCCCCGCGGTGCTCTCTGGGACTCGAAGAGACCGGCTTCGTCGGACCCCAGTAACCGAGCATCGCGGCTCGAGAACGGATCCGGACTCTCCCGATCTCCCCGGTCGCAACGGGCTCGTCCAAATCATCGACGAGTGACATCTCGACTCCGTTCACAGGACGACCCACCGTCTCGGAGACGACGTGATCAGAGTCGTCAGGAAGCGTTCCGGTGCAAATCGCGGTCTCCGTCGACGCATAACGCACCACGACCGGTACGCGGAATTTCCTGCGGACTTCCCTCACGAGGGATGCTGGCATTGGAGCGCCGCCGGTTGCGGCGATCCGCAGCGAGGACAAGTCGGCTCCATCCAGATCATCAAGCCCAACGAGGAGCGCCCATTGGGTAGGTACGCCTTGGGCGACGGTGACGTGCTCGGCCACGAGAACGCAAAGGGTCTCTTCGGCCTTCCAAGGCGATGCGGTGATCACCGTCGTGACCCCGTGCGCGATCTCGTCCCACACCTTTGCCATGTACCCGACATGGGCGAATGGCAGCGGCGAGAGACGACGATCCCCTGGGCGACTGAGCACACCAGTCCCATCCGATGCTGCTTCGAGGCAGCGGTGATCAAACACTGCACCCTTGGGAGCGCCCGTCGTCCCGCTGGTCCACACGATCGCGATCGGGTCGTCGTCATGGAGGATCGGCAAGCTCTTCGGCGGCGGATCAGTCCAAGAGCTCGCTGCTTCGGCTCGATCGATCACACGCCCCGCGTTGGCGGGCAGCTCCAATCCGAGATCGGAGTCGACGATCGACACTTTCGGCATGGTGCGGGAGAAGATGCTCTCCCGTTCTCGATGGCCCAAGCGTGGATTGACTCCACTGACGACGGCTCCGAGCCGTACGGCGGCGGCATACCCGACTGCGTAGTCCAGGGACGAAACGAGGAGCATCGATACCACATCTCCTCGGCCGACACCGTAGGACCTGAGAAGTGCGGCCAACCCGTCAGCTGCCCGATCCCATTGGGCAAACGTCATGCTCCGACGCGGACGGTCGTCGCTCGTGTGACACTCCCGTTCATTCGGAAAGACAGACGATGACTGGTGATGCGCAGGCTCTACGTATGCCTCGACGTCGGCGTTCTCTTCCTCCGCCCGCCGAAGCAGCTCCACGACCGTGTGCTGCGAACCCGGCTCAATCTGACGGACCGTCATATGAGTTGCCGATGGTATCAGCCACATTTCGACGAACATCTCGAAAGGTCCCTCCGGCCCCCGCTTCAGCAGAACGTGCGGCTGCCTCGCCCAACACAGCATCAGCCAGCCTTGGCCATGCCGTCGCCGCCCATGGTCCGAAAGGCGTGTCGCTCAGAACGGCAAGCGCGATCCCTGCGGCCGGGTCGACCCACAGAAAACCTCCTGCTTGACCGAAATGCCCGAAGGTCCGAGGGCTGTTGGCGCTGCCCGTCCAATGGGGGTGCTTGGCATCTCGGATTTCGAAGCCGAGTCCCCAGTCACATGGATCCTGGTGCCCGAAGCCGGGGAGCATGCCTGCCAGCCCCGGGAACGCGACGCGCACCGCCTGATCCAACGTTGCCCTGCTGATCAGAGTCGGAGCCAGGAGCTCTTTGGCCAGAGCCGCGAGATCACGTACGGACCCCGATATGCCCGCCGCCGCAAAGCGCTGCGATGACAGGGTTACCCCGCTCATCCCGAGTTGCCCCAGCACGGCTTCACCGAGGTACTGGTGGAAGGATAAGCCGGACCGTTCTTCGAGAAGCTCGCCCAGGATCTCGAAACCGCTGTTCGAGTAGATCCTGCGCCTGCCTGGTGGTGCAAGAGGCTCCCGGCCCAAGAACGGCAGCCCCGACGCGTGCGCCATCAGGTGGCCGACCGTGGCACCGGGTGGGCCTGCGGGCATGTCCAGCGCCAGCGTCTTCTCTTCCACGCCGACAAGCACCGCCAGGGCCGTGCAGATCTTGGTGATCGAGGCCCACGGGTACACCCGGTCCACTTCGCCCCACGTCGCGGTCACAACTGCGGGCACCTCGCACACAGTCTGTCCATCGGTGGCCGTCTCGGGCGCAGCCGTGCCAACCGGAAGCTCCACCACGGCGGCCGAGACCGCCGAGACCGGCCAACGCGCGAGCACGTCGAGTGCATCCATCACATCTCGAAAGTAGCTGTTCGCTGTCGTCGCACATAGGCTGCACCCGTGCTCGTGGCCCTCGCAGGTGGCGTCGGAGCAGCTCGGCTGCTCGCCGGCATGGTCCAGCTGGTGGACCCCGCCGGCATCACCGCTGTCGTCAACACCGGCGACGATATGGTGCTGCACGGTCTACACATCAGTCCCGACCTCGACACGATCACTTATACCCTGGCCGGCATTGCCAATCCCGAGGCCGGCTGGGGGATCGCGGGTGAGAGCTGGGTGGTCATGGAAGAGCTGGAGAAGCTGGGGGGTGCCGCCTGGTTCCGGCTCGGCGACCGTGACCTTGCCACGCATCTCTACCGGACCCAGAGAATGACCGAAGGCGCAACCCTGAGCACTGTCACCTCGGAGATCGGCCGCGCCCGAGGGATCGGGGTGAATCTGGTGCCGATGTCCGACGACGTGGTCCGCACGATGCTCGTTGCCGACACGTCCTCTCGCTCTTCGGATCAAGAGTCACAAGTAGCTGGCGCGCAGGAGGTAGGTGACGCACAACGAGAAATTTCGTTTCAGGAGTATTTCGTCAAGCACCGCCACGGTATTCCCGTTCGATCCATCCGCTTTGCCGGAGCTTCTCGAGCTCGACCTGCACCCGGCCTGCTCGAAGCCATCGCAGGAGCGACGGCGATCGTGGTCTGCCCATCGAACCCACTTTTGTCCATCGCGCCAATCATGGCTGTCACCGAGCTCCGAGAAGCTGTCTCGGCGCGCCGCGAACACGTCGTGGCAATCTCGCCGATCGTCGCCGGAACGGCCCTCAAGGGGCCGGCTGACAGGCTGCTGATCGAGATGGGCCACGAGTCCAGCGCTGCTGGCGTGGCCCGCCTGTACGCTCCTTGGTGCTCGACGCTCGTCATCGACAGTCGTGACGAAGCCCTGATCCCTGCCGTCGAAGCCCTGGGCATGCGATGTGTCGTGACGGACACCATCATGTCCACTCCGGCGCGGGCAGCCGAGCTGGCGAAGGTGGTTCTCGATGCCGTTCGATGAACTACGTGCCATCACGGTCGTCCCGATCGCCGGTCTCAAAGAAGTCTGTCCCGGAGACAATCTTCCTACGCTGCTCGCGGAGGTTCTCCAGGCACCTGGGAGTGGGTCTCCAAGGCTCGAGCCAGGAGACGTGCTGGTGGTCACCCAAAAAGTGGTTTCCAAAGCGGAGGGACGCGTCCGAAAGATCGACCCATCAGATCCTCGTGCCAAACAGCGGCTGGTGGAGAGCGAAGCCGTGCGAGTACTGCGCCGCCGCGGTGATCTCCTCATCACCGAGACGACCCACGGTTTCATTTGTGCGAACGCCGGCGTCGACCTCTCGAACATGGAAGAGGGGGAAGCCGCGCTCCTGCCCATTGATCCTGACCGCTCTGCACGGCGCATCCGGGCGGGGTTGCAAAGAGAGCTCGGTGTGCAGGTTGGTGTCGTGATCTCAGACACCTTTGGTCGGGCTTGGAGGAACGGAGTGACCGATGTGGCCATCGGGAGCGCCGGCATCGTGCCGATCCTTGATCTCCGGGGCACCCGAGACGCCATGGAACGTCCTCTGACGGCCACGACCATCTGCATCGTTGACGAGATTGCCTCGGCGGCTGAGTTGGTGATGGGAAAGGACCGGAACGTTCCGGCAGCGATCGTTCGTGGCGTCCCCTCGACATGGCTTGGCGCCGGCTCGGTCGTGACTGACGTCGTCCGTAGTCCCGGAGAGGACCTCTTTCGGTGACGCGTCAGTACCTGCCAGCCGATGCGCTCGATCCGATGGCCACGCCCTGATGACTCGGTACGTTTCTCTCATTTCCATGCTGAGGCAATGCGCATGCGCGTCGTTATCAACATAGAACAGCTTCTCCACGAAGCTCCAGGAGGGATCGGGCGGTACACGGCCGAGCTCGTACGGGGCCTCAACCGGCAGTTCCCCGGCGATACCGTAATTCCATTCACGGCCAGGCATTCCAGGACTTCGGTGGAACGTGCCCGACGGAATTTCCGCCTCGATGGCCCCGGAGCACAAGAGCCCGTCATCCTTGCCCTACCCCGGCCAATCCTCTACGACGCGTGGCACGCTCTCGGTTGGCCCCTCCTTTCGAGCTCGGCTCCGATCCTCGGCACATGCGACCTTGTCCATGCCCCGTCGACTGCGGTCCCCCCTCGCGGCCCCCAGCCGCTTGTGGTCACCATGCACGACGCGGCGTACGCGCTGTTTCCACACGTGTACCCGCGGAGGGGGAGGCATTTCCACCGTCGAGGTGCCAGCGCCGCTGCTCGTCGAGCCGACCTGGTCATCACCGGAAGTCACAGTGCGGCAGCCGAGATCGTGGAGCACACCCAGATCCTGGCCGAACGAGTACGAGTGGTGCCCTATGGCGTAGATCACCTCAAAGCTTCTCCAGAAGGAGTCGACTCGGCACTGCAACGCTACGGTCTTTCGCACATCCCCTATCTCCTCTGGGTGGGCAGCTTCGAACCTCGCAAGAACGTCGGAACGTTGGTGCAGGCATTCTCCACGCTCGTGTCCGAGAGTGACCTTCCGCATCACCTCGTGCTGGTCGGTCCTCACGGATGGCTGGAGAAGGACCTGGTCGATTCGCATTTGCAGCAGCAGATCTCCGACAGGCTGCACGTCCTCGGTGTCGTGCCCGAAGATGATCTGCGTGCCCTCTACGCGGCGGCAGACGTCTTCGCATTTCCGAGCATCCATGAGGGCTTCGGTCTTCCAGTTCTGGAAGCGATGGTCCAAGACACGGTGGTCGTTTGCTCGGATATTCCTGCGCTGCGAGAAGTCGCCGCAGACGGCGCGTCCTTCGTGACATCCACCGACGCCGAGAGCTGGGCGAGCGCACTCGAAGCAGTGATACGCGATTCCAGTCTTCGTGAGCGCAGAGTACTCGCCGGCCGTCGTCAGGCTGCGAACTTCAGCTGGGAACGGACGGTGCGAGAAACCCACGAGGTCTACGAAGAAGCGCTCGCCGACCGCTGAGATCTCTCTCACATCTCTCTCGTCTACGATCCTGTTCTCTCTCGCTGTCGATCAACTGCATTGAGTTGCGCATCACCAGGAGGTCCGAGCTGTGGCGGGTCCGCGAGGACGAATCATGATCGTGCACCCCAACGCCGAGCGGGGTGGCTCTGACTACTGCCTGCTCCGCATGGTTCGGGAGCTCTCCTCCATGGGATGGACCTGCCATGTGGTGACTCCCTCCCGCTCACCGCTATCGACAGAGCTCCTACAGGCAGGGGCAGTCCTCCATGTTGTACCGATGCGACGCATCACGAAAAGCGGATCTGCGCTGTATTGGCTTGGATACGTTGCTGCATGGCCTATCGCGGTGCTTCGCTTGATGAGCATTGCTCGTCGTTCTCGTCCCACAGTTGTCGCCAGCAATTCCCTCCACTCATGGTACGCATGGGCTGTCGCATTGCTCACGAGAAAGCCACTCGTCTGGCATGCCCGTGAAATCGTGGTGCAATCCTCCGCTGCGCTTCAGCTCGAGCGGTGGCTGTGTCGCCATTTCGCTGATGTCGTGATCGCCGCGTCACGCCCGGTGGCGGACCAGCTCGCTGGCTCTCGCGTCGTCGTCGTGCACGACGTACCCGATCCGACTGAGTTCACCCCGGCTCGAGCAGGGAAGTTCCGGGCGGTCAGCGGGATTCCCGACGACGTACCGCTTATCGGATCGGCCGGCCGTATCGACACGTGGAAGGGGTTCGAGATCCTCCTCGATGCCGTTCCAAGCATCCAGAGTGTCCGCAAAGACGCGTATTTCGTGATCGCCGGGGGTGCCGTGGCGGGCAAGGAGGCGTTCGCGAGCACGCTCGCTCGGCGCGCTGACCAGCTGGAGAACGTCTACTGGATGGGCGAGCGTCAGGACATGCCCGAACTGTTGGCCGACTTGGACGTGTTCGTCCTCGCGTCGACTGAACCCGAGCCATTCGGATCCGTCCTGGCTGAAGCCCTCGCTGCCGGGGTTCCCTGCGTCGCGACCGACCACGGGGGATCACCCGAGATGCTGGCCCAGTTCTCTCCGGAAATCAGTCGTCTCGTTCCTCCGCGAGATCAAAAAGCACTCGCGGAAGCCGTGCTCGCTCTCTTGCCTGCGGGTGCCTCGTCGCCTGGGTCACGTCGCCTCCGGCCCGCCCAGATCATGTCCCGAAAGACGACGTTCGATACCGTGTACGCGGCAGTTGTTCGAGGGCCACAGGACATCGAGAAGCTCGCAGATATCTGATCGTCGTCCATTCGGGAATAGGCGACCGCTGAACTTCCCGACGCCTCGCCAATCCTTCACGACGTGGTGAAGGACTCGACGACCGCGAGGATCCCCTCTTGCAGTCCCGTCCAGGGCTGCCATCCCAGTTGGATGGCCGCTCGACTGGCACTGAGGCAGTTTCGCAGGATCTCCCCAGGACGAGGAGGCGAGTGCACGGGTGCAATATGTTGACCGGTCACCGTGCTTATCACCTCGAGCAGGTTGTTGACGGACGTTTCGCGCCCAGTCCCGATGTTGCAGAGGAGCCCGCCGCCACGGTGCGCGGCTCGGACGAACGCGTCGACCACGTCGTCCACATAGACGAAATCTCTGGTCTGCTCGCCATCACCAAAGACCACTGGCGGTTCATTGCGCAGGACTCGGTCGACGAAGATCGCAATGACTCCAGCTTCGCCGTGCGGGTTCTGACGAGGTCCATAGACGTTTGCGAGTGCGAGTGCTGAGAACTCCAGCGAGTGAAGTTTGCGGTAGGCGTACAGATAGTCCAGGACGGTCTTCTTGGATACGCCGTAGGGCGTCAAGGGTGAATGAGCACACGCTTCGGTCACAGGCAGGTCACTCGGCTCTGGCTCGCCGTACAGCGTTCCGCCGCTGGCGGCATAGACAACGCGTTCTGCTCCCGCTATCCGAGCACCTTCGAGCACGTTCACGCTCCCCACGATGTTTACCGCCGCGTCAAACGAAGGTCTTTCGACGGAAACTCTCACGTCGGCTTGTGCTGCCAAGTGGTACACGACATCAGGACGCCGGAACGTGATGAGATCGACGGTATCGGCAGATCGAATATCCATCTGATGAATGCTCAACATCCTCGAGTACGACGTGCGTGCTTCCGCCAGATTGGTGAGGGATCCCGTCGAGAGGTCGTCGATCACGTCCACCTCGTGACCTTCCGCGAGCAGTCGATCGACCAAGGTGGAACCGATGAATCCTGCGCCACCCGTCACCATCATCCGCATCGAGTTGTCCCTTCTGGCACTGCGCACACGCATGATCGGCGTTGTATGTGCAACTCTTTGCACCAGATCCTCAATTTGACCACCAGTCAGGCAGGTACGCGTTCGCCGTCGACGGTGGAACCTGCGGCGACGACCGCGCCGTGGCCGAGAATCGACACCGGCCTCACGTCACATCGCTCGCCGACGATTGCACCGTTCCCCAGGATGGACCCGGACACGGAGGAATTATGAGCGACCCTCGATCCGGCAAGCATCACCGACCCCACAACACGTGCGCCCGATTCCACGACGCAGCCTGGACCCAACACGGAGCGCTCGACTGCCCCACCTTCGTGGATGACAGCACCTTCGCCTAGATAACAGGGGCTCCTCACCTGCCCCTCGATTCGTGGCATCCCCACGACCCATACCGCTGCACGTAGCTCAATCGCCCCAGGAGCGGGAATCCCCTCTCTTCTCCCTTCGATGATGTCCCGATGTGCCTGGATGAAGTTGGCAGGAGTTCCGGTGTCAAGCCAGTACGAGTCGTCGCTGCACGCGTAGAGCTGCCTGTCCCCTGCCATGAGAGGAAAGGTCTCTCTTTCGATAGACACTCGTCGCCCCGAGGGAACTCGATCTAGAAACGAAGGTTCGAGGACGTACGTGCCAGCATTGATCTGGTTCGTCGGTGCAGCGTCGCGGGATGGCTTTTCGACGAACTCGATCACACGACCCCGATCGTCCGTCGGAACGACGCCAAACGAGGAGGGATCCTCCACCGGGTGCAGAGCAATCGTGCCCTCCGCCTCATGTTCGCGATGGAACCCGACGAGCGCACTGATGTCCAGATCGGTCAGCACGTCTCCGTTCACGACGAGGAAAGTGTCATCGATGCCCGCGAATTCGGCGGCGAAACGAATTGCTCCTGCGGTATCGAGCGCCTCCGGCTCGACGGCGTACGAGACTTTGA
This sequence comes from Actinomycetes bacterium, assembly GCA_021799915.1. The sequence continues at coordinate 11,596 of JAJYZN010000001.1, forward strand.
TGCCCGCGATTGTGCTCTGCGGATAGGCATCGACGAAAGCCTCGGGCAAATAGCCCAGGGAGAGCACCGCCTCATCGATGCCATGAGGGATCAAGTTGCCGAGCACCCGTTCGATCATCGGGACGTCAACGATCGGGAGCATCTGCTTGGGAGTGGAAAGCGTCAGCGGCCGCAGCCGGGTTCCTTCACCACCAACGAGAACGATGGCCCTCACGAGAGCTAGCTCTTCGACGATGGAAGCGTCGTGCCAGTGGTTGGTGCCGTCGTGCCAGCGGTTGGTGCCGTCGTGCCAGCGGTTGGTGCCGTCGTGCCAGCGGTTGGTGCCGTCGTGCCAGCGGTTGGTGCCGTCGTAGCTTGGGAAGCCTGGAGGAGCGCCGTCACGATCGTGCCGTTGGGCTTGGGCAGCTTCGTGTTCGTCGGCACGAACCCGATCGTGATCAGTTCGTTCGCTGAGAACTTTATTGTGGCCGGATTCCCCTGGACCACCGTGGATTTTCCCTTGGATGTGAACGCGCTCGGCCAGTATGCAGCTTGCACGTTGGCCGTCTTTCCCGCATCGGGGGTGCCCTTCTTGCATCGTTGGCCGTTCTTGTAGGTCACCGACCCACTGGTGGACGGAAGCTTCAGCTCTGTCGCGGTCACCTCCAGGCCGTGATATCCCGAAACAAACTTCCCGAACACGGCATTGGCACCGGTCTCACTCGACGTCTTCGGCGCGATCGTGACGACGCCGTTCCCGGTCGTGAAAAATGCCTTGGTTGTCGAAGAAGACCCGCTGTCATTGGCTGGCAACGACGGCGCCTGGGTCCCGCAGACGTCGAATGCCAAACCCGCGTACCACGTCGTTTTCGTCGTCGGCGGCGTGAGTGTTGTCGAAGCTGCTCCGGAGTGGCGGTATTCGACGTTGGAGAACACGACGGAGAAGACGCCCAGGATCGCGATGACGACCAAAGCTGCGTACCAGTTGACCGGAACGTTGCCGCGATAGGTACGGCCCCCACCGGTTGCCGCTGCACGTGACACCCACTTCCCCGCATTGCTCCGAGCCATGGCGAAGGGAAACCTTAGTGCGTCGACTGGCCCCCACCGGACGCGCCCGCCATCCGCCTCGATAAGGCCCGGTACAGCTGCGTGGTACTGGGGTGGACGTAGGACTCTGGGTGTAAATCCTCCTGAGCATTGCGGGCGGCCGACACCCTTCCACCGAGGAGACTCACGAGCTCAGCCATGGCCGATTCGACGCCGGCCGGGTTGCCTTGCGCATCGGCGGAGCGGAGGAGCACCCTGTAGAGGCGCTCGTCGTATGGGCTGGCGAGCAAGCCTCGGCGCGCGGCCGTCATCGCTCGCAGGGGATCGCCGAGATCGAGCTCGTGCTCAGCCACCTGGAGCGCAAGTGCCGAAACGGCATTTTCCAAGGACGCGGCAATCCCTTCGAGCACCGTCCAGTCAGGACTGTGCAGACCCTCGAACGGCCGGCCCGCCACCAGCGAGAGCGCACGCCGCCAGGACTGCGGGTCGGGCGCTTCGGCCAGCTCACAGAAGTCCATCCAGTCGGTAGTGACCGCCGAAGAGAGCTTGAGGACACCGTGGTCTCGCTGCAGGAGATCTTCTCCTTCGATCCCAGGGCCAAGTGCACGACGCGCCGCCGACACGGTGGAATGAAGCGTGGTGCTGGCAACCGACCGTTCCGGCCAGAGCGCGCTGGCCCAGACGTCGTTCGTGGCGCCACGTCGGTGCATGGCGAGATAGACAACGAGCTCGAACGACCACGCCCTCGTGAACGGCCGCCGAGCACCGACGATCTCCACCGGCCCGAGCACTTTGACCAGTGCAGTGCCAGTGATCCTCGGCGCCTCTGACGCTGAAGCGGACGTGTAGGGCACGGCAGCGATTGCCGCTGCAACGCTGTTCGCGCCCCTGCCGGCACGGTCTCCGTCGGGGGACCTGAGGGGTCGGACGTTGGTCATCTCTCGGAACGGTCGCTCCGATCCCCCAAACGTCTCGAGTTGGCGGAACAGTTCGCTGGATCTTCAGCACCAAGCGCCGTTGTGGCCAGCCGTGGCGTTGGCAGTGGGGACGGAGGGGATCGAACCCTCACTGCGGGCGGTTTAAGCGCCCTGCCTCTACCGATTGGGCTACGTCCCCAGGGGTGACGAAGAGCTCACCGAACCGAAATGCGCGATCACTTCCGCCCGCTTACCCACGGACGTTGTCGAGTCTTGCGCCGAGCACTGCTTACGAAGGGTGTCACCACTTAGCCTTCCCGTCCACACATCCGTCCGGCGCTTCGATCCAATGGGGCCATCTCTCCCGAGCAGTCCGGCTCGCTGCACGCTCCAGGGTCTGGTCTCATCCGTTACGGACCAACTCCACGACTGGGAAGAAACAATTGCCACACGGCGAGCTCGTCTGCACGTGGCCCGTACTGTAGGCCGCCTGTTGGACCGAACACCATCGTGGCACGACGCTGAGGATCCCAGGTGAGCCATGTGCCGATTCCCGGATGCGACGGATCGCCACTGCGAGCGAACGACGCCCACGCCCGCTGCATCGACGCGGAGAGCGCGGCGGCGTCGGATCCATTGCCGGCGAACAATGAGATTGCCGGATGACGGAGGCTGCCGAACACGAAGGGGATCTCGAGCGCGTGGCACGACCCGAGCTGACCTGCGAATGCCGGAGTCTCCCAAGTGAACAGGTAGGTGTAGGTCTGCTGCTGGTGTGCGGAGTGAGCCGACGCCAGCTCCATCGAAGGCCGCCGGAAGATGAAGTCGCTTCCCGCTGCTATCCAAAGAGACCGCGGTGTCGTTGGCTCGCCGCGCGCCATGCGAGCAGTTCGGTAGGCATCGACGACGACGCGCGAGTCAATCTCCCGATGTACTCGAGACAGCCAGCGCAGGAGACCATCCTCGTCCATGTTGGCCAGGCGCGTGTCGGCCAGCGAAAAGAACGTGAGCTCGTCACGGTTGGTGCCCGTCATGAGCGTCACACCCCTGGCTGCGCCGGCGGCGATTGCATCGATCGGCTCGATCGGCAGGAAGGCACCATCGACGACAGGAAGGAATGGGAGCGGCAGCTCGCCCGGGGGAGGGAGTCGGTTCTGCAGCTCTTGGGTCGCAGCCACAAGCTCGCTCGGAGGAACGCTGTGCAACGCGGCGCGTGTGACCTTCGAGTGACCCAAGATGGCCGCCAGCTCTTCGGCAGCATGTTTGGAGCGTTCAAGCGAATGGGTGTAAGGAGGGCCACTCTGGACGATGGCCCGTTGGAACAACCCCCGGCACATAGGCGACGCGAGAAGCACGGAGATGCTCATCGCACCGGCCGACTCGCCAAATACGGTGACGTTGCCGGGATCACCACCGAAAGCGGCGATGTTGTCCTGCACCCAGCGCAGTGCCGCTACCTGGTCCAGCAAACCCCAATTGCCCATGAGCGCAGAGGAGGAGCCGCTATCAGCCAAGGCAGGGTGGGTGAGGAAGCCGAGGGCCCCAAGCCGGTAATTGATGGTGACGACGACCACGTCGCAGTTCCGAGCGAGGTCCCCGCCTCGGTAGAGCAGACTGGCTCCGGTCCCGGCCGTGAACCCTCCCCCATGGACCCACACCATGACCGGGCGTCCTCCCCGCTTTCCGCGTTGTGTCGGTGAGGTCGTGGCAAATGTGAGGGGGTCGGGCGCCCACACGTTCAAGGTCAGGCAGTCTTCGTCCTGATCCAGCGGGTCGCCGGGAATGGCCACCCCCGGCGTCGGGGGGGGTTGCGGGGCGATCTTGCCAAACTCTGCTGCCTCTCGGACGCCGGACCATGGCACCGCCGGCTCAGGGGGACGCCAGCGCAGAGGACCCACAGGCGGCCGGGCGTACGGGATCCCCGAGAAGGACCACACACCCCCTCGATCCTGGCCACGAAGACGCCCGGTGGCGACTTCCACGACTCGGTCGGCCACACACGCACCCTACAGGGAGGGAATGTCACAAGAGAACACCTCACCCCCCTGTGGAGGGCCTTGGCAGTTGTGGACAATGAGGTTAGTGTGAGAATTGTGGCTTGTGTGACTGATGAGGCTTGGCGGCCAGGACGGCCTGGGCACGGTCTCATCCGGATGGCCTTCGCCGGTGCCTTGACGATGGGGCTCACCCTCTTCGTTGCACCAACCTCGGTCGCAGCCGGTGTCGGGGTGGTGAGGGCCGGCACGAACCCACCGCCACGCATGCTTCTCGCCGCCACATCGGGGTCCAGCGCCACATCGGGGTCCAGCGCCACATCGTCGGCAGGACCCGCCACATCCCAGGTAGCCGCGACCCAGCAGCAGGTGGCAGCGCTCGAAGCGACGATCGCGTCCCAGCAGGAGCGGGCAGCGGCGTTGAGCCAGCAGTACGACTCGGCCGAGCAGCAAATTCGGTCGATCCAAGCCAGCCTCGCAAACACGCAGTCGCAGCTTCAGTCGACGCGGCACGCGATTTCCATCGACCGGGCCCGCTTGGCCAAGGATGCCGTTCACGCGTACATGTATGGCGACGTCGGCACTCAGATCTCTGCACTGTTCTCGACTTCGGTGAACAGCATGGACGATCGTGCCGAGTACGAGGACACGGTCGTTGGCGACCTCTCGGGCGATGCCGCAGCACTGACGAATGCCCAGGACCAGTTGGACTCCGAATTGGGGCACCAGAAAGCCGAAGAGGTCGATGCCGTGCAGGCCGCCGACCAGGCGACTCAGCTTGAACAGGAAAACGCCTCGGCGACGGCCCAAACCGAGGCCACGCTCCATCAGGTAAAGGGCACGCTGGCCCAACAGGTGGCGGCAGCAGCCGAAGCAAGGGCTCGCCAGGAGGCCGCAGCGGCAGCGGCAGCTCGTTCGGCGGCAGCGGCCCAAGCGGCCGCGGCCCAAGCGGCCGCTGCGGTGAATGTCGCCGGTGCAGTCGGTGGTGCGGGATCAGGGGCGGCGGCCATCACGGCCGCAAACCAGGGTGGCGCCGCTCCAGGCCATGCCTCGGGCGGCCCGACATCTTCGACGCCTCCTACCGTCGCACCCAGTGGTGGCTCGAGCGGTGTCGGGACACTCGCTGTGAGGGCTGCGGTGTCGCAGCTCGGTGTGCCCTACGTATGGGGAGGTGAGACCCCCGGAGTCGGGTTCGACTGCTCGGGGCTGACCCAGTGGGCATGGGCTCAGGCCGGGGTCACGATCCCGCGTACAGCGGCGAGCCAGTATGCGGCGGTGCCCCGAGTCCCCCTTGACGCGCTGGAGCCGGGCGACTTGCTCTTCTACTTCAACTTGGACGGGGACGGCATCGTGGACCATGTCGTGATGTACGTCGGCTCGGGACCGTACGGAGCTCAGACGATCATCCAAGCACCCGAGACGGGGGAGACCGTGTCCTACGCGCCGCTGTACACGTTTGGGCTGATCGGGGCCGGCCAGCCGTAGGCATCCGAGCAATGCTCGATCGCAGCAGCCTCCAAGTCACGGCAGTGTCCCGGTCAGGGCGCTCCCGCACTGCCTTCACCCTGCGACGGCCCCCCCATCGCACGGTACGATGGGCCTGTGGCAGCTTCTCCGACGAACCTTTCGACCAAAGTCTCGAAGGTGTCGGCGAAACCCGCGACGAGGACCTCGGCGAAGCTCGGGGCACCGAGCAAGCCGCTGACTAGGTCCAAGAGCGAGTCCGACTCCGAGACCAGGGCCAAGGCCAAAGCCCGGACCAGTTCCCAGACAGCAGCCCGCTCCACCCCGGCGTCGACCGATATCGTCCCGATCCGACCGCCCGGCACGGTCCACGGGCACCTCGTCGACCCGCGGCTCTCCGACGTCGACGAGTGGGGACGCTCCGAGCACATGAGGGCGCTCCTCCGTCAGGTCTACGAGCCCGTGTACTCCCGATGGTTCCGGGTGGAGTGGGAGGGTATGGATCGGATCCCCGCACACGGTGGAGCGTTGCTCGTCGCCAACCATTCCGGGGCAATCCCTTCGGACGCGCCGGTGATCATGCACGGCATCGAGAGAGACATGGGACGCCCTGTCTACGGCCTGGCCGACTACTTTTTCCGCACCGTACCGGTCGTCGGGACGTTGTGGAGTCGGGCTGGGGGTGTGTCGGCCAACCCCGACAACGCCTATCGCCTCCTCCACGACCAGCAACAGCTTGCTCTGGTGTTCCCTGAGGGCACGAAAGGGCCGTCGAAGAGCTACACCGACCGCTACCGGCTCAGGAGGTTTGGGCGAGGCGGGTTCGTCGAGATCGCGATGCGTGCCGGCGTCCCGATCGTTCCCCTCGCCGTGGTCGGATCCGAAGAGACCATGCCGGTGGTCTTCCGCCTCCCGGGATTGGCCAAGCTACTCGGGGTTCCGTACTTCCCCGTGACGGCGAACGTGCTCCTCCTCGGGCCGCTCGGGGTCGTCGTGCCGTTCCCGGCGAAGTTCCGCGTCCGAGTACTGAACCCCATCACCTTCGACGTGCCACCCGACCTGGAGCGATACTCCAAGAGCCGGGTGATGGACGAAGTCGAGCGCATCCAGTCCCTCATTCAAGAGGCCCTGTTCGACATGCTGAAGACGCGCCAGAGTGTCTGGTTCGGCTGAGGCCGGCGGCCGCTAGCCGTGGGACGTCGAGTCCTGGTCACCGGAGCCAACACCTTCTGGGGCGGCCGCATGATCCAAGCCCTCGAAGCCGATCCCGACGTCGAGGTGATCCTGGGGATGGGGACCAAGAGCCCGACGGTGCGTCTCGAGCGAGCCGAGTTCGTCCGCGCCGACGAGACGTACTCCATCTTGAACCGCATCGTGCGTGCCACCCAGGTCGACACCATCATCCACACGTTCCTGGTCGTCGACTCGACCTTGGTGCGGCCGCGCACCCTCCACGAGATCAACGTGATCGGCACGATGAACCTGCTCGCGGCGGCCGGGTCGGCCGACTCGCCAGTGCGGCACGTGGTCGTCAAATCCTCTACCCTCGTCTACGGATCCTCCGAGAAAGACCCGAGCACCTTCTCCGAGGAGACGCCCCGATCTTCGCCGCCGAGCACGCGCGTCGAGCGCTCGCTCCTCGAAGCCGAGTCCCTGGTGAGAGACTTTGCCGAGGACAACCCGTCGACCATGGTGACGGTCTTGCGCTTTGCGAACGTTCTCGGCAGCGACATCGTCACCTCCATCAGCAAGAACCTCTCACGCCCGCTTTGCCCGTCGATCTTGGGGTTCGACCCCCTGGTCCAGTTCGTCGAAGAGGACGACGTGGTGAGAGCCCTCGAGTTCGTCACCCGAGAACAGGTGACGGGCCTGTACAACGTGGCCGGCTCCGGTCGGCTCCCTTGGAGCGAGGTCGCGTCGCTCTGTGGCACCCGGCTCCTGCCGCTTCCCCCGGTGAAGCCAGCGTACGCCATCATGCCGCTCGTACGCCTGGGTTTCTTCGACTTTCCCCCTGAGCTCGAGTCGCTTCTCCGCTACGGACGCGGAGTCGACACCAGGCGGCTGGTCGATGCCGGGTTCGAGTATGGCTACACGAGCGCTGGAGCAGTGCAGAGCTTCATCCAGTCGCTCCGGCTCCAACGCAGTACCGGTCGCCCGCCGGCTTCGTACACCTACGAGCCCGACGTCGAGCAATTCTTTCGCCACTCACCGGCGGTGGTCGCAAGGAGTGGGGCATCGCCGAGGACGTCGAGACCCACTGTGCGCCCCGGCCCGCAGAGGTCCTGAGCGCAGCCGGGATCCTCGAGCCGGGATCCTCGAGCCCGGCTCACACTCTCCCGAGCCAGGTCCAGAGCAGATCCTGACGGCGGACCGCCCACTCCTCGGCGGTGATGGCGAAGCGGGCGTGGTCCTCCCAGCGCCCGTTGATCTCCAAGAAGCGCTCGGCGACACCCTCCATTCGAAGGCCGAGCTTCTCGACCACGCGCAGGCTGGCACGGTTGCGAGGGATGATCGAGATCTCGACTCGGTGCAAGGACACCGCCTCGAACGCGAAGTGGAGCACCATCACCACGGCCTCCGGCACGAGGCCCAGCCCCGCCACATCGCGGTCGATCCAGTACCCCACATAACCGCTCTGGAACGGTCCTCGCTGGATGGACGAAAGAGTCACTTCGCCGACGAACCTCTGCTGTGCGAAGATGCCGAAGCCGAACCCGGTGCCCATCTGGCGCTCTCGGTCCCGTATGGCGCATCGAGCCGCGAAGCTCCCGCGATCCTCGGCGACGGGCGGGGCGTCGTGAGGCCGCGGCTCCCACGGCACCAGCCAGTCCCGGCAGCGGGTACGGACCTCGATCCACGCGCCGTAGTCGTTCGGAGCGAGCGTCCGGAGCGCGACCCGCCGCCCGACCATCTCGAGCGGCGCCACTGCGGGGGAACGGGCCATCATCGGGTCACCCCTCGAGCACCTCGGCGAGTGCCCCGAGGAGGGCAAGCACGTTCGCCGGTCTCGCGGTGTGCCCCATGCAGCCGATCCGCCAGACCTGACCGGCGAGCTGGCCGGCACCGGCCCCGATCTCGATGCTGTAGCGCTCGAGCAGTGCTCGCCGCACGCTTGCCTCGTCCATACTGTCGCCCGGCACTCGGGCAACCAATGCAGTGGTGAGCTGTGCCAGCCGGTCGGATGGTGCGACAAGCAGTCCGACGCCGAGCTCCTCCAACCCTGCCTGCAAAGCCCGGCCGCACGTCTCGTGCCGGTCGAAGACGGCGTCGAGGCCCTCGGTGAGCATCGCCCCGAGGCCGGCGTGGAGGGCACGCACCATGGCGACGGGCGCCGTGTGGTGGTACACCCGGCCGGCACCTGACTCGACATAGCGCGACAGGAGGTTGAGGTCCAGGTACCAGCTCGACGGACGCTCGACGAGACGCTCCCGAGCCCGGTCGGACACGGTGAACGGCGCCAGGCCAGGCGGCACGCCGAGGCACTTCTGCGTCGCGCTGTAGGCCACGTCCACTCCCCAGTCGTCGACGTGGACCGGCATGCCACCGAGCGAGGTCACGGTGTCGACGACCAGGAGCGCATCCCGCTTCCCTCGGCCGACCGCGGCCACCTCGTTGCGGACCCCCGTCGACGTCTCGGCGTGCACCAGGGCGATGATCCGCGGGTCGGGATGGGCCGAGACGAGGGCGTCAGGATCCAAGGGCTCGCCCCAGGGCGCGTCCACCCGAACCACCTGTGCGCCGGATCGCCCGGCCACGTCGCACATGCGCTCCCCGAACAGCCCGTTGACCCCGATGACCACAGAGTCGCCGGGGCGGACGAAGTTGACGAACGCTGCCTCCATCCCGGCCGAACCGGTCCCGCTCAACGGGAACGTCAGCTCGTTGCCGGTCCCGAACACCTGCCGGAGCCGGGCGCAGGTCTCGTCGAGGATCTCCAGGAACACCGGGTCCAGATGTCCGAGCACGGGCAAGGAGAGTGCTGCGGTCACCTCCGGGTACGTATTCGAAGGACCTGGCCCCATCAGCAGGCGGTCGGGTTCGAGCACCATCCGCGCATCGTGGCAGGTATCGAGCGGCCGCGCCAGCAGAGCGCCTCCGGGGGCGCCCCGGGTGCCCGGGAGCCGTCCAAGGTGGAGTACATTCCGAGCGTGGAGCGGGTTCTGTTTGCCACCCGTGACATAGGTCCGCTGGCACCTGATGTGAGCCAGGACCTGGAGCGTTACCGAAAATGGCAAAGCGACCGCCAGAAAGCGCTCCTCTCAGCGTCCCGGACCGGGCGGGCGTCACCGGTCGCCGATGCCGATGTCGTGGTCGTCGTGAACCAGCCAGACCCCGAGCTGTTCGAGCGCTGCGTACGCTCGCTCGGCGCGCAGAGAATGCTGCCGAGGACGCTGTCGCTGGTGGTGGTCGGCCCCGTCGACACCGCGGTCGGCGCGATCCTCTCGAATGCCACCCGCACATCCGGCGTGCACCGCATCGACCTCCCGGCGGCGACGAGCATCCCCGATGCCGTGCGAGCCGGGGTGGCTGCCGGTTCGTCAACTGCGTGGATCCACCTCGGAGCCCACGACCAGCTCACCGTCGACGCCGTCGAGCTGCTCTCGGCCGCGCTGCAGTCCGGCGGCGCTCCAGAGCCGGGCGCCCCTCCGTCCGACGGATGCCCGCCTGCCGGCCCGGGGCCAGGAGCGGCCGACGTGGCGTACGCAGACGAGGACAGGACCACTGCGACCGGCATGCTCCAGGATCCCGTGCTGAAGCCCGACTGGTCGCCGGAGCTCCTCGTCTCGATCCCCTACCTCGGCCGCCCGGTACTCTGGCGTCGGAGCACGGTCGACGCGGCCGGTGGCATCCGCGCATTGCCCGACGGCGACTGGGAGCACGATCTCATGCTGCGAGTCGCCGAGAAGACCGACCGCGTCGCCCACGTGAGCGAGGTCCTCTGCCATCGGCCGACCGGCGAACCGAGCATCTGGACCCCCGTCGCGAGCGTTGCAACCCCCGATGACCCCGCCTCGGTACCCGGTGGCCGCGCCGTCGTCGAGGCACTCGCGCGACGGCACGAACGGGGTGACGTGAGCCCCGGCCCGCTCCGTGGCTCGTGGCGAGTCCGCCGCCACGTCAACGATGCGTCAGTCGACATCGTGATCCCATTCCGCGACGCTCCTGCGTACTTGCGGGCTTGCACCGACTCGCTCGATGCCACCACCAGAGGGGTCGAGCCACACCTGCTTCTGGTCGACAACGGATCGGTGGAGCCGGAGACCCATACCCTCCTCGATCGTCTCGGTCGCCGACCCGACGTCACGATCGTCCACGATCCTCGCCCGTTCAACTGGTCGTCTCTCAACAACACCGCCGCCGCCCGAGGCCGGGGCGACATCCTCGTCTTCATGAACAACGACATCGTGGCCCTCCGCCCGGGGTGGCTCGAGGCCATGGTGGCCCACGCCACGCGCGCCGGGGTCGGAGCGGTGGGCGCACGTCTCGTGTACCCGACCGGCCGGGTGCAGCACGCCGGGGTGATCCTCGGGATGGGGGGGGCTGCCGGGCACGTCCTCGCCGGGTTGGACGGCGATCGTCCTGGCTACCTCGGCATGGCCGTGCTCACCCGCGACTGCTCGGCGGTGACCGGCGCCTGCCTTGCAACTGCGCGAAGCGTATTCGAAGAGCTGGGTGGTTTCGACGAGAGCCTCGGCGAGGAATTGAACGACATCGACTACTGCCTGCGGGCGGCGCAGACGGGCCGACGGACTATCTACGAGCCGATGGCCGAACTGGTGCACCATGAGTCGCCGACCCGCGGGACGTCGGGGAACGCGAAGGAGATCTCCCGGTTCATCGACCGATGGGAAGACGTGATCTTGGCCGGTGACCATCACCTGAATTGCCACCTCACCCGGATATACTCGTCGTGCGCGCTCGGCGTGTCGGACGAGGTGGGGTGGTGGAAGAATTGGCGCACGAACCTCGGGAGCTGATGCAAGAGGTTCGAGCACGTCGATCCCGCATTCCCGACGCTCCGTCGATGCTGCAGTTGCCCGTCGGTGGTCGCGCTGCGATCGAGCCCGTGCGCAGCCACCCGTTGCTCCAGACGATGCACGAGGATTGGATCCGTGTGCACCAGGATTCCCCGGCAGCTCGGAGCACGCGGCAGGGCTGGCGCAGCGCTGTCGATCGTCACGTCGCCGAGGTTGCCAGGCAGAGCCTCGGGACCGACGTAGAGAGCAACCGCCTGCTCATCGGTGACGTGATCCGGGCCGCCGATGCCCTCGCCGAGCACTGCGACGACCTCGGCCGCCGCCTGATGGACCTCGAGGCACTCGTGGAAGACGTCGTACGGGTCGTCAGCGAAGACGTCACGCGGCTCACTGCCATGCTGATCGGTGCCACTGAAGACGCTGCCGGGTCGTCACCGGCGGGCGCCCCGGATCAAGCCGCGCCCCAGACGCCCGGTGGGAATGGGTGACCCCAGGGGAAGTGCGTCTCGCGCTATTGAGCCGGGACTGGGAGCGGCCGGGGAGCGAGGGGGGGTTCGTCGCTCGGAGCCTGGCGGGAGCGCTCTCTCGGATCGCCCAGATCGATGTGCTCGTCCCTGGCGCCCCGGGACGGGTGCGACCAGACGGTGCGTTCGACCTCCGACCGATCGGCGGGGATGCGGGTGGATGGCCCGACGAAGCCCGGTCCCGTTGGCCTGACGCCGACGCCCCGAATCTGGTGATCGTCGACGCCGCAGACGCCGGAGCGTGCGCCATGGCACACCAGCTCGCCCCCGCGGCGGCATTGGTCCAGTTCGGTCCGGGAGATCCGAGCGCACCGAGTGGCTCGGTGGCCGACGTCCACCATCTCGGCGTCTCGCATGCTCCAAGTGCGATTTCCGCCTACCTCCACCAGGTCGGGCTCCACGTGCCGATCAACCCGATGGCTGCCGAGCGCCGGCACAATGCGCTCGGCGAGACCGGTTTCATCTTGGTCCTCACCGACCGTTACCCCGCCTCCGCAGCCGTGCGCGGGAGCCGGGGCGGCCAACCCGAGACATCGACCGATGACCAGCCGACCGCAGCCGCCGCATGGCTCATCGCGCGCTTCGCGTCGCGTCTGGTCGTCGTCGTGGAGGACGCCGTGGCTTGGGTGTGGGGCTCTCGCTCGCTGCGAGGACGCCTGGAGCTGCACACCCGCACCGACTTGCTCCGATTCATAGCCCACGCTCACCTTGTCGTGGACCTGCGGCCGGGCGCGTACATCGCGCGTGAGTGCGTCGAGTCCCTTCGATTCGGAGTCCCTTTCGTCGCCCCCGACGGGACGGCGGCAGCCCAGCTCGCCGCGGCCGGCGGAGGTCTGTGGTACCGAGACGTCGGCGAGCTGTTGGAGGCGGTGGCGCTTCTCCATGAACCTTTCCGGCGCGACGCTCTCGGTGCGCGCGGCCGGGCGATCGCGGACGCTCAGTACGGGGATCCCCAAGGGTTCGTCACCCGGGTCGCCCGAGCCATGGACCGGATCCGCTCGACACCGTCGCCGGTGGGACCACCGTGACGCCGTCGCATCGAGCCGTGTCCAGCCGCTGGAGGACGCTCGATGCCTTCGTCATCATCGCCGTCGTTGCCGGCGCATCGCTCCCCTACCTCATCGGCATCGTCACCGCCGGCGTCCTCGGCTACAACAGCGGTCTCGCGACGATCTCCCTCGGGGGCATGCTCGGCTACCACGTGGGGCTTCCCTGGCTCGATCCGAACGTCGGCTTCGTGAGCCAGGCCCTCGGGCATCTTTCGGCGATGGAAATCCTCCACGGGCACATCGGCTGGTGGAACCCCTACGAGGGTGTGGGTGTCCCGCTGGTCGGCGAGGGTCAGAGCGCCGCGCTGTTCCCCCTCACCCCGCTCCTGGCGTTGGCCAACGGCCAGGTCTACTTCCACGTCGTGCTCGAAGTGATCGCCGCAGTCGCCACCCAGCGGCTCCTCCGGGAGATGGGGATGTCTCGATGGGTGAGCCTGGTGGGCGGAATCGTGTTCGGGTTGAATGGGACCTTCGCGTGGCTCACCAACGCCGCGTTCAACCCGGTGGCCTTCCTCCCCGTCATCCTCTGGGGGGTCGAACGAGCCCGAAACCGGAGCATGCGCGACGGCTGGAGTGGGTGGGCCCTCATCGCCGCGGGGTTGGCCCTGTCGGTCTATGCCGGATTTCCCGAGACGGCGTACATCGACGGAGTGCTCGCCGTCTTCTGGGTGCTCGTTCGTTTCATCCAGCAGCCGGCGGGCCGGCGGGTCTCCTTCGCTGCGACGGTCGCGGTGGGAAGTGTGATCGGGCTCGCCGTCTCCGCGCCGTTCTTTGTCGCGTTCGCCGCAGCGACCTCTCACGCCGACATCGGAGGCCACGCCGGGGTCTTCGCTACCGCCCACCTCCCTACTCCGGCCGTGAGCACGCTGGGGCTCCCCTACCTCTTCGGCCCGCTCTCGGGTTTCAACGCCTCGGTGCACGGCACGACGCTGAGCGCGTTGTGGGGCGACGTGGGAGGTTTCGTCACGGCCGCGCTCGTGACCGTTGCGATGCTCGGGCTGCTCGCCGGGCGCGACCGGGGACTGCGCGCCCTGCTCCTCGCATGGATCGGCGTTGCGCTGGCGAAATCGTTCGGGGTCGGACCCGTGGTGAGCGCGGTGAACCATCTACCCGGGATCTCGTCGACCGCGTTCTCGCGCTACGCGCCACCGAGCTGGGAGATGGCGTTCGTCGTCCTGGCCGCGCTCGGACTCGAACGGGTGGGCGAGGGGACGTCGGCGTCGGTGCGGGTCCGCACTGCGGTAGCGGTGGCAGCAATCGCCTCTTTGCTCGCCATCGGTGCTGAGCTCCTGGCGGCCAACGGCATGCTCGAGGCCCTCGACAAGAAAGCGGGCTTCGCCCCGTACCCGGTCGAAGCTGCGGTGTGGGCCTTGGTCACCGTGCTCATCCTCGCAGTCGTGGGCCTGTCGGCGCGCCCGCGCGTTGCTCGCTGGGGAATGGGGGCAGTGCTCGTGCTGGACGCGACGATCATGTTCATGGTGCCCGAGCTCTCCGCACCCAAGCAGATCCCCGTGGACCTTGCCCCCGTCACCTTCCTCCAAGAGCATCTCGCTCTCTCCCGCTTTGCCACGCTGGGACCGATCGTCCCCAACTACGGCTCGTACTTCGGCATCGCCGAGGTCAACCTCCACGACTTGCCGATCCCCGGCAACTGGGCCAACTTCGTCCAGCACGACCTCGAGTCCAACGAGCGTCCTCAGCAGTTCGACGGGGTAACCTCTCTCAAAGCGACAGGACCGACCCCTCTCCAAGAGCTTCGCCGCAACCTCACCGCCTACGAGTCCGTCGGGGTGAAGTACGTGGTCGCCCCCGCCGGGTGGTACGACCTTCCCGGACGACTGGTCTTCCGCGGCCGGCGAGCATGGATCTGGCAGCTCCCCTCGCCGACGTCGTACTACACGGTGCTCGGCGGATCGTGCACGTTCACGGCGACGACCTACGACTCGTTCCGTGCATCATGCTCGCGCCCGTCGGAGGTGGTCCGAGCCGAGCTGGACCTCCCAGGGTGGACGGCGACCGACAACGGAACCCCACTCCCCATCGCCGCCAGCGGGCCGCTCTTCTCGGCCGTCAGGCTCCCCGCCGGCAGCTCGGATGTGAGCTATACCTACCAGCCACCGCATCTCGGCATCGCAACCGATGCAGCGATGGGCGGTGCCGGCCTGGCTCTTGTCATGTCTGCAGTGCCGTTCGTCGCGCTTCGGCGTAGGCGCGGTTCTCGGGGGAAGCACGCGCGAGGGGCCCGGAGCAGTGTCGGACGCAGGGACGGGGGCGGTATGAACCTGAGCACAGGGTTGGCCGGGTCCCGGCTCCTCTCCGCGCCACCCCCGATCTACCGGCCTCCGGTGCCGCCATCGCTCCAGACACCTCACCACCAGGTGCCGGCACCTCGAGCGAGATGGTCCGCAGGCAGCACCGGGCACCCCCCGAGCACGCCCGACGGAGCACACTCAGGCAACGGCAACGGCGCGCTGGCCCGCAACGGCAACGGCAACGGCACGCACTCAGGCAACGGCAACGGCGCGCTGGCCCGCAACGGCAACGGCAACGGCACGCACTCAGGCAACGGCGCGCTGGCCCGCAACGGCAACGGCACGCACTCCCGCAACGGCAACGGCAACGGCAACAGCGGTCGTCCCGGCCCCGAGAGCGCAGCGGACAGCGCTCGAGGGAGACCAGCTCGCCGTCTGGTCTCACGGTCTGTCGTCACCTGAGGAGACGCGGGCCGAGCGGTCCAAGGAGGGCGTAGCGGCGGCTGCGCCCGGTGGGCTTATCGGTACGACACCCGCGGCGGCCAGGCCAGAGGCCAGGTCTCGTGAGCCAAGGAAAGGTTCGGATTGTACGCAGGGTCTCGCTCGATCACGTGGGCCCAACGCGTCTGGAGGTAGCGGATCTCCCGAGCGAAGCGCACCGCGTTCTCTCCCTCGGACTCGCGAGGGGCTGTCACGCTCTCGTGGTGGGTGAGTCGGGAGAAAGGGGTCCACGCCACTCGCCACCCCGCCTCGCCGAGACGCAGGCACAGGTCGACGTCGAGGTAGGCACCGGAGAGGTGCTCCCCGTCGAACCCCCCCACCGCTTCAAACGCCTCTCGCCGCACGACCATGCACGAGCGCGACACTGCCGAGAAGCACTGGGCGAGCATCGCCCGCCCGAAGTAGCCGGGCTCCAGTTTCCCGGACTTTCGGTGCACGTGACCAACCGTTCCGCCGATCCCGAGCACCAGCCCGGCGTGCTCCACCGTCCCTTCGGGGTAGAGGAGCTTGGCACCGACTGCGCCGATACCGGGCTGGAGCAACAACCCGACCGTCTCCTCGAGCCAGTTGTCGCTCACAACTTCCACGTCGTCGTCGAGGAAGCACAAGACATCACCGGTCGCAACCTTGACGGCACCGTTCAACAGGTCTGCATCGGACCTGCCATCGCCCGGCTCGGTGATCCGTACGACGTCGATGTAGTCGCGGAAGAACGCTTGGATCTGCGGCCATTCTCCCCCGTCATCGATCGCGAGGACCTCGAGATTCTCGTACACGGTCAACGCCCTGATGCTGTCGAGGCATCGGGCCAGCCGTTCACCCGAGCGTGGAAGCGCCACGATGCTTACTCTCGGCTTGCTATCCGGAAGCTTCCATTGCACACGGTTGAAACTGCTTGCGCCGATCGTCCACACCGATGCGGGGACGCTCATGCGTTCCAAGTGGTCGGCCACCGCACGTCGAGCGGCGATCGCAGCGTAGGGCTTCGATGCCAATGACAAGGCCGTGGAGCCCGGATGGACGCGCCAGTGGTAGAGGACGTGCGGGACGTGCACCACCTGGTCGGCTCGAACGTGCTCGACGACTCTCAGCACCAGGTCCCAGTCCTGGCTCCCCTCGTAGCCGGCGCGCCAGCCGCCCACTCGCTCGACCAGGTCGCGCCTGATGACGCACAGGTGTGAGAAGTAGTTCTGTCCGCAGAGCAGGATCGGGTCGAAGTCGGGCTTGAAGTAGGGAGTCGAACGAACCAGCTCGTCGTCGATGTGGTCCTCGTCGCTGTAGAGGATCGCGGGATCGCGATGTGCGTCGAGCGCGAGCACTGAGAGCGCCAGGGCATGCTCGGCCATGATGTCATCATGATCGAACAGGGCAATCCATGTGCCTCTCGCCATCTCCAGCGCACTATTGGATGCCGCCGAGATGTGGCCGTTCTCCTCGCGGCGTTGGACGCGTATCCGTGGATCAGCGGACGCGTAGTCTTCGAGGACCTTGGAGATCCATCGGGCTGTTGAACAATCGTCCACCACACACAGTTCCCAGTTCGTGTAGATCTGGCTGCGGATCGAGTCGAGCGCCTGGCGGAGGTAGGTCTCGGGAGTGTTGAACACCGGCATGACCACGGACACCAACGGTTGGTAAGTGAGCGCGTCCAGGCGCCTCCTTATCGCAGCCCTCGCATCGTCGTCCATCCTGTCGTACAGCGCGACCCACGACGGATAGCGCCGGTCCTCGGGGTACCGCACAGTCTCGCCCGGCCCTCCCGCGGGCTCTGGAGCGGGAGCGTGGGGGGGGTGCGTCCTCGAGGTGCTTGTCTGGATGCCAGCTCGCTGGCGGAGATAGCTGAGTGCCCGCCTCAGACGTCCCCTGGGAGGCTGCCCGCCGCTCTCCACATCGTCGGGACCGCGTCCGTACGCGGTTTCGGCGAGTCGCGAGGTCGCCACCGCCTCGAGCTCGGAGATCCGGGCTGCCATCCACTCGGTCCCGCGGTTCTGGGCCTTCAGCAGCTCGACCTCGGCTGCCAGATCGAGGCACCGTCGGCAGGGGTCGGAGCGGGGCTCTTGGTGACAGGCCATGCCAGCAGTGGAGCGGGCCTCTTTTCCGGCTCCACATGGCCCCGGCTCGCCTCCGGGCGCGGGAGTTGATGTCGTCAACGACAATTCCCGTCCGGTGAGTCCAGCGCTGGGCTCGTCACGACTTTTGAGGCTATCAGGCGGCGGTGGGCGAGAGTGCTCCGTCGTCGCGGTGCGCGCAGTCCACGCCAACGGGTGGATGAGCGTAAAAGTCCGGAACCCAAGGAGGGCGTCTGCGATATTGTGCGCTCGGCGTGAACTCCAAATGACCAGCCTCTCCCACGACGACTCGAGTGGCTTCCAATCTCCGTCTCGAGCGACGTCCGACCTACCCTCGCTGCGCGTCCAAACCGTGCTGTACGGACACGATGCCCGAGATATCAATCGATTCGTGCAGAGCATCGGTGCCGCAGTTGCCATGGCCCGGCGGCACGGGACCCTGGGCCAGGTGATCCTGGCGCTGGGGGACTCTTCACCGGCCCCTCTGGTGGATTCTGAAATGGAGACCCGGCATCGACGCGCCATCGCCACATCGGGCATCGACGGCTACGAGTACCTGTACTTCGACGAGAACCTCGGCTCGGCTGGGGGGCACAACGTCTTTCTCAGTCGCCTGGACATGGATCTCTCCCTCATCATCAATCCCGACGCATACGCCGATCCTGACCTGATTGTCGAGCTGACCTCGGCACTTCGGCATCGGAATGCAGGCATCGTCGAAGCCCGGCAGCTTCCGTTGGAGCACCCGAAGGAGTTCAACCGGGCAACCGGGGAGACCGCATGGGCTTCGGGAGCCTGCTTCCTCGTGCGGCGTGATGTCCTCTGTGCAATTGGCGGTTTCGACTCGGGCACGTTCTTTCTCTACTGCGACGACGTGGACTTCAGCTGGCGCGCCCGTCTCGCCGGATTTCTCGTCGTCTACCACCCGCCCGCCGCGGTGTACCACGACAAACGCCTCGACCGGGACGGGCAGGTGATGCCGACCGCATCCGAGATGTACTTCTCAGCAGAGGCCGCTCTGATGATGGCCTGGAAGTACTCGCGTCCCGACCTCGCCGAGCAGTGGTGCCGCGACCTCCTCGCGAACGGACACGCAACACATCAGCGGGCGGTCGCCGAATTCCGCCGAAGAATGGAGTACGACGAGCTCCCGACGCCGCTCGACCCTGAGGGAACGGTCGCCGACTTCGTCGGTTACACCTATGGCTCCCACCGCTTCAAGTATGACGACTGAACCCCCTACAATACCGATAGACTCCGGTTTCGCACAGATGGGCGAGTATCCGCTCACCGTGCTCGTCTGCCCCGACGCAGACGGCCCGACGGGACTGCACGACACGCTTCTCTCACTCGCTGCTCAGATCACACAGAATTTTGGCTTTGCTCTCTTGGCGCCGGCGGGATCGGACGGCATTGTCCGGCAGTTGCAAGCAATGATCACAGGATTTGAGAGGTCATTTTCTCGCCGGGCACGAGTGGTCGCAGGCTGGTCAGGCCCGTTGACGAGTGCCGTCTTGTCGCTCGGCAGCGAGCAGCAGCTCATAGGACCCCGCACAACCGGCCAGTACGTCGCCATCATGACTGCTGCGGACCTGGCGTTCGCCCACTGGACCTCTTCGATCATGGACGCGGCCGCGACTCGGCCGGGTTGCGTCGTCCATTGCGCCGTCGCCGAGCAGCCCTGCGAGGTGGCGAGGACGGACAAGTACCCGGTGTACACCAGTGTCGGCCGGCCGAAAGTCCCGTGGGGTACCCAGTTCGACCTCGTCGACTTCGTCGCCAACGGTCCACGATGCGAGCCGTGCTCGGCCTTTGCGATGCCGGTCCACGCGATCAGCTCGTTGCCCGAGCGAGTCGAAGGGCCGTCGTCCCTTTCAGACGAAGAACGACTCTGGCGGATCGTCTCTACCGTCGCTCTCCTGGGTGAGGTTGTCGACGTGGACGAAGTGCTGCAGCTTCGTCGGCACGAGACTCGAGGCTCGGATTGTGACGGTCCCAACGCTCCCTCGAGCATTTCAGGAGCGGCTGCGGTGGACGGTTACCTCCGCGTACTCGACGGCCTCGGGCTTCTGGAACAAGGCAGCGCGCTCCATGCCCTCTTGGCCGAGGCGGGACAGGGCAACGAAGACGAACGCGCAGGCGCAGTTTCTGGATCGACACCGGCCCCCCGGGCCTCGACGAGACGCCGAGGGGGCCGGTCGCTCCGTGACATCAAGGCATTCGCGAAGCGGTCGCTCAGGCGATGACCCATGATCTCCAGGTCCTGTGGGTGGGGAAGCATCCCCAGACCGGCACACCACTCGTGCCCGCCCGTGACGCCACCGGCGGCCGAGACGTAGCGATCCACTGCCTCCTTCTCGGAGACGGTGGTGTCAAGCCTGCCTCCGTCGAGGCCACAGGTGGCGAGCTGTGGAACGAGCAGGATCTCGTCGACCGACGAGGCATCGCCCAGTTCCTTGTCGAGTTCATCGCTTCGCGAGGCGTCGACGTGCTCCACCTCCACTCGGGAAGGCTGATGGCAGACCTCCTCCCGGCGATCTGCCGCGCCTACCCCGACCTCGTCGTCGTGACGTCGGCTCGATGCGGGGAACGCGGGGAACGCGGGGAAAGAGCGTTCGACCCGTTCACCGAGTACCTTCTCCTGCGCTACGCGGGCCTGATCTGCGGGTACCTCGCCGAGACAGAGGCAGTTCCTGGTGAATTGCTCCGGCGGGGGGTACCCGAAGCCGTGATCAGCCGCATCCCCGGCGGAACCGGCGACGATCACGACCAGGACCACGAGCGAATGGAGATGCTCCGCAGCTTCTACCGTTCCATTGCCGCGCGTCGAACCCCAACCGACGCTCCTGTGCTGAGCACCTCCATTGCGGCAGATCGAGAAGCCGAGGACCGCCTGTCGACTTCGGGTACCTGGCAGCCTCGGAGCGGCGCCCCTCGATCACCACGGACGCGGATGACCCGCAGAGCCATGTCGACCACGTCTGCACGGGTGAGCGTCGTCATGCCTTTCTACGACCACGAGGAATTCGTCGACGAGGCCATCGCCTCGATACGGTCCCAGACGCGCCCAGTGGACGAGATCATCGTGGTCGACGACGGTTCCACCAACCCGAAGTGCACTGAGGTGCTTGCTTCCCTCGTCGACAACGGGATAAGCGTTATCCGCCAGGAGCACCGAGGACCGAGCGCAGCGCGCAACACCGGGGCGGCAGCTTCGAGCGGCGATGCCATCTTCTTCCTCGACAGCGATGACGTAATGCCCTCCAATCAGATCGAGACGGCACTCGATGCGCTGGTCGCCGCGCCAGCGGACGTCGGATTCGTGTACCCGGACTTCGAGTTCTTTGGCAATCAAGAACGGATCGTGGAGATGCCGCCATACAACCTGTACCTCCTCATGCGCCGCAACTACTGCGGCATGGGCTGCATGATCGACAGCGGGGTATTCGACGCCGGCTTCGAATTCCATGAGGACCTCGTGGGCATCCACGAAGACTGGGACTACTTTCTCACCCTCGGTGCCGCAGGAATCCACGGCGTGCCCAACCATGCCGCAAGGCTCCGCTACCGGCACCATGCGACCTCCCGGCGCCAGCTCTTCCAAGACGCAGGGGGCGACCACGAGAGCAGCGTCGCCTCGGTGCATCCGGAGCTGTTCGGCGATCGCTCCTTGATCGAGGTGAAATGCCGCTGGGCACCGGCATTGAGCGTCGTCACCACCTCGCCGCCGCCGATCGACGTGGCACATCAGACCTGCGGGGACTTCGAGCTTCTCGTCGCGCCAGATGTTGGTCCGATGCCCCAGGCTCGGGGACGATGGGTCGTCGTCGTCGAACCGAAAGGCATGGGGGGTTTCTCGGACCCCGGGTTCATCGAGCGGCTCCTCCGCCTGGCATTGCGCAATCCGGATACGGCTGCTTTCGGGCTCGCTCACGTGCCGGACGATCGGCTCACAGTCCCCTGGGAGCGAATGCTCGGTCGGCCGGTGGCAGTGCTTCTCGGTGGTCTCGCGTATGCCCAATGGAGGGTTGACGCGCACCTTGGCCCGGATGGCCTCGGTCCCGTACTCGAAGATCTGGTCCAGCCCCAAGGCATCACCGAATGGTGGCGGTCCCCGTCGGTCCGGAACCATTCGACCCGACCGGCACCTGACCCTGTGGACGCGTTCTCGACTGCCGAGCCATCGACCCTTGCTCCCAGCCTGCCTCCTGATAACGACCCGCAGAACTCCGAGGCCCATTTCCGCTGGAGCGAGGCAGCCCCCGTCTTCATCCCGAAAGGCGGCCTGCGGCGCATGCCGAAGCCTCCGCGTGGTTACCGCGATGGAGCACATGCGATCGCCGAAGGGGCGTGGGCCACCTGGAAGCCTGAGCGCACGGTCCGCCTCGATCTCGTGCGTCGGCTCGATGGAAGCGCCCGCTTGGAAGCCGTCGACGACATCACCAGTTCCCGGGCACCGAGTGAAGGCGAGCTGCGCGTGTCATTGGGCCGTGCGTGGACCGAGCCACTTTCAGGCACGGCATGCCTGGCCGCCGGCACCAACCAACTGACGAACGCACCCGTGTACCGGGTGACCACCGACTCAACGCTTTCGGTGAGAGAGCTTCCGATCGCATACGTGTTCAACTCGCCCCTCGACGAGGGAGTCGAGCTCGCCGGTGCTTTCGAACGCGCCTGTCGTTCGCTGCTTTCCCAAGCGCCAGCTACCTCCGTCCCGGCTCTCGAGATCGAGAGTGAGAGGGCACTCATCTGTGCCCGCTCTTCGCTCTCCATCAACTTGGCCACCTCGATCGGAGCAGACGGATCCGACTCACGAAGCGCCGAATCCCAGACATGGGTGGCCCTGTACGAGATTGCTCTCGACGGCCATCGCTTCCGCTACACGACTGAGCCTGACGACTGCATGCTGCGCACGGAATCGATCAGGCCAACGGCAATGGCGGTGGCCCAAGTCACCATGCCGGGGAGGACCTCGCCAGCGGTCGGTCTGTTCCAAGCTGCCTGGAGCGATGGGGGTGGGACCTGGTACGTCAACGGGTCCGAGTTGCTCCACTACAGCGAGCAACTGGTCAATGCTCGACTGATCGGCGACATCAGCCCCATCCCGGGGGTGACCTCCCCTCTCCTGCGGCTGAGCCCAGGTTCACCGGCCGTGATGGTGGTAGGCGAGCCCGGTCAGCGCTTGGCGATCGACTGGAGATCGCTCACGCACAGCGGCTACCGGGTGGAAGGCACCATCGGTCATGCTCGCGCTCCCGACCCGGGCCTCGCCCCGCTGTACCGGTGGTCGGAGACCGCGACCGGGCGCTCTTGCCTGACGCTCGGAGACCGTCCACGCGACGGCTCGCTGTCGTGGACGCTCGAAGGCACGCTCGGGATGGCATGGCGACCAGGGTGTGCAGTCCCAGGCGCTGGCGATCTCTGGGAGATGGCTCGCGACGGGGAGGTGACGTACACCGCGCAACCCGATCTCCTCGAGGCCGACGGCTACCGGGCCCAGCGGGTCGTGGCGCGTGTCCTCATCGAGGCGTCACCGGACATGCTCCCTCTGCTCTGGGCCAGGTCTCACCCAACCGGTCAGGGCTTCGCGACCGTCTCGGCCCGCGAAGCCGAAGTCACCGGCCGTGTAGACCATCAGGTGATCGGCCACATCCGACCACTGTCGCTTCCCTGGCGATCCTCGCCGGAGGATCTGACGTCGGCGCCCGAGATGTGGACCTGCGTCCCAGGCCCGGATGGTCGCCCCGCGTCGGGCGTCTGGGTGGCTCGCCTCCCGATCCCCGACGGAGTGCCGCTCCGAACGCTCACGGCTAATCCGACCGCTATCGAGATAGGTGGGCAGGATGCGGGGGGCCCGGCGTCCTCCTTCGTCGGCTACGCATCGAGCCGGCTCGTCCCATACGCGCGACCGGTGTTCGAGGTGGAGGCCGACGGTGGCGGCAGTGGCAACGGTCCTAAGGGCAGCTCGCTCACCATCGCTCTCTCGCCTGGAGCTCGCATCACCGGGGTGCGTTGCTACGCGTTCGGCCGGCCGAGCGACCACCTTCTCGCCCGCCACGATGGCGGAGCTGCCGATAGCGCCGCTGGCGGACCTGCCGACAGCGCCGCTGGCGGACCTGCCGATAGCGCCGCTGGCGGACCTGCCGACAGGGCTGCCGATAGCGCGGGCGACAGAGCCGCAGGCGGAGCGACTGCTCGCTGGCGCGTCCGCCGCCAGCGGTAGCAATCCACGCTCCTCTCTCCCTCAGGTGTGCTAGACGGAGCCTGTGAAGTTCCCTCCGACAGCCTCAGCCCTCCGTCTCCCAGGGGCGTTCTGATGGACGTCACACCCCGGGGACCTGTGGCCGCGCTGGACTGCGGGACCAACTCGACTCGGATGCTGGTCCTCGACGACCAAGCGCGTCCACTGGCTCGCAGGATGGAGATCACCCGGCTGGGCCAGGGCGTCGACGAAACGCACCAGCTCGCCTCCGATGCGATCGCTCGAACGGTCGACGTCCTGACCAGGATGCGTAAGGAGATGCTCGCGCTGGGTGTCGTCCGGGGAAGATTGGTCGCGACCTCGGCAGTCCGCGACGCGAGGAACGGAACGGCATTCCTCCGGGCTGCCTCGTCGGCCGCCGGGCTCACAGCCGAGCTGCTCTCGGGCGACGAGGAGGGCAGGCTCGCCTACGCCGGGGCCACGTCGGACATCGTCCCGGGGTCCGGAGACGACGTGGTCGTCGACATCGGTGGCGGCTCCACCGAGCTGGTCATGGCTCGAGACGGCCGAGTGGCCGCGGTATCGCTCGACATGGGTTGTGTACGGCTCACTGAGCGTTACTTCCCTCACGACCCTCCGACGAGCTCCGACCTTGCGGTTGCGGGATCGGCCGTGGCCCACCAGCTCGATCTCGCCGAGCGAGCCATGCCGGCGCTTTCGTCGCTGCGTGCTCCAGCCCGGCTCATCGGGCTGGCTGGGACCGTCGCAACCCTCGCCTCGCTGGACCAGCACCTCGAGTGCTACGACCGTGAGCGCATTCACCACTACCCGTTGACGATCGAAGCCGTCGAGCACTGGTGGGCGACGCTGGTGAGCGAACCGTCGGTCCGACGGGCGGCTCGGACGGGTATGGAGATCGGTCGCCACGATGTGATCGTCGGTGGCGTCATGGTGCTGCGCCAAGTGATGCAACGCTTCGGGTTCGGCACCTGCATCGTGTCGGAAGCCGACATCCTGGACGGGATCGCCCTCGGGCTGCTCGGCTCCCGACGACCTCGAGAATGGTCGCGCGAGGGACAATCTCACTGACTTCGCGTCGTTCCCAGACGCTGCGCGACAACGCCCACCTGCTCGCTGTCCGCCGGAGCTGAGGGCACCTTCTTGCCGGCAACCACCACTGGATCGGCATGGTCCCGATGACGTACGTTCCGGCGAGGAGCGCCGCGTACACCAGCACCACCAGCCACAGCCAACCCGGCGATGCCAGGTGCAGTCGGCGCTGGCGCCGCCCCGCGGCCATCATCCCGAACACCGCCACGACAGCGGCGATCGGCAGCACGACGAGGTGGTCGGAGATCCCGTCGATCGTAGGGAGGATCCTCGAAAGGAGCTGATTCGGCGGCGCCGAGGAGAAGAAGTCGCTCCCTATCCCGTCGGCGAGCATGAGGAGCGGCCAGACGACCATTGGCGCGGCCAGGCAGGCTGCCAAGCCCAGCCAGCGGCGCCACCAGCTCTGCCGGCCCCACCAGGCCTGACGATCACGGACAGCCCCCACCCCGCTGCCGATCCCGCCGACCACCGCGCCGACCACCGCGCCGACCACGTCGGCGAAGTTGGTTGCCCCACGTGACGTCGCCAGAGCATCGCCGCACCGATCCCCGACACCAGCGTTCCGAGGGCTACGGTCCACGGGACGAGCGACCCGCCGAGAGCGAACTCGGCAATGGCGGCGAGCGCCGTGAGCACGGCGCCGATCAGAGGTGCAATGAACAGGACTGCCGGCCGGCTCCCGACGACGGCAGCCGGCAGTGCCCCGAGGGCGCCAAAGAGCGCCATGACCTCGAGGAGCGAGCCTCAGGTCACGATGGCCTGACGACGAGGTGCTCACCGCTGCAGCCGCCGCGCCCTGTCACCAGCTCTACCGTCCAGCGGGCCAGACCCGGGCGGGTGACCGGTACCGCCCAGCCGGTGAGGTACTGGGTGACGAGTTGGCCGGCGTAGGTGTTGGTGCTGTTCTCGATCGCCACCTCGGCGCCGCGTGGCAGCTCTCGGCGGGCCTCCTGGGTGAGGCATTGGCTCTGGCGATACACCGCGAGGTGGGCTGCCACCGACTCCCCGCTGGCCAACGAGCTCGTCGAGCGCGTCGATGCCACGACCATGACGGCGAAGAACGCCACACCGGCGACTGCGACGACGACCCGTCCGAGCAGCTTCCATACCTTCGTACGGTCACCTGGGGCTCCCGCGGCACCCGGGACGTTCGTGACACCCGGGGACCCCGGCCCGTTCCGGCGACGAGCCGGTCCGCCGCTGCCCCTGGCCGTCACCGACCTGCCCCCGCGGGGCCGACCAGGCCGAGCTCGAGCGCCACCCAGTCACCGACGGGGTCGTCTCCCCCGGCCAGCCAGTAGGCGAAGTGCGCATGGAGACATTTCACCCCCTCGCGCGTTCCCCCGACCCCCCCCGACGGGCGCGGTCCGCGGTAGCCCGCAGGCATTGCTCGTTCACGGTCCGTCGCATAGCGGGCGTGAGCGGCTGCCAGCGCCTGTGGGTCGACCGCGCCTTCGGCCCGCCGGACGCCACCGGCGGCCTCCAGGCGGCTCACCGCAGCCTTGAGCGCGGCATCCACCAACCAGTACCGAGTGGGCATGGGAGTCCCGTCGTCGAGGAGCGGGGAGTTGGCGATGACCGACGGCGCACCGTCCTGCCCGCGGACGACGACCTCGAACGCGCCGCCAGGCTCCCGACCCAAGAGCTCGGCAACCGCGGCACGATCGTGTAGCGCAGGCTGCGCCCGGCCACTCAACGCCAGAATTCGAACGTGTCGAGGATCCGGCTCACCAGCCCCTGCGACGAGCGCGCCTGGGTCTTCTGCGCAGCGTGGTGGGTGGTCCCCGGCGTTGTCCGGGGCAGGACCCCGGGAGGCAAGACCGCTGCCACTGACGGGTCCACAGGACCCTGGAGCGCAGGGTCGCCGGGGTACGCACTGCCGTCCCGTGCGGACCCGTTAGGCGGGAG
Source organism: Actinomycetes bacterium (assembly GCA_021799915.1). Next base: position 38,593 of record JAJYZN010000001.1, read on the forward strand.
AACTTCGTAGGCCTGCTGACCGGGCTCGACCAGCTCGTACTGCTGGCGCGCGATCCGCGCGACCTCCGAGGAGGTCGTGAGGCGGGCCTTCTCCGCTTTGAGAGCCGCGTTCTGCCGGTCGAGGCGCTGGAGCTGGGCCGACGCCGAGGCGAGCTGCTGATGCTGACGGTAGAGGGCAGCGCCCGGGAACCAAGCGACGAGGATCAGCGCCGACAGCACCACCGCTCCAAGGACTGCGATCCGGTTGCGCCGCACCCGCGCAGCGCGGCGGCGCTCCATCCGGGTTGGAGGACCCGGACGCCTGGGCGGCCTGGAGGGGCCGGACCTAGCCACGTCTTCCCCACCGGCGGGGAACCGAGCCGCCGCCAAAAGCGGCGGTGGCGCCGAGGTCTTCTTCGATCCTCAAGAGCTGGTTGTACTTGGCCAACCGATCGGACCGGCACGGCGCGCCCGCCTTGATCTGTCCCGCGTTGACTGCGACGGCCAGGTCGGCGATCGTGGTGTCCTCGGTCTCCCCGGATCGATGTGAGATGACCGAGCGGTACGAAGCCTGGCCTGCCACGTCGACCGCGTCGAGCGTCTCGGATAGGGTCCCGATCTGGTTCAACTTCACGAGAACCGCGTTGGCCACGTTCGCCTGGATGCCCCGCTCGATGAGGTCGACGTTGGTCACGAACACGTCGTCGCCCACGAGCTGGACCCGATCACCGAGCGCCGTCGTGAGCGCTGCCCAGCCGTCCCAGTCCTCTTCGGCCATCCCGTCTTCGAGGGAGACGATGGGGTACCGTTCCGCGAGGTCGGTCCAGTAATCGACCATCTCGGCCGAGCTGAGCCGGCGACCTTCCCCGGCGAGCACGTACGATCCTTCGTCCCACAGTTCACTGGTCGCAGGGTCCAGTGCCACGGCGACCTCCTCGCCGGGAGCTCGCCCGGCGGCCTCGATGGCCTCGAGGAGGATCTCGATCGGCCGCTCGTTGGACGCCAGGTCCGGGGCGAACCCGCCCTCGTCTCCCACCCCGGTGGACAGGCCCTGGGAGATGAGGACACGCCGCAGGGCGTGGTAGATCTCCGCTCCCCACTGCAGAGCCTCGGCAAACGATGCGGCACCAACTGGCATGACCATGTACTCCTGGAAGTCCACCGAGTTGGCCGCGTGCGCTCCGCCGTTCAGCACGTTGAACATGGGGACGGGCAGCACGCGAGCACGCGTCCCGCCGATCAGGCGGTAGAGCGGGATCTCCAGGTCATCCGCAGCCGCACGCGCGACTGCGATGGACGTGGCGACGATGGCGTTGGCCCCGAGCCGGGACTTGTCGTGGGTGCCGTCCAGATCAACCATGGCCATGTCGACCGCCCGCTGGTCCAAGGGGTCCAAGCCGTCGAGCACGCTGGCGATCTCTCCGTTCACGTTGGCGACCGCACGGGTCACACCGAGGCCGCCATACCGCTCGCCGCCGTCACGCAGCTCGACCGCCTCGTGCTTACCGGTCGACGCCCCCGAGGGCGCGATCGACCGGCCTCGAGCTCCCGAGTCGAGCAGCACCTCGACTTCGACCGTGGGGTTCCCCCGCGAGTCGAGGACTTCCCGGCCGACGACTTGGTCGATGGTGGTCATCACGCGCTCCTCCGGCACCGCGTCCCTGGCCAGGCGCCGTGCACCCAGGTTACCCCCCTCAAGGGCCTTTCCCAGGGACGCTCCGGTTCCAGGGACGCTCCGGGCACCGACCGACCTCGTGGAGTGCCCGCGCTGCCCGCGGACCGGCGGCTCGCTCCACGCAAGCTCAACGGGTGGCGATCTGGGGGAACAGTGCCGCCCACGACACGCCGACCAACAGCGTGCATGCCACGACGACGGCGACGAAGTACCGCAAGTCCTTCATCGTCGAGACCGCCCACGCTGCCAGGCCGAGGACGAGGACGGCAAGCATCGGGTACGTATAGCGGGAGTGCATGGTCAGCCACTGGCCTCCCAAGCTGATGGCCCAGCACATCGCCGCGCTCGACAGCCAGGGGATCGCCGTCAGCCAGTAACCGCGCGAGCCAATCCGCCGCAATGACATCGCCCCGACCAAGAGCGGTGCGGCCACCAGCACGGCACCGAGCACGTCGGGGACCCACTCGACGATCCCGGTCCCCGAGAGGGTCCAACCTTGGGGCACCGCCGGTGCGAACAGCTTCTCGACCGTCAGGCGCGCCACGAGACCCAGGGTGTAGTGGAGGTGGTGGGGGTTCACCACCGGAGCCTGCTCGCGTTTGGCGATCGCAGACGCGGTGAGCGCGTGGTAGGTCCGTTCGTTGAACGCCAACCAGGGGCTCACCATGAGGACGGCAACCACGGCACCGCCTGCGACCATGGCGACATCACGCAACCCGTGCCTGTGCCAAAGCACGGCCAGCGCCACCACGACCACGGCCGGGACGAGTGCGAGGCCGAAGAGGTCGGTGAGCAGCGCGAGCCCGAGCAGGACCCCCGCGCTCAGCACGCGGGCCGTCGATGTGCGCTCCCAGGCCAGCCACAACTCGGTGACGCAGGCAATGACGAGCGGGGTCTCGAGAGCCATATTGGAGA
>JAJYZN010000002.1 GCA_021799915.1 Actinomycetes bacterium
GTACGACGGATCGGTCACGATCTCCTGGTACCCGCTGAGGGCGGTGTTGAACACCAGCTCGCCCACGGCGATGCCACCGGGCGGCGCGGCTCCCGCGGCCTCGCCCTCGAACACCGTGCCGTCGGCCAGCACCAGGTGGGCCGGAGCTCGCGTCGCGCTCATCGTTGGGCCTCCGAGTCGAGCACCACCGGTTCCCCGCGCAGGACCGTGTGACGGACCCGCCCGGTCAGCGTCCACCCGGCGTACGGGGTGTTGCGGCTGAGGCTGGCGAGTCCGGTGGGGTCAACGGTCCAGGTGGCGGTGGGGTCGACCACGCAGATGTTGGCCACCGCGCCGACGACGAGGGGACCCCCGTGGCAATCACCCAGGCCGGCAATCGACGCCGGTCGAGCGGTCAAAAGCGCCAGCACGGCCCCGACGTCGAGCACTGCTCCCTCCCCGGCGTCGAGCACGATCCCGGTTCCGCCAAGCCGCCCGGGTGCGTCCGGCATCTCGCCCCCACCCGGCGCCGAGCCGGAGCCTCGATGACGGGTGAGGGCCGTGAGGGTGACGGCCAGTGCCGTCTCGAGCCCGAGCATCCCGGGAGGTGCCATGTCGAACGGAACGTCCTTCACCTCGGGGCTGTGAGGCGCATGGTCGGTGGCCACGGCGTCGATGGTGCCGTCGGCCACCCCGGCCCGGACGGCGAGCACGTCGGCGAACGTGCGCAGCGGAGGGTTCACCCGGTACGACGGGTCGTACCCGGCCACGGCCTGGTCGGTGAGGACCAGGTGGTGAGGTGCGACCTCGGCCGTCACCGCCAGCCCTTCGCTCTTGGCCCGCCGCACCAGCTCGACGGCTCCGGCCGTGGAGAGGTGGAGGAAATGCACCGGGACGCCGGTCTGTCGGACCAGGGCGATGTCCCGAGCCACCATGGCCTCCTCGGCCGCCGAGGGGATACCGGGAAGACCCAGCCGGCTGGACCACTCCCCTTCGTGCATGACCCCGCCGGCGGCCAGCAGCGTGTCTTCGCAGTGCTGGGCCAGGACGACCTTCTGACCCCGTGCCCGGAGCCCTCCGGCGTAGTCGAGTGCCCGTCGCATGAGCCCACCGTCTTGGACCCCGGCCCCGTCGTCGGTGAAGATCCGCACTCCGGCGTCGGCCATCTCGGCCATCGGGGCCAGCTGGTCGCCGGCACGCCCCACCGTGATGGCGCCGGCGACAGCCACGTCGGCCATCGCACCCCGCCCGAGCGAGAGCACCTCGTGCACCACGGCCGCAGAGTCGATAGGCGGATCGGTGTTGGGCATCGCCACGATCGCCGTGTACCCCCCGAGCGCCGCGGCCCGGGCGGCGCTCTCGACGGTCTCTGCCTCCTCGCCTCCGGGTTGGCGGAGGTGGGCGTGCAGGTCGACCAGCCCCGGTGAGACCACACACCCGCCGGCGTCGAGGATCTTCGTCCCCGGATCGACGTCCAGGCGCTCGGCCACTGCCGTGACCACCCCGTCGGTGATCGCCACGTCGGCGCGGCGGCCCCCGTCGGCGCCCACCAGCGACCCTCCACGGATCACCAGGTCAGCCACGATCAGACCCCACGGCCACCCGGACGCCTTCGGGCACCGGACGCGCTGCTCTCGGATCGGTGCCGGGCGCCCCGAGGAGAAGGAACAGGATGGCCATACGCACGGCCACGCCGTTGGTGACTTGCCGGGTCGCAAGCATCGACGGTAGATCGGCAACCTCACCGGCGACCTCCACGCCCCGGAGCATCGGACCGGGATGGGTCACCACGGCGCCAGGCGCCAACCGGGAGGCCCGCCGGGAGGTCAGTCCCCAATGCTCGGTGTACTCCCGCAGCGACGGCACGAAGGCACCACTCCCCCGCTCGGCCTGGATGCGCAGGAGCGACACCACGTCGACGCGGGTCAGGGCGTCGTCGAGATCGGGCTCGACCGTCACCGGCCATCCGGCGAGAGAAGGCGGCAGGAGGCTTCCCGGGCCGGCGATGGACACCGATGCCCCCAGCGCGTCGTAGGCCAGCACCTGGGAGCGAGCCACCCGGCTGTGGCGGATGTCGCCGACGATCAGGATCCGTTTCCCGTCGAAGCAGTCGATCCCCATCGACGCGGGGGGCACTCCGGCTCTCTCGGCCCACACCTGGCGAAGGGTGAAGCAGTCCAGGAGGGCCTGGCTCGGATGTTCGTGCCAGCCGTCCCCGGCGTTGACCACGTGGGCCCTGCGGGCCCAACGAGCCACCTGATGGCAGGCGCCCGAGGACCGGTGCCGGACGATCAGCGCATCGATCCCCATGGCCTCCACCGTCTCGACGGTGTCGCGGACCGACTCGCCCTTCTTCACCGACGAAGTGCCGACGGCCAGCGACAGGACGTCGGCCGAGAGCCGCTTGGCCGCCGTCTCGAAGGAGAGGCGGGTCCGAGTCGACTCCTCGAAGAACAACGTGGCCACCACCCGGCCCCGCAAGGTGGGCACTTTGGGCATGGACCTCCGCTCGACTTCGGCGAAGGCCTCGGCGACGTCGAGCACCTCGGCGATGCCAGAACGTCCGAGGTCGGCAACCGAGAGCAGGTGGCGCTCCGTCGAGGTCGTCTCGGGAGCTGCGGAGACCGGGTCGGCGGTCGAGATCATCGATCCGACAGGGTCCCGATGGCGACCCCGTCCTCCCCCACGTCGACCATCTCCTGGCGCGAAGTGGGAAGGTTCTTCCCCACGTAGTCGGGGCGGATGGGCAGCTCGCGGTGACCACGGTCGATCATGACCGCGAGCTGAATCGACCGTGCCCGGCCGAACTCGCCCAACGCGTTGAGCGCGGCTCGTACCGTGCGTCCGGTGAACAGGACGTCGTCTACCAGCACGACCACTTTGCCGGTCAGGTCGACGGGGATGTCGGTCACTGCCTCGGGGAGCACGGGACGGAGACCGATGTCGTCGCGGTAGAAGGCAACGTCCAACGTCCCGAGTGGGACCTCACGCCCTTCTACGTCCCCGAGCACCACGGCCATCCGTCGGGCCAGCGGCACCCCTCCGGTCTGAAGGCCCACCAGGACCACGTCGTCGAGCCCGCCATTGCGCTCGGCGATCTCGTGTGACATCCGGGTCAGCGCCCGCTGGACGTCTGCGGCCGAGAGCACCACGGAACGTGGGACGAACACGCCACCCAGGGGCCGGGTATGACTGCGTTCGCGCTCAGCCACTGCTCCTCCTGTCCGTACGAGCCTCACGGGACCCGCTTCACGGTCAGGAGTCGACCTTAGCAGCCGGAGCGGGCGGTGCCGGCGGTCTTCAGGTCGACCCGGAGGTGACGATGGCCGCCAGGATCCCGTTCACGAAGCTCCCCGACTCGTCGGTGGAGTAGGTCTTGGCCAGCTCGACGGCTTCGTCGATGACCACGGCCGGCGGAGGACCCTCGGGATCCAAGAGCTCGCTCACCGCCAGCCTGAGGACCAGCCGGTCGATGACCGCCATCCGATCGAGCGGCCAGCCGATGGCCTTCGCCGCGATCAGCTCCTCGGACCTCTGGCGCCGGCTCTCCGCACCGGTCACCAGAAGACGCACGAAGGGGTCGGGTGCGACCGGGACGGACTCCAAGACCCGGGAAGGGGGCTCGCCCTTCATCTCGGCCTCGTAGAGGATCGAAAGTGCCCGCTCCCGGCTCTGGTGGCGAGTCCCGTGATCGGAGGTCACCGATCTCCGCACTTCGCTCGACCCATCCACCCATCGGGCATCCGGCTCGGGCTATGCCCTGGTGAGGTACTCCCCGCTACGGGTGTCCACCTTGATGACGTCGCCGGGGTTGACGAACAGTGGTACTTGAACCAAGAGCCCGGTCTGCAGCGTTGCCGGCTTACGGGCGCCTGACACGCGGTCGCCCTGCATACCTGGCTCGGTCTCGGTGATCGTGAGCTCCACCGCGGCCGGGAGGTCGACACCGACGATCTCTCCTTCGAAGATCTCCAATATCGCCTCATCGGTCTCCTTCAGAAAATTCACCGCGTCCCCGAGTGACGCCGGGGTGACGGACATCTGCTCGTAGGTGGTGGTGTCCATGAACACGTAGTCAGCACCGTCACGGTAGAGGAACTGCATCTCGCGCTTCTCTATGATCGCCTGCTCGAGCTTCTCGTCAGCGCGGTACGTGCGCTCGACAACCGCCCCGGTGCGAACGTTCTTCAGCTTCGTGCGGACGAAGGCTCCTCCTTTACCGGGCTTCACGTGCTGGAACTCCACGACGCCGAACAGACCTTCGGGCAGGTTCAGGGTCATCCCGTTCTTCAAATCATTCGTGGAAACTGCCATCAGGGCACAATGTCCTTCGTGAACTTGGTGAGTGGTCGACTACCGTTCTCGGTGACCACCAGGGTGTCTTCGATGCGCACGCCGCCGGTCCCGGGGAGGTAGACACCGGGCTCCACCGTGACGATCGTGCCGGGCGAGAGGATAGCAGTGCCCAGGGGGCTCACGGTCGGGGCTTCGTGGATGTCCAGTCCCACTCCGTGCCCGGTGCCGTGCTCGAAGGCGTCGGCCCATCCCGCTCGGGCGATCACGTCACGGCAGACGGCGTCGACGTGCTTGGCTTCGGCTCCGGCCCGCACCGAAGCCACCCCGTCGGCCTGGGACTGGGTCACGACCTCGAACACTCGGGCCAGCTCGCCTTCGGGCTCTCCCCCGACGCAGAAGGTCCGGGTCATGTCCGACCGGTACCCGTCGAAGACCGCTCCGAAGTCGATCACCACCGCCTCGCCGGCACCGATGACCCGGTCGACGGGTCGGTGGTGAGGCTTCGCCGAGTTCGGACCCGATGCCACGATCGTCTCGAAGGCCGTCCCTTCGGCCCCCCGCCGTCGCATGGCGGTGTCGAGCTCGAGGGCCAGGCGCGTCTCGGTCAGCGGCTGGTCTGGGGAGCGATGCAGCAGCGGGAGGACGTCGGCCAACGCGTCGTCGGCGATGGCCGCGGCCTGCTCCATCCTGGCGATCTCCCCAGCGTCCTTCACCTCACGCAGGCCTTCCACGAGGCCGGCCGTGGCCACCATCTCCACACCTTCGAGCTCCTCGGCCCAGCGCCGGCTGGCAGCCCACGTCACGTCGTCGGCCTCCAGGCCCACCCGGCCCGAACTGGCCAGAACGTCCTTCACGGCCTGGCGCTGCGCCTGGACCCCGCCCACCACGACCTCTACCTCGGCCCCAGCCGCTGCCACCTGTTCGACCGACTGGGTCCGGTACCGGCCGTCGGTGGTGAGCACGGCACGCCCTTCGGTCACCACGAGCACCCCTGCCGATCCGGTGAACCCGGTCAGGTAGCGGACGTTTGAGAGATTGGTCACGATCAGGGCGTCCAGCCCGGGGCCGCCCACGGAGCCGGGGCCGCCTTTGGAGCCGCTGTCGCCACCGTGCCCGGCGTCGGCCAGACGTGCCACCAGCCGCCCCATCCGGGCGTTCACGGCCATCGGGGGCAGCGCTTCGCTCACTCCCGCTCCGCCTCGTCTGACCCTAAGAGCCGCGCCACGGCGACCATGGCCAGCTCGTAGCCCAGCCCGCCGAACCCGGCGATCGTCCCGTCCGACACCGACGCCAGCACCGAGTGGTGACGGAACGGCTCCCGCCCTGCCGGGTTCGACAGGTGCACTTCGACCACGACGCCTTCGAAGGCCGCCAGGGCATCGTGGAGGGACCAGGACGTGTGGCTGAGGGCGCCGGCGTTCACCACCAGGGCACCGACACGTCCGCGAGCCCGGTGCACTTCACCGATCAGATCTCCCTCGTCCTCTGAACAAGTGTGCTCGAGCGTGAGCCCCAACCTGCGCCCCTGCTCGGTGGCGGCACGGACATGATCTTCGAGCGTGGACCGACCGTAGATCTCGGGCTCGCGATCCCCGAGGAGGCTCAAGTTCGGACCCGAGAGGAGGAGCACCGTGCGGAGGCCGGGTGCCCGGACCGTCACGGGGTCACCCCACGGCCTGGGACCTCAGCCTGTCGGGAACGGGTGTCCATCTCCGCCAGGGTACTCAGCACCACCTCCGGGTCGACACCCCGGACCGGCTCGACCCCTCTCGGGCCGTCCAGTACGAAGGTGAGGCCCCGGGTGGCCTTCTTGTCGCGGGTCATGAACGCGAGGAGCGACGCATGGTCAGTGCCGGCCGGAAGGGAGTGCGAGAGCCCGAACCCTTCGACGATCCGACGATGCGTCTCCACCCGGGCGGCATCGATCCGACCCAGACGATGGGCCAGTTCCGCGGCGAAGACCAGTCCGACGGCGACCGCCTCCCCGTGTCGGAGCCCGTCGGTGCCGAACGCCGCCGCCTCCAGGGCATGCGCCAGCGTGTGGCCGTAGTTCAGGATCATCCGACGGTCGCTCTCCCGCTCGTCGGACGCCACGACATCGGCCTTGATGGCCACGCAGCGGGCTACCTGCTCGGCCAGCGGGAGCTCGAGGATCGAGACGTCGGGAGCAGCTCCGGAGATGAATGCGTACTTCGCCATCTCTCCCCGACCGCACGCCCACTCCGCCGGGGGCATCGAGCTGAGCACGTGGGTGTCACACAGCACGGCTAGCGGCTGCCAGAAAGACCCCATCAGGTTCTTCCCCTCAGGGAGGTTCACGCCGGTCTTGCCCCCGATGGCGGCATCCACCTGACCCAGCAACGAGGTGGGCACGTTCACGTAGGGCGTACCTCGGTGGTGCACCGCGGCGGCGAAGCCGGCAACGTCGGTGACGATCCCGCCCCCGACGGCCACCACCACGTCCGCTCGGGTGAGCCCGGAGCGCGCCAGCTCACGGCAGAGGGTCTCCACGGTGGCGGGAGTCTTGCTGCCCTCACCCTCGGCAACGAAGTGGACGTCGAAGGGAATACCTGGATCGATGTCGGAGAACCACTCCTGGGCAGTCAAGGCGGCGTGGGTCACGACCGCCGCCCTCCGGGCGTCCGGAGCACGACCGGCGACCACTTCGGCCAGCAGCCCTCGGGCACCTTCACCCACGTGGACCTCGTAGCGCCGGGGACCCAGCTCGACCGGTACGACGATCACCGGTGCCCGGCCTCGACCTGTGCCACCACTTCGTCGGCCACCTCGTCGGGGGTCTTCCCGTCCACGTCGACGACGACATCGGCTACTTCGGCGTAGTGGGCACGGCGCTCGGCGTCCAGACGGGTCATCGACTCCTCTACCCCCAGAGCACCGGCCAGCAGCGGGCGATCGCCGGCGTCACCCACCCGCCCGACCAGGGTCGAGGGCTCAGCTCGGAGCCATACCACCATGCCGGATCGACCGATCGCCTCGCGGTTCACCGGGTCCGCCACCGCGCCTCCGCCCAAGCTCACCACGACCTCCGACTGCTCTGACAAGACCGAGCGGACCACGTCGCTCTCGATGGCCCGGAAGGTTGCTTCACCCGCGGTACGGAAGAGCTCCGGGACGCTCCTCCCGGCTCGAGCGGTCACTTCGTCATCGGTGTCGACGTGCTTCCAGCCCAGCCGGTCGGCCACCATCTCCCCAGTCAGGGTCTTTCCGGCCCCTGGCATCCCGATGAGCACCACCCGTGTCACCGACCGGTGCCCGGCGGCGCACCAGAGATCGACGAGCGACCTTCTGGTGGGCCGGTGTCGGGTATGCCGGTGTCGGGTATGCCGGCGTCGGGTATGCCGGTGTCGGGTGGACGAGCACCCGAGTGCGTCTCCCCCAGAGCCGCCACGAAGCCGTCCCTGTTCCGGGTGACTTCAGACATCGAGTCCCCTCCGAACTTCCGCAACGCCTCGTTGGCCAGGACCAGGGCCATCATCGTCTCGGCGACGACCCCCATCGCCGGCACGGCCGTCACGTCAGTACGTTCCCGGAAGCTGACCGTGGACTCCCCGGTCGACACGTCCACCGTCTCGAGCACCGGGCGGTTGAGGGTGGCCAGCGGCTTCATCGCCACCCGGGCCACGACCAGTCCCCCGATGGAAATGCCCCCCTCGATCCCACCGGCTCTCGCCGTGTCGCGGCCGAAACCTCCCGAGAGCACGGCTGAGGTGTCCACCTTGATGGCGTCGTGCGCCTCAGAGCCCCTCCGGCCGGCGGCCTCCCAGCCCTCACCCATCTCCACCGCTTTGACCGCCTGGATGCTCATGAGCGCCTGAGCCAACAGCCCGTCGAGCCGCCGGTCCCAGTGGACGTGGCTCCCCAGGCCCACCGGCACGCCGTAGGCCACGATCTCGGCGACACCTCCCAGGGAGTCACCGTCCTTGGCTGCAGCCTTCACCGCCGCCACCATCCGGGGCTCGGCGTCGGCGTCGAAGCACCTCACCGGCGAGCCATCGACCTGGTCGAGGTCCTCGAACGTCGGGCGTAGCCCTTCGCTGGCCCGGACGTCGCCGAGCTGGATGACGTGGCTCACGATCCTCACGCCGAGGGTGGCCAGCAGCGCTTTGGCCAGCGTGCCTGCCGCCACCCGGGCGGCGGTCTCCCGGGCCGATGCCCGCTCGAGCACGTCACGTGCGTCGTCAAAGCCGTACTTCTGCATCCCGGCCAGATCGGCGTGCCCCGGTCGGGGCTGGGTCAGCACCGAAGCAGGAGCCCCCGGAGCGGGCGACATCTCCTGGGTCCACTTACGCTCCCATTCCGAATTTCCGATCTCCACGGCCACCGGTGAGCCCAGGGTGCGACCGTGTCGCACCCCGCCGAGGAGGCTGACCTGATCGGCCTCGAATCGCATCCGCGGACCCCGACCGAAGCCGAGCCGACGGCGAGCCAGCTCGGCCGAGACGTCCTCGACGGTGATCGGGAGGCCGGCCGGAAGTCCCTCGACGACGACCACCAGGGCCCGTCCATGTGACTCACCTGCAGTCAGGAAGCGCAGCACCCCTCCAAACTACCCAGCGCGGCCCGGGCGCCCCGTCAGACGCTCGAGTCCGGGTCAGGCACGGAACCACAGACTGGCGAGCGTGGAGCCCCAGAGCACCCCGACCACGGCACCCGCGGCCAACGCCGGACCGAACGGGAGCGCGGTCTTCCGGCCGGTCCGCTGGACCACCATCTTCGCCACCCCGACCACCGAGCCCACGACAAACGCCACCACGAAGCCCAGGTACACCTGCCGCAACCCCAACCAACCCAGTGAAAGACCTATGACCCCGGCCAGTCGCACGTCACCGAACCCCATCGACCGGGGGACGAGCCACCAGACGGCGAAGAACGTGCCGAACGCCGCTGCTCCACCGATCAGGGCATCGAGACAGGGACGCCAGTCGGCATCGACGGCCGAGGCCGCCACCAGGCCTGCCGCCACCCACCCGGCCGTGGGGTACAAGAACGCCCTCGGGACCAGTCCTACCCGGATGTCGGTCACCGACACCGCCACCAACCCGGCGAAGAGAGCGCAGTATGCGCCCAGCTCGGGGACCGTACCCAGGCGGGCAGCCGCTCCGGCGAACAGCACCGCCGTGACCACCACCACGACGGACCTCTCAGCGGGGATCGGCCTGGCCGGTGGGGGGACAGCCTGAGGGGGGTCAGGCGAAGGAGTAGTGCCGGGAACGGTGGCAGCGGGAAGGGTCGCAGCGGAAGGAGGGGCGCCGAGCGGCGCGTGCCCGGCGGCAGTCGAGTCCCCGGCGGCAGATGACACCGGTGCTGGTATCGACGCCCTATGGGGAGGAACCCGCGACGCCAACACATCCATGAAGACCCCGGCAACGGCGCCCGCCGCTGCACAGCCCCCGACCAGCGCGGCGTTCACCACCGATCTTGCTCCCCCCCCAGTGCCACCGCTCGATCAGAGCGACAAGCGATCAGTAGTACGGGTTCTCGCCGTCGGTGTGGTCCGTCACGTCGACCACCCTGGTCACTTCGGGCACCTCATCGCGCAACGCCACCTCGATCCCCTGGGTCAACGTCATTCTCGACATCGCACACCCTTGGCACCCACCCGAGAGGCGCAGGTAGGCCACGCCCCCGCTCTCGTCCATCGCCACCAGATCGGAACGCCCGCCGTGACTGGCGATCGACGGGTTCACGACCGCTTCGAGGACTTTCGCCACCCGGGTGGCCAGTGGACCGTCCAGGCCCGCCTCGAGCACCTCTGACGGCACGCCCGGTGCCGCCTCTTCGGGCGTCGGCGCATTCGGATTCACCAGTACCAGTCCGCCCGAACCTTCCTCCGACCACTCGAGCCTGGCCCCACGCAGCCGAGAAACGCTCGCCGCCGGTATGACCACTGGCACCTCGTCGTCGTGCTGCACGACGTCGTCACCTGCGGCATCAGCCAGTGCCTGGAAGTAGAGGTCGTATACGAAGGCCCCGGACTGGACACCCCTGACCTCCAGCCACAGGGCCAGGCGCTCGGGATCCGGCTCCTGGCCGATGGCGTCGCGGACCACCCTTCGGGCCTCCTCGGTGAGGGTGAGTGCGGGGGCGACAGTGGTGGGCAGATCCTGCGCGGTTCGAGACATAGGGTCATCATACGGGACGACCCGGCTCGCGGTGACCGGACTGAACAGCCCACCTCCTGCGGTCCGCCCCGCGCCACGCCGAGTCCTCATCGTCAGGCACTAGGGTGCCGACCATGGCCGCCGGCAACCGTCACGTGGATGCCCGTGAGTGGGTGAGCTTCGAGGATCCCGACGAGGAGCGTACGTGGGTGTTCGACGTGTCGTTCCTCACCAGCGGCTGGAACTGCATCTACGGTCGCGGCTGCCAGGGGGTTCTCACCGAGCCGGCGCCCGAGCTGGTCCACGGTTGCTGTTCTTATGGCGCGCACATGGTCGACGCCAAGGACGCCCGCAGGGTGGAGAAGGTAGCCCGCACCCTGGGCCCCGACGAATGGCAGTTCCACGAGCAAGGTCGAAAGCGCGGTGCCCTCAAGAAGAACAAGCACGGTGAGACCGTGACCCGGGTGGTCGAAGACGCCTGCATCTTCTTGAACCGCCCGGGATTTCCCACCGGGCCGGGGTGCGCCCTTCATCAGGCTGCGCTACGCCGGGGAAAGAATCCCCTCACCCTGAAGCCGGAGGTCTGCTGGCAGCTCCCGCTCCGTCGCGAGGACACGGTCGCCGAAGACGGTCATGTCACTTCCACGGTGCGTCAGTGGGACCGAAAGCACTGGGGCCCGGGCGGCAACGACTTCGCTTGGTGGTGCACCGAAGCCCCCGAGGCGTTCGGCGGCGAGCGCCCCGTCTACTTGGAGATGGAAGCCGAGCTTGCAGCCATGGTCGGCCGCAAGATCTACCGCACCTTGGTCTCGTACCTGGAGGCACGGAGCGCCTCGGTCTCACGCGGCGTGCCCCTCCCCCACCCCGCAGTTCGAAGCCGCTGACCACTGTTGCCGGTCTGGGCCCTCTGGATGGGGTCGACCGGCGCTGCCCTCTCCTTCATCCGGAAGCCGCCCGAACCGGGTCGGCCGTCAGTCGTCCAGAGGATCTCGCTCACCGTCGTCCCTGGACGGCGTCACTGAGCCCAGGATGCGGTCGTACTGGTCTTCTTCGGCCAAGCACCACGACGCATGCACGTCCTCGGGTTCTGCGCCGCACTCCGGGCACCGCTGCCCGGCCGTGGTCACTGAGCGCTTCAGGCTGCGCGCTTCCTCGAAGCGCCGGTGGCGTCCCTTCTTCACGACAACTCCCTTGCTGCTGTCCGAAGCCCGTGCCGGGCTCGGTCCAGCGCTGCCCGTCCGGTCTGCCGGCCGTCCCAACCCAGCCGGTGCCGGATCTGCCATCCCCGGTCGTAGGAACACTCTAGCGCCCCTCCGCTGCCGACCCGGCCGCGTCGCCCGGTACGCTCGAGGTCAGACCGATGGCACCCGACTTCGACCCCGCCGAGATGATGGATCGCTTCCGCCATCGGGCCGAAGCAGTCCGACGGCGCGGCCTCCCGCCGGTCGAAGGCCCCGAACGCCAGCGGTTCCGCCAGCAGGCCCAGTTGGACTACATGGACTTCGCCATGCTCGGCGATGCCGTCGCCGTGCTCGAAGACGGGATCCTGACCCTCACCATCGATCTGCGTCCCCGGCCCGAGGCGGACGATGGTGAGAAGCGTCCGGGTCCGGACGACTAGCCCCCGTAGCTCATCCGGGTGTCCTCCATACGAAGGAGCGGGGGGAGTTGCCCTTCGGGCCCACCGAAGTCCACCACGGTGCCGATGAACAAGGTGTGACTGCCGAGTTCCACCCGTTCTCGAACCTGGCAGTCGAGCCACGCGACCGCCCTCTGCAGGATCGGGGCTCCCGTGGTCGCCACGACGACCTCATGGCCACCCATTGCGCTCGGGCGACCATCGGAGTCGATCACCACTGTGGTGACCGGTACGGGCTTGACGAAACGCCGCACGAGCATGCGGTCCTCTCGAGCCACCAAGTTCACCGTGTAGCACCCTGTGGCCTCGAGATTTCGGTGGGTCACCGATCCGGCCTCGACCGATACCGCCAGCGATTTGGGCTCGACGGCGACTTGGAGGACCAGGTTCGCCGTCATGAGGTTCCACCGGAGGGTACCGTCGAGCTCCCCCCGACTTCCGATCACGTACAGGCCGGTGGGCATCGCCCACAGGATGCGGCGGCGGAGACGATCTGCCGCGTCACCCGGATCGCCCGGTACCGGATCGCCCGGTGCCGGATCGCCCGGCCCGGAAGAACCTGTCGGGAGACCTGGGTCCGAATCGGTTCCCATCAGAGGAAACCTGTTGTCGTTGTCGGGACCGTGGTGGTAGTGGTCGCCACCGTCTGCGTCGTGACCGCCCTGACCTGGTCCAGAGCTTCTCTGAACAGCCGCTCGGCCTCGGACCGCTCCGCCGCCGACTTGGCCAGGAGCTTCGTTCCGCTCACTCCGGCGGCATAGCAGTTTGAACCGGCGTCGTACTCGAGCGCGTAGGCCTTGGCCAAGAGCTCGGTAACTTGGGTGTCGGGAGACGGGAGGTGCGAGTTCGCCGCTTCGGCGTCGGTGGTGAGGACGCCACATATCGTGTGGAGAGCAGAGGTTCCCCGGTGGCGGGCCAGCACTTCACTCACGTGAGCACCGTCGTCCTGGAGGGTTCCGATGCTCTGGCCAAGGCCGGTGACGTCCACCCAATTTTTCAGTTGCTGGCGGGGAGTGCCGCCGGAGCCGACCCCGCCGTAGGCGACGAAGGCCACGACTCCCACGGCGGCCACGAGGAATGCCCCGATGGCGAACCAGACACGGTGGGTCATTCGGCCCGGACCAGGCAGTGGTCGCGCCGACCACGGCGCAAGACCAGATAGCGCCCGTGCAGCAGGTCGCCGATA
Source organism: Actinomycetes bacterium (assembly GCA_021799915.1). The sequence goes on from JAJYZN010000002.1 coordinate 13,223, forward strand.
CCGATAAGACGATCGCCATCGCGTTGGCGGACGTTGTTCACGTAGGCCCCTCCCTGGGCGATCGTCCTCCTGGCATCACCTTTGGAACGCGCCAATCCCGCAGTCACCATCATGTCGGCCAGGAGAACTCCCGAGCCGTCCAGCTCGTCGCGCGGCACCGGGAACGACGGCGCGCCCTGGAAGACGTCGAGGAGCGTCCGCTCGTCGATCGCGGCGATCTCCGACCCGAACAGCGCGGCAGACGCCCTCTCGGCGGCGGCGGTGGCTTCGGACCCGTGCACCAGGGTGCACACGGCCCGGGCCAGCGCCCGTTGGGCTGCCCGGTGCTCCGGGTGGGTCGTGGTCTGACCGTCCAGGTCGATGATCTCTTCGTGGGTGAGGAACGTGAAGTAGCGGAGGTACTCCCCGACCACGGCGTCCTCGCTCTGGAGCAGGAACTGGTACAACCGATAGGGGCTGGTCATGGACCCGTCGAGCCACACCGTCCCGGACTCGGTCTTGCCGAACTTGGTGCCGTCGGGCTTGGTCACCAACGGAGTCGTCAACCCGAAGGCTTCGACGCGGGTGGATCTGCGGATCAGCTCCACTCCCAGGGTGATGTTCCCCCATTGGTCACTCCCGCCCACCTGGAGCCGGCAACCGTGGTCAGTGGACAAGCGGAAGAAGTCGTAAGCCTGAAGCAGCATGTAACTGAACTCGGTGAAGGAGATCCCCTGGTCCGGCCGCTCCAGGCGTGACCGCACCGACTCCTTGGCCATCATCTGGTTCACGGTGAAGTGCTTCCCCACCTGACGGAGAAAGTCCACCACGGACATCCTCGCCAGCCACGCGGCGTTGTCCAGGAGGCAGGCTCGTCCGGGGCCGGGGGTGTCGTCGAGGTCGAGGAACCCCGAGAGCTGACGGCGCATGGCCGACAGGTTCGCCTCCAGCTCCTCGGGCGAGAGGAGTGATCGCTCGTGGGTCTTGCCCCCCGGGTCACCGATCATGCCGGTGGCGCCTCCGGCCAGGGCGATCGGTGCGTGGCCGGCCTGTTGGAAGCGCCGCAACGTGCAGATCTGGAGGAGGTTGCCGACGTGGAGGCTCGGCGCCGAAGGGTCGAATCCGGTGTAGAGGGTCATGGGACCCTCATCGAGGAGGCCCGGGAGCGCCGGGTCCGTGACCTGGTGGATCAGATGGCGGAACGTCAGATCGGCGGCGAGCCCTCCCGACCGATAATCCATCGGTCCAGCCTGCCATACCCCACCACTCCCTCCGGCCATCGAGCCGAGATGCGTCGATCTCCTATGTTGTCTTCGTGGACGAGAGCGGCCCGGGCGGCGACGGCGACCCGCTGGGCCGAGGAGGAGGGGGCCCGCAGAGCGCGAGGGGCGAGGCGTCCGATCCCGACGAGGGCGACGGTGGCGCGGGTGGGAACCCGTACCTGTCGGGCAACTTCGCCCCGGTGACTGCCGAGCTGGCCGTCGAGAACCCCCTACCGGTCGACGGCACCATTCCCCCGACGCTCGAGGGGATGTACCTTCGCAACGGCCCGAACCCTGCCGCAGTACCGGACCCGACGAGTTACCACTGGTCCGAAGGGCACGGCATGGTGCACGCCGTCGGCATCCGAAACGGGACGGCCGTGTCCTACCGAAACCGCTGGGTCCGCACCCGCAAGCTGGCGGCCGAGATCGGGTCGGTGGCGCCACCAGGTCCGGCCGAGCCGCTCGACGGACCGGTCAACGCCAACGTGGTGTGGCACGCCGGTCGCCTGATGGCCCTGGGCGGGTCGGGCTTTCCCCACTTGATCACGCCCGATCTCGACACGCTGCGGATCGAGGACTTCGACGCCATGCTGGCTTCGCCGATGGGCGCCCATCCCCACGTCGACCCGGTGACCGGGAGCCTCGCCTTCGTGGGTGCAGATCCCTGGGGTCCGCCCTTCCTGAGATATCACGAGCTGGATGCGGCCGGTCGGCTCGTCCATTCGACCTCCGTGGACGTTCCCCGGGCCACCCTGCACCACGACGTCGCGGTGACCGCCTCCCGGGTGGCGTTCCTCGACCTCCCGGTTGTCCACGACAGTGGCCCGGCCTCCCATGGGGCCGGCGTTCCCTATCACTGGGATCCCGAGTCCCCGGCCCGGATCGGGGTCCTCGACCGGGGCGACGCCGGGAGCATGACCAGGTGGATCGACATCGACCCATGCTTCGTATCCCACGTCATGAACGCCTTCGACGATGGCGGGACAGTCGTGCTCGACGTGTGCCGCTACGCCCGTATGTTCGACACCGCGCCCGGTGGACCGATGAACGCCTACCCGGCTCGATTGGAGCGGTGGCGGGTCGACCCGGTCGAGGGCACCTTCCGCTCAGACCCGGTCGACGACCGACCGGTGGAGCTCCCTCGGATCGACGCTTCACGAGCCGGCCGACCGTACCGGTTCGGGTACTGTGTCGAGACCAGCCGATCGGACGGGATCGACATCCCCCAGGCACTCCTCCGCCATGACTTCCTCCATGGGCGCACGGAGCGCTGGGACCCCGGTGCGGGCCGATCACCTGGTGAGCCTGTCGTCGTGAGAGCCGAGGGAGGGCGGGCCGAGGACGACGGCTGGGTGCTCTCGCTGGTCTACGACGCTCGCCGGGATGCGAGTGACCTCGTCGTCATCGACGCCTCACGTTTCGGGGAGCACCCTGATGCCGTCATCCACCTCCCGGCCCGCGTCCCCTTCGGCTTCCACGGGACCTGGTTGCCGGCCGCACTGGCATGGTGACCGGCGTCGCAGGGAGCTCGGTCCCGCCGGCTCGCTGCTCGGCGGCCTCCACCAGGTCGGCGTAGAGAGGTTCGAGGATGTCCACGACGTCGCGACCGCGTACCTCGAGAACCCCGCGTCGCACGTAGCGAAGCACGGCGCTGGGCAGCTCGGCGGCAACTGGGTGGAGCCGGACTTCGGCCAGCCCGGGCCCGGCCTTCCAGAAGCTCGAGGTGCAGTCAGTCAGAGTGGGCTCGTCGAGCCCATCGGGAGTGACGTCGTCGACGGGGCGCGCGTTGACGGCTCCGACGCGGAGCTCGCGAAGCCGCTCCAAGACGGCGTCGCGATCGCGCCCCCTCCACGTGAAGAGAAGGAACGGATCGCGGTCGAGCGACTCCGCCGCCAAGCAGCACACCGCCGCCACGTGCTTGCACGGGTTCTCCACGTCCGGGCAGGTGCACCCCGTGGTCAGGCGAGCTGTCGTGGAAGGCAGGAGCGAAACCCCTTGGTCGGCAAAGACGTCTTCGACTTCGTGGGGCAGCTCCCCGGCCAGGAGGCGGGCCGCGTAGCCGGCCTGGGCGGCCAGCTCCACCACCACCCTCTCCCACTGGTCCTCGTCAGGCATCGCCAAGGTGATCTCCACCTCGTAGGGCGATCGGCGCGACCCCTGCACCGTGCCGGTGATCGAACCTGGGCCGATCGTCAGGTCCAGCACCTGGCCCTTTCGGGCGTAGGTGCGTCCCCTGGTCAAGCGGCCCCCGTCCATGGACCCCTCGATGCTGGCCAGGAATCGCCGAGACCACCAGGACTCCCCGATGACCCCGCGCCGGCTCCGGGCGCTGAGGCCCCCTTCGACTCGAATGGGTCGGCTGGCAGGGAATCGCTTCCAGCGCCGATGCTCCCACCCGCCTTCCCAGTCGCCGGCCCCTTGGTCATCGTCGGCTTCGTCCCCGTCGCCTTCCCAGTCACCGTCCCAGTCGCCGTCCAGGCCTCGTTCCCATTCGTCATCCTCGCCTTCGAAGAGCTCCTCTGAACCTGTCGCATCGGCGATGGCCTCGACCAGGAGCGACCGCAGGCGATCGATCTCGGCCTTCTCGGCCTTCGAGGACTGCGCCGCCTTCGAGGACTGCGCCGCCTTGGAGGTGCTCGTCGTGCCGTTGACCCCGGCACGGCGAGCCGTGAGCGCATCCATCTGCTGGAGGATCGACTCCAGGTCGGCACGACGCAGCGCCGGTTGGCGTTTGGCCGGTTGGCGCTTGGCCGGTTGGCGCTTGGCCGATTGGCGCTTGGCCGGTTGGCGTTTGGCCGATTGGCGCTTGGCCGGTTGGCGCTTGGCCGGGCTCACCTGGTTCCCACGATCTCGACCGAGAGCCGCAGCACGTCGGCAAGCTGTTCGGTGGAGAGCTCGGTCAACCATCCCTCACCGGCACCCACGATCCGCTCAGCCAGGTCGCGCTTGGACTCGATCATCTCGTCGATCCTCTCCTCCAACGTGCCCGAGCACATGAGCTTGCGGACCTGGACGTCCCGCCGCTGGCCGATCCTGAACGACCGGTCGGTCGCCTGGTTCTCCACCGCCGGGTTCCACCACCGGTCGAAGTGGACGACGTGATTGGCCGCCGTGAGGTTGAGACCGGTCCCCCCGGCCTTCAGCGACAGCACCATGATCGGGCTGCCCGGACCGCCAGCGGCGTCGGGCTCCTGGAACGCCCTCACCATCTCGTCACGTCGCTTCCGGGGGACCCCACCGTGGAGGAAGGCGACACGGCAACCGAGCGAGTGCTGAAGGTGCGACCGGATCATCTCTCCCATGGCGGCGAACTGGGTGAACACCAGGGCCTTCTCCCTCCCCTCGATCACCTCGGAGAGGATCTCGACGGTTCGTTCGAGCTTCCCGGACCGGTTGCCCAGCGCCGAGCCGTCACCCAGGTACTGCGCCGGATGGTTGCAGACCTGCTTCAAGCGGAGCATGGTGGCCAGGACCAGTCCCTTGCGCTCGATGCCGTCGGTCTCGTCGATACGACGGAGCATCTCGTCCACCACCGCCTGGTACAGCGTGACCTGCTCCCGGGTCAGCTGGCACGGGACCTTCATCTCGATCTTCTCGGGAAGGTCCGTGATGATCGTCCGGTCCGTCTTCACTCGGCGGAGCACGAAGGGCTGGGTCACAGTGCGGAGTCGCTCGGCCGCGTCCTGGTCGCGGTAGCGCTCGATGGGCAAGGCGAAGCGCTCACGGAAGGAAGCTGCCGAGCCCAAGAGCCCGGGGTTCAGGATCTCCATGATCGACCAGAGCTCTCCGAGGTGGTTCTCCACCGGGGTGCCGGTGAGGGCGAGCCGGCGGGGCGCCCGGAGGGCTCGGGCCGCCTTGGTCTGCTTGGCCTCGGGGTTCTTCACGTTCTGCGCCTCGTCGAGGACGATGCGTGACCATTCGATCCCGGCGAGAGCCTTTCGGTCCCGGTCGAGGAGCGAGTAGCTGGTGATCACCAGGTCGGCGCGGCGAACTTGTTGGGCCAGATGTTCGGCCCCGGCCCGCGCCGCACCGTGGTGAACTTGGACCCCGAGCTCGGGGGTGAACCGCTCGGCCTCTCGTTGCCAGTTGCCGACCACCGAGGTGGGGCAGACGACGAGGGTGGGTCCACCTTGGTGTGAGGCCGCCCCGCTTCCGGCCCGCGTGCGGCCCGAACGCCTACGTGCCGGGCTCCGCTCCGAGGGGGTTGCTCGCTCGGCTTGGACGAGGGCCAGGACCGTGGCCGTCTTGCCCAGCCCCATGTCGTCGGCCAGGCATGCCCCGAGCCCGATCCGCTCCAGCAGCTCGATCCAGGCCACGCCACGCTCCTGGTAGGGGCGCAGCTTCCCCACGAACCCCTCGGGGGTCCCGGTCACCTCCAGGGAGTCCTCGAGCTCGCCGCCGAGGAGGGCCCCCAGCACGCCGTCGGCTTCTACTCCCAGGACCGGCACGCCGCCCACTTCGTCGTCCCCGGTGGCCAGGCGCAGCACTTCGGTCACCGGCATGGCCTCTCGCCCGCCCGATCCACTGTGGCTCCGGTCGCCCTCGAGGAACCGGACGAGCTTTTCCAGCTCGTCCGCCCGCAGTTCCATCCAACGGCCCCGTACCCGCACCAGCGGGGCCTTCAGCCCGGCCAGCCGGCGAAGCTCCTCGATGTCGAGCTCTTGGTCCCCCACCGCCGCCTTCCAGTCGAACTCGCACAGAGCTTCGCTCCCGAGTAGCCCGCTCCTCCCCGAGCCGGACGACCCACCAGCCACTCGCAGGCGTACCCCGAGACGGGACGCCGGTCGCCGCCACCAGCTGGGGAGGAGCACGCCGAAGCCGGCGACCTCGAGTGCCGGAGCGACGTCGGACAGGAAGTGGTGGGCGCCGGCCAGGTCCAGGTCGAGGCCGGTGGGCGCCGGATGGCGCAGGGCCGACGCCAACTCGGGGTAGGCACGCTCCGCTCGGCCGAGCTCCCGTAACAACACCTCGTGCGGTGCCTCGACCGTCCGGGTGGCATGGCGCAGCGTGGACCCCGAGGCCCAGACCCGCTCGGCGTCGACCAGCAGGCTGAGGTCGTCGGTGGCCTGGAGGAGGAGGTCGACGCGCCACCCCTCCCCGGTGTCGGCGGGCTCACCTCGCTCGCCAGCCTCACCTCCCTCGCCGGGCTCACCTCGCTCGTCGGGCTCACCTTCCTCGTCGGGCGGCTCTCCGAGCCGGAAGCACAACCGCCACGGCCCTCCCCCGCTCGACGCCGCGGCCCGCCACTCGGACACCGAGCGCAGCAGCTGTCCCTGCTCGCCCGGGCCGATCACGAGCTCGCCGGCCGGACCGAGCAACGCTTCCAACCACCGCTCGACCCACTCTCCGGGTCGGCTGGCTGCACCGCGGGCACCGCTGATCACAGGGCGTGCGCCTCCCCCCCGGGTGGCGGGAACCTCACGGCACACGGCGTCGACGAAGGCCTCGACGCAGTGGCGGACGACCTGCTCCGCCGACGTGTCCGGTGGCCCGGCCGCCGGCGCACCCCGGACCTCCAGGCATCGCAGCAGCGGGGGCAGCGCGGCGGCGAGGAGGCGGAGCCGGTCCTCGTCGGCCCCCGCTCCGGCAGGGACCCAGCGGGCTCGGCACGTGCCGTCGGTTCCGACGACGACGTCGGGCAGGACCCTTCCACCGGCGACGATCTCCAGTGCCAAGCCGGCCGCGCAAGCCAGGGCCGCCACCGAGGCACCCGCGTGGATACCCGGAACGTGCACGTCGGCCAAGGCGAGGGCGCAGTCGAGCGCTGGCCCAGGAGCCAACCCGAGCACCGGCACCGCAAAGGGCGCCAGAGCCGACGTGCCCTGCTCCCCCTCCTCCGCGGTCGCTTCGTCCTGGTCCCGGACGAGCTGGGGTGAGCACGCCGGGCCCCTCCCGGCGCTCGGGAGCCATAGGACCGCGACGTCCTCGGAGGCGCCCGAAAGGGCGGGACCGAGCGACGCCGTACCCGAGTCGGCGAGCGCTTCGATCAGGGCTCGGGGTGATGACGCGAAGGGGTGGGGCCGCGGTCGGGGCGTGGACGGTGGCCGGCCGCGTCGAGGTGGGCAGGACCACGGCAGCTCGCTGTCCTCGGCCCACACCAGGCACGATCCGCCGCCGCGGTGGTCCCACATGAGGTGCACCGCCAGCATCAGCGGCCGATCCCCACCACCGGCCGGGCTGCGTCGGCCACAGCCGTGTGGATTCGCTCGTGGAGCGCCACGTTCTCTCGCCGTCGAGGGACTCGAACCCTCACGACCGACAAGTCGCCGGAGAGGTTGGCCGCCCTCAGCGCCCCATCCAGCTCGTGAGGCGTGCCCACGTCGGAGACCGGCACCCCGAAACCCTCCGCCACCCGGGCCACGTCGACCGCCGGTGGGGTGCCGAAGAGCTGCTCGAACACGTCGAGCTCCACCACCGTCGCCTGGGGGAGGAAGTCGAAGATCCCCCCACCGACGTTGTCGACCACCACGACCGTGGTGCTTGCTCCCCACGCCGGGCCAGCCAGGCGGACCAGGGACGAGACGTCGTGGAGGAAGGTCAGGTCCCCCATGACGGCGACGACCGGCCCGGAGCCGCCGGCCGCGACACCCTGGGCGGTCGAGGTGACGCCGTCGATACCGTTCACGCCTCGGTTGGCCAGGACCGGGGGCGGTGCGGGCATCGCCGGCGCGTACCACTCCAGGTCTCGCACCGGCATGGAAGAGCCGATCACCACCCGGGCACCCGGGGGGAGGTTCCCGAGCAGTCGACGGGCCACGGCGGGCTCGGTGATCCGGCCCCCGTGGGACGCTGCGTCGTCGTCGAGAACGATGTCGATGGCCCGCTGCGCGGCCCTCTCGGCATTCTGCCAGCGCCCGAGCCACCCCTTCTGCCCGGCGCCTCGGGGGTGACCTCCCGCCGCACCGGCGTCGAGTGCGCCGACGGCGGCCACCAACCACTTTCCCGGGTCCGCCCGGTGGACGGTGCTGACGACGTGGTCCGGATCGGCCCACCGCCACCACGGGTCCACCTTCACCACGTCGGCGCCGGCCTCCGACGCGGCGCGCAGGTGGGCCGCCAGAGCGTTCGAGATCCAGGAGTCGCCCAGCACCACCACCACGTCCGGACGGAGCGCCTCGCTGATCCCGGGATCCCGGAGCAAGGCGTCCGCACCGGCCACCACCTGGGGATGGTCGAGCCGGCACCCCGAACGAGGGTCGGCCAACAGGGGCCACCCCAGTCGCTCGGCCAGCGCCACCACGTCCGCCGGGGGACCGCACCGAGCCCCGGCCACGACCAACCCCCGGCGCCCGACCCATCCGGCGACCGACTCGGCGACGGTCCTGCCGTCGGCACCGGGCGACCACGGGACGGCGCCGGCTCCGGAGCCTTGCCGTCCCTCGGGGCGCCCCAGGGGGATCGGACCGGCCACTGCGGTGAGCGGGTCACGAAAGGCCAGGTTGAGGTGGACCGGCCCGGGGCCGAGGGGGCCGCTTCGGGCCTCGGCCACGGCCCTCGACGCCAGAGCCCGCCAGCTCCCGGCCGTCTGGGCCACTGCGACGCCCGGGTCGCTCCGCCACCGGACGACCGCGCCGAACAGGTCCGCCTGGTCGATGGTCTGAGGGGCGCCGACGCCGTGGAGCTCGGGCGGGCGGTCGGCGGTGCAGGCGATCAACGGGACCCGGGCGTGGTGCGCCTCGACCACCGCCGGGTGGAGCTCGGCCGCCGCCGTGCCGCTCGTGGTGCACACCACCGCCGCCCGTCCCGAGGCCAGGCCGAGCCCCAGGGCGAAGAACCCTGCTCCCCGCTCGTCCAGGCGCACGTGGAGACGGATGTCCGAGCGGTTGGCCAGGGCCAGGGCCAGGGGGGTGGATCGGGACCCCGGGCACACCACGGCGTCGGTCACCCCCGAGCGCACCCACTCGTCGACCAGGGTGGCGACGAAGGTGGCCTGGTCGCTCGGTACGCTCACCGGGCGTGACCTCTCGCCCGCCGGCGCCCCTCGGGTATGAAGTCAGAGGCTCGGGACCCCGGCTGGTGCTGGCCCATGGCTTCACCCAGTCGGCGCGCCTGTGGGGTCCCTTCGGCGATCTCCTGGCCCGCCACCACGAGCTGGTCGCCGTCGACCTTCCCGGTCACGGTGGCTCGACCGACGTGCGGTGCGACCTCACCGAAGGGGGCGCCAGGCTGGCCGAGGCCGGTGGGCCCGACCCGTTCGACCTCCTCGGGTACTCCCTTGGTGCCCGCTTCGCCCTCCATGCCGCACTGTCCCGACCGGATGTGGTGCGCCGGTTGGTCCTCATCGGTGCCACCCCCGGCATCGAAGACCCGGCCATGAGGGACGAGCGCCGTCGACGGGACGACGCCGTCGCCGCCGAGCTCGAGGGCACCGGCGACATCGGCGGTTTCCTCCAACGCTGGGTGACGTCGCCCATGTTCCGCCGGCTGGCCGACCCCGGGTTGGCCGAGCGGGCCCGGAACACGCCGGCCGGTCTGGCCTCGAGCCTGCGACTCGCCGGGGCCGGGGCCCAGCCGCCGCTGTGGGACCAGCTCGGCCGGATCGGCTCTCCGACCCTGGTGGTCGCCGGAGCTGCCGACGTCCGGTTCGCCGCCATCGGGGAGCGGATGGTCCGCTCCATGCCGACCGCCACGTTGACCTTGGTCCCCGGAGCCGGCCATGCTGCGCACCTCGAGCAGCCCCTGCTGACCGCCGCCGCCGTCGTGGGCTTCCTCGCTGCTCCCGAAGAACCGAAGTGAGATACTCACACCAGGATCCCCACGCACAGCAGCGCTCCCACCACCAGTTGGATCCTGCCGGTGGCGCCCAGCACCCCAAGCAGGTCGCGGCCTTCGGCTTCGGAGAGGGCCGTTCGCACCGGACGAACGGCCAGCGGCGTCGCCAGCAGGGCGAGCAAGGCCCAGGGCCGCACCGCAGCCACCAGCACCACGCCCGCCGCCGCGCCGGCCAGAAGGGCGACGTAGAGACCCCCGGCCCGCCGCCGGCCCAGCCGCACGGCCAACGTCCTCTTCCCGCCCTCCCGGTCTCCGGCGATGTCCCGGAGGTTGTTGGCCTCGAGTAGCGCCGTCGCCAGGAGCCCGACCGGTATCGACAGCCACAGAGCCAACCACTGCCCGTGACCCGAGCCCGGGGTGGAGAGCGTGAGGTGGGGGTGCTGGACGTACCAGGACCCGACGGTGGCCACGACGCCGAAGAACACGAACACGAAGAGCTCGCCCAGGCCCAGGTATCCGTACGGCTTGGGGCCACCGGTGTACAGCCATCCGGCGGCGAAGCACGCAGCGCCCACCGGCACCAGCCACCAGGTGGTGACGGCGGCCAGCGCCACCCCGGCGACCCCGGCGATGGCGAAGCAGGCCACTGCCGCCCGGCGGACCGATGCCGGGGTGGCCAGCCCCGATGCCACCAGGCGCACCGGGCCGACCCGACCGGCGTCGGTGCCGCGCACCCCGTCGGAGTAGTCGTTGGCATAGTTCGTGCCGACTTGGACGGCCAGGGCCACGACCAGGGCCCCGAGCGCCCGCCACCACAGCACGTGCGCCGGCCCGTCCACCACCCCGCTGAGGAACCACCCCGAACCGCCCCCCATCCGAGGGTCCAGCCCCCGCGCCGAGGGGCTGGCCGACCACCACCCGGCGCACGTACCGACCACCACTGGCACCGCCGCGGCAGCCAGGGTCCGCGGCCGTGCTCCCGCGACCCAGCGACGGACCGACCCGATCTGGGCGTCGGCCGGGGCGGGAGAGGCCGCCGGCACTCCGGTCACGGACGACGAGGGAAGCGGGAGAAGTCCGGGGGGCGGCGGGCCACGTAGGCGTCTCTCCCCTCCTGGCCCTCTTCAGTCATGTAGAAGAGCATCGTGGCATCTCCGGCCAGCTGCTGGATGCCGGCCAGGCCGTCGTCGGCGGCGTTGAACCCCGCCTTCAGCATCCTGAGGGCGATCGGCGAGAGGCTCAGGATCCGCCGGCACCAGGCCACCGTCTCGGCCTCCAGGCGATCGAGGGGCACCACGGCGTTCACCAATCCCCACTCGAGCGCCTGGGCGGCGTCGTACTGGCGGCAGAGGAACCAGATCTCCTTGGCCCGCTTCAGGCCCACGGTGCGGGCCAGGAGGCTCGATCCGTAGCCCCCGTCGAAGCTCCCCACCCGCGGTCCGGTCTGACCGAAGCGGGCGTTGTCGGCGGCCACGGTGAGGTCGCAGACCAGGTGCAAGATGTGGCCGCCGCCGATGGCGTACCCAGCCACGCTGGCGATCACCGGTTTGGGCAGCCGCCTGATCTGGATCTGGAGGTCGAGGACGTTGAGCCGTCCGATCCCCTGCTGCGCCACCTCGTCGTCTCCCAGGTACCCGTCGTCACCCCGTATCCGCTGGTCACCCCCTGAGCAGAAGGCGTCAGGACCCTGGCCGGTGAGGACCACCACACCGACGCGCGGATCGTCGCGGGCCACGTTGAAGGCGTCGGCCAGCTCGAAGAGCGTCTGGGGGCGGAAGGCGTTGCGAACTTCGGGCCGGCAGATAGTGAGCCGGGCGATGCCCTCGGCAACCTCGAAGCGGATGTCCCGGTACTCGCCGACGACCTCGAACTCGGGCAACGGGAGGGGCCTCAGCTCGTCCAGGGGATCGACCGGCGGCCCGGAGATCACCGTCGTCGTGTTCGAGCTCGATTCGGTCGCGTCCATCGCCGCCTACGCTACCGGTCGGTGCCCGACCTCGTCGCCTTGGACCTTCCCGGAGGAGAGGCATTCGTTCGAGCGCTGTCCGCGGTATGGGAGGCCGGCGACGCCGCCTGCCCACTCGACCCCCGACTGCCCCGGCAAGCGGCCGACGAGCTCCTCGACGCCCTGGCTCCCACCAAGGTGATGGGACCCGACGGCGACGTCACCCGCCGTTCCGGCGGGCGCCCGGTCGAGCCCGGCGACGCGCTGGTGGTCGCCACCAGCGGTTCGACCGGGCGGCCCCGGGGGGTGGTCCTGACCCACGACGCCGTGGTCACCTCGGCCCTCGCCACCTCGTCCCGGCTGGGGGTGGACCCCCCGCGGCACCGGTGGCTGGCCTGCCTGCCCCTGGCCCACGTGGGGGGGCTGTCGGTGGTGACCAGGTCGATGATCACCGGCACGCCCCTCACGGTCCTCTCGGAGTTCGACGCCGACCTGGTGACCGAGCTGGGTCGGGAGGGAGGGATCTCCCACGTCTCGTTGGTGGCCACGGCATTGGCCCGGATCGACCCGTCACTGTTCGAGACCATCCTTCTGGGCGGCGCCGCCCCCCCGGGCACACTCCCTCCCAATGTCGTCACCACCTACGGCATGACCGAGACCGGTTCGGGCGTCGTCTACGACGGTCGACCGCTCGACGGAGTCGACATCGCCATCGGGACCGGCCGTCCCGGCGAAGGGGGTGCCGGGGAGATCCTCCTCCGGGGACCGATGCTCCTACGGTGCTACCGCGACGGCGTCGACCCGCGCCTCGCCGGACCCGATGGACACGGCGGGTGGCTGCCTACCGGTGACGCCGGTCGCCTCGGACCCGACGGCGCCCTCTTGGTCGACGGGCGCATGGCCGAGCTCATCGTCACCGGCGGGGAGAAGGTCTGGCCGGCCGCCGTGGAACGGGTGATCGCCACCCATCCCCTGGTCGCCGACGTCGCGGTGTGGAAGCGAGCGGACCCCGAGTGGGGCGAGCGGGTGGTGGCGTGGTTGGTCCCGAACCGAGGCGACGATCCGCCGACTCTCACAGCGGTCGTCGACCTGGTCCGCTCGCACATGGCGCCGTGGGCTGCGCCCAAGGAGGTGGTGGTGGTCGCAGACCTTCCCCGGACTGCCTCGGGCAAGGTCCGCCGGGCTGCACTGCGCTGACCGGGGGCCACGGCGCCGGGTCCTAGCATCGACGTGGTGAACCGCTTGGAGCACGAGGCCAGTCCCTACCTCCGCCAGCACGCCGCGAACCCGGTCGACTGGTACCCCTGGGGTCCCGAGGCGTTGGAGCGGGCCCGGACCCAGGACCGCCCCCTGTTCGTCTCCATCGGGTACGCGTCCTGTCACTGGTGCCACGTCATGGCCCACGAGAGCTTCGAGGACGGCGCCACCGGTGAGGACCTCGATCGATGGTTCGTGGCCGTGAAGGTCGACCGGGAGGAGCGACCCGATCTGGACGCCGTCTACATGGCCGCCGTCCAAGCCTTCAGCGGATCAGGCGGATGGCCCATGTCGGTGTTCTGCACCCCTGACGGCCGGCCATTCTTCGCCGGCACGTACTTCCCGGCCACGGACCGTCACGGCCTGCCGGGGTTTCGCCACCTTCTGGCCGCCCTGGCGGACGCCTGGGCCACCCGCCGGGACGAGGTCGAGGCCCAGGCCGACGCCCTGGCCCGAGCTGTCTCGGCCGAAGCCACACTGGTCGACCGCCTGGGAGGCGCGGCACCGGCATCCCCTGGGTCGTTCCCCGAGCTCCTCGACCAGGCGGTCACGCACCTGGCCGGGCGTTTCGATCCCCGGTGGGGCGGGTTCGGTCCGGCGCCCAAGTTCCCCCGGCCGACGCTGGTCGAGCTGTGCCTGCGACACTTCGTGGGGACCGGTCGGTCCAAGTCCCTCACCATGGCCACGACCACCCTGGACGCCATGGCCGCCGGAGGGGTCTACGACCATCTGGCCGGCGGGTTCGCGCGTTACTCCACTGACGAGCAGTGGCTGGTGCCGCACTTCGAGAAGATGCTCACGGACCAGGCGCTACTGGCCCGGACCTATCTCCACGCGTGGCAGGTCACCGGGGAGGAGAAGTACCTCCAGGTGGCCACCGAGACCCTCGACTATGTGCTCACCGACTTGATGGGTGCTGACGGGGGGCTGTGCTCGTCCGAGGACGCCGACGCTGGCGGGATCGAAGGTGCCCATGCTCTCTTCACGGCCGCCGAGATCGAGCGAGCCCTCGCCGAAGCCGGGCACTCCGGGTTGGCGGCCCCGGTGCGCGACTGGTACGGCGTGAGTGACCGGGGGAACTGGGAGGGGACCAACATCCTGTCCCGCCCGCTCGGCTCCCCCTTGCGGCGTCCCCCCGACATCGAGGTGGCCCGTCGCATCCTCCTCGACGCGCGCCGGCGTCGGCCCCGGCCCGCCGTCGACACCAAGGTCGTCTTGGAGTGGAACGCCATGGCCGTGGTGTCACTGGCCGAGGCCGCCGCCGCCACCGGGAACGAGCGTTGGGCGGACAGCGCCGTGGACATCGGCGAAGTCGTCTTCACGCGCCTCCGCCGGCACGACGGGCGCTGGCTCCGGGCGCTCCGATCGCCACAGCCAGCGTTCGCCGCCGACTACGCCTGGCTGCTCGAGGCGTGCCTCGGCCTCTACCAGCTCACGGGCGACGGCCGGTGGCCCGACCGGGCGACCGAGGTGGCCGACGCCCTGCTCGACCTGTTCGTCGATCGGGTGGGCGGTGGCCTGTTCACCTCCGGGAGGGACGGTGAAGTCCTCATCGCCCGAGCCAAGGAGTGGACTGACGGCGCCGTGCCGTCGGCGAACGCGGTGGCGGCCGGGAGCTTGCTCCACCTGGGGAACCTCACCGGCGACCGGCGGTTCCACGATGCCGGCGAGGGGATCGTCGAGCGGGCCCGCCAGCTCATCGGAACCCACCCCGACGCTGCAGCGGACATGGTGGCCGCCGCTGGCTGGGTGGACGCTTCCTCCGACGTGGTCGTCGCCGGGGACCGCCCGGACCTGCTGGCCGAGGTCCGCCGTCAGTGGCTCCCCACCACGACCCTGGCGTGGGGGGACCGCCGGGGCTCGCCGATCTGGGAGGGCAAGCAGGACGGCTGGGCCTACGTGTGCCGGGCCGGAGCCTGCCAGGAGCCAACCCGAGACGCGGGTACCCTGGCGTCCCAGCTCGCCGGGCTGGTGTCCGAGAGCGCATCGGGCCGGGAGCGTGCTGGTGTTCCCGGTTGGCTGTCGATCCAGAAGGCGGCCGGGGCTCGCCGAGGCGAGCGAGAGGAGGGCTGAGCGAGTGACCGAGGTCCAGAGCCGGGGTCGGCACGCTCCGTCGCGATCGGGACGGTCGTCACGCGCTCCGAGCGGCCGTGCCCTGTTGCGGGACGTTCCCCAGCGCCGACGGGTGGCCGTCGCCGGAGGGTCCCGTCTCCACCTCCTGGTGCTCTCCTGCAGTCGTGACGACACCACTGCCGTCGACCTGGCGTCGGGCGCACTGATCCGGCTCCGTGTCCCGTGGCCCGACGGGCACGAGCCCGACTTGGCGACCTTCGACGTGGTGGAGACGACCCTGGCCGACGACCCCGAAAGGGACGATCTGGCTCAACCTGAAGCGGCGACCGCCGCCGATCTCCCCCGCCACGTGGGGACCCTGCGCGGCCGCCGCGTCCGTCGGATCCTGCGCCAGCTCTCGGCACCCCCCGACGGACCCCTCCTCGGCTTCCCGGGCCCGGCGGCGCCGTACTGGGAGTTTCGAGGGGCGCGCCCGTCCACGGCACTGGTCGTGCCCACCCGGGGCCCACAGCTCATCAGGAGGCCGGAGGACGCATCCACCTGGGTGCGCTTCGGTTGGGCCCGTGACGACATCTGGCTCCCGGTCGAGGATCGACACGCGGCGCGTGCCGTCGAGGCCGCTCGTCGTGAACGCCTTTCGGGGAAGACCCTCGCCACGGCGCTCGGATTCGCACCCCAGTACCTGTTGGTGTCGCTCAGCAGCCCCCGCGACGGTCACTGCTACAAGGTCTGCTCGGCCATCCTGCCGGCCGGGTGACCGGTGGCCGGTGGCCGGTCAGCGACAGAGCTTGCCGCTGGCCAGATCCTCGGCCATGGCCCAGCCGAAGGCCACCAGGCGGTCCCCTGACTCGGGCGAGACCCGGACGAACAGCCCGGCGATGTCGTCGGAGGGCAGGTTCTTCGGGTGGACGAAGTCCACACCTCCGGCCACCGATCCATCCCCTTTGACCACGAAAGCCCGGTCGTCCAGCCGGCTCTCGGACCCGAACCGCTTGGCCAGACGGCGGGCCCAGGCCCGCTCCTCTCCGGTGGCCTTGTGCCCCGGTGACGGGACCACGTCGGTGAGACCGCTGAACACACGGAATCCGTCGGCGGTCAGGAGCCGAGTTCCGAGCAGCACGTCCTCGTCGGGGAACGCCAGCAAGGCCCGCCGGTACTGGTCGGTCAGCATCGCTTTGAGCGCGGCCTCGGCTCGCAGGGTCCGGTCCACCGTGGCCAGACCCACCAGCAGGGCCGGCGTCCCGCCGATCCGCTCGAGGGTGCTGAACGAGTAGCCCCTCAGCTTCTTGCCCTCACGAGCATGGGTGATGAGCACCCACTCCTCTCGCTCTTTGGACAAGAACCCGATGTCGAAACCCGGGACCCGGTCCACGCAGAGATCGGCCATTTCCTCCAATTCTGCATCGCTCAGCGCGGTGCAGTCTTTCGTGGTCACCAGCATCGGCATGGGAGCAATTCTACCGGCCCGCTCCCGGCGTTTCCCATTCGACCGGTGGCGTCGAGGCCACCGGGGCGGCTCAGACCAGGACGGCCCCGGCCCCGAGGAGCATTTTCAGCTCCCCCACCAGCCCATTCTTGCTCTCGACGTTGAATTCCGGTGGGAGCTTGATCACCTTGCTCCCAACGTGGAGCAGGACCGGGCACGGTCCAGGATGCTCGGCCAGGACCTCTTTGAGCCGTCCCACCGTGCCGTCGGTGAGCACCCCCAACGGAAGCGAGATGCGAAGCTCTTGGGCGCCCCCGGTCTGGAGGTCCAGACGACGGATCTCCATGGCGACGATCTTGGGCTCTTCGTCGCGCAGGTCGATCCGGCCGCGCACGGTGACGAGCACGTCGTTCTCGAGCTGAGCGCCGAAGTCGGCCATCACCCGGGGGAAGACGTACACGTCCATGGCCGCCTGGAGATCCTCGAGCACGAAGCGGCCCATGAGATCGCCCTTCTTGGTGTACTGGCGTTTGAGGTCGGTCACCACACCGCCGACGGTCCGTACCACCCCTTCGGGCCCGGCACCGGCCGATACGTCCCCGATGGCGTCACGGATGTCGGCCAGCGAACCGTCCGTATGGCGGGAAAGCGCCGACTCCAGGCCGAGCAGCGGGTGGTCGCTCACGTAGAGCCCGAGCATCTCCTTCTCGAAGGCCAACCGCTGGGCCTTGTCGAACTCCATGTCGGGAATGGGCGTCCGGGTCCCCTCCCACCGTCCGGCATCGGTCCCATCGGGGTGCCCCTCCTCCCGCTCCAAAGCGGCGAACAGGGTGACGATCCCGACGTCGTGCTCCCGGCGTCGGGCCAGGGTCCGGTCGACGATCTCGTCGATCACCAGGCAGAGCCCTTTGCGTGGATGGTTCAGCGAGTCAAATGCTCCGCCCTTGATGAGCGATTCCATGGTCCGCTTGTTCAAGACGGCCGGATCCACCCGGCGGCAGAAGTCGTAGATGTCCGCGAAGGGTCCGCCGCTCTCCCTCTCGGCGACGATGCGCTCGACCAGTCCCTCGCCCACGTTCCGCACGGCTGCCAGACCGAAGACGATGCCCGGCCGTGGCGCGTGCCCTTGGAGGCCCCCGCTGTTCGGGTCGCCGGTGGGTTTGCCAGTGGGGTCGCCGGTCGAGTCGCCGGTCGAGTCGCCGGTGGGCCTCGCCGCGTGCGAGCGCGGCGCGAACTCCGCCGACGAGAGGTTCACGTCGGGGACGACCACCTCGATACCCAGCGATCGGCACTCCGCGAGGTACACGGCGGTCTTGTCCTTGTTGTCCTTGACCGAAGTCAGGAGCGAGGACATGTACTCGACCGGGAAGTGTGCCTTCAACCAAGCCGTCTGGTACGCCACCAGGCCGTACCCGTAGGAGTGTGACTTGTTGAACGCATAGTCGGCGAAGGGCTCGATGATGTCGAACAGCTCGGTTCCCAGCCGCTCTTCGTACCCCTGGGAAACGCAGCCGGCAACGAACTTCTCGCGCTCGGCGGCGATGAGCGACCGGATCTTCTTGCCGCAGGCCTTTCGGAGATTGTCCGCCTCCTCCAGGGTGTACCCGGCGAACTTCTGCGCCACCCGCATGACCGCTTCCTGGTAGATCATGAGGCCCTGGGTGTCGGCCAGGATCGGACGCAGGTCCTCGTGGGGGTACGTGATCGGTTTCCGGCCGTTCTTGCGGTCGGCGTAGGCGTTGTGCATGTCGGCGGCCATAGGGCCGGGTCGGTAGAGAGCCACCAACGCCGCCACGTCGTCGAAGCTCGTGGGTGCCAGTGAGCGCATGAGGTTCCGCATCGGCCCGCCTTCGAGCTGGAAAACGCCCACGGACTCCCCGCGCCTCAGCATGTCGAGGGTCGCGTCGTCGTCCAGCGGGACCCCGTCGATGTCAGGCCTGGTTCCCGTGGACTGCTCGACCAGGTCGAGCGCCCGCTCGATGACCGAGAGGTTCCGCAGACCGAGGAAGTCCATCTTCAACAGCCCGAGCTCTTCGACCCCGTGCATCTCGTACTGGGTCACGATGGGGGCGCTGTCCGCGTCCCCCCCCGGATCGGGCTTTCGCTGGACCGGCAGGTACTCGGTCAGCGGCTCCCGGGTGATCACCACCGCCGCGGCGTGGATGCCGTCCTGACGTCGGAGTCCCTCGAGACCCTTGGCCACGTCGACCACCTGCTTGGCCTCGGGGTCGCTCTCACACATCGCCCGGAGCTCGGCCGCCGCCGCGTATCCGTCCTCGAATCCCTCGCTCTTCACGAGGCACGCCCACAGCGGGGTGTCACGCCCCATGACCAGCGGTGGCATGGCCTTGGCGATCTTGTCGCCCACCCCGTAGGGAAGGCCGAGAACCCGCGCCGCGTCCCGGACGGCGGCCCGGGCCTTGATGGTGGAGAAGGTCACGATCTGGGCCACGTGGTCCGAGCCGTACCGCTCGGCGGCGTAGCGGATGACGTGGCCACGGAAACGCTCGTCGAAGTCCATGTCGATGTCCGGCATCTGCTTGCGGCCCGGATTGAGGAAGCGCTCGAAGAGCAGGTCGTAGCGGATGGGATCGAGATCGACGATCTTGAGGCAGTACGCCACGCAGCACCCCGCCGCCGAACCTCGTCCGGGACCGACCCGGATCCTCGACTCCCGGGCGAAGCGGATGAGGTCCCAGACCACGAGGAAGTAGGCGGCGAACCCCATGTCGCCGATGACCCCCAACTCGTAGTCCAGACGATCTCGCACGTTGTCGGGGAGCGACTCTCCGTAGCGTTCCCTCGCTCCTTGGAACGTCAGGTGACGGAGATAGGCCATGGCCCGTTCCTCGTACGTCTCCCCGGTGAACTCTTGGGGCACCGGGAACTCCGGAAGGCTCGGCTTCCCGAGCTCGATCTCCACGTGGGCGCGCTCGGCGACGAGGAGCGTGTTGTCGCAGGCTTCGGGAACCTCGGAGAACAGATCCCTCATCTCAGCCGCCGACTTCAAGTAGTGCTCATTGCCTTCGAAACGGAACCGGTTGGCGTCACTGAGCGTGGCCCCGGTCTGCACGCAGAGCAGCGCGTCATGGGCTACGGCGTCTTCCCGATGGGTGTAGTGGCTGTCGTTGGTGGCCAGGAGAGGGGCGCCGAGCCGTTTGGCCATGGCCACCAACTGGGGATTGGTGCGCTGCTGGTCGGCAATTCCGTGGTCCTGGAGCTCCACGAAGAGGTGGTCACGCCCGAAGATCTCCTGCAATCGTGCTGCCCGTCGCTCAGCCTCGGCCTCGTCCCCGGACAGGAGTGCCTGGAGCACCACTCCACCCAGGCAGCCGGTGGTGGCGATCAGTCCGTCGTGGTGGCGCTCGAGAAGCTCCCAGTCGACGCGAGGCTTGTAGTAGTAGCCCTCGAGGTACGCCGCCGAAGAGAGCTTCATGAGGTTGCGATACCCCTCGGTGGTCTCGGCCAGTAGCGTCAAGTGGTAGTAGAGCTTCTGCCCGCCTTCGACATCGCCCCCGGTGTCGTCCACCTTCCCGCGCCGGACCGGCCGCTCATGGCGAGAGCTCCCGGCCATATAGGCCTCGGTCCCGATGATCGGGTTCAGGCCCTCGGATCGGCAGGCCTTGTAGAAGTCCAGGACCCCGTACATGTTCCCGTGGTCGGTGATGCCGAGGGCCGGCTGCCCGTCGCGCACCGCGGCGGCGACCATCTCGTCGATCCGGGCCGCCCCGTCGAGCATCGAGAACTCGGTGTGGGTGTGCAGGTGCGTGAATGACCTGGTTGCCAACGTGCGCTACCCCTCCTGCGAGCTTCCACCCACGGACTGTCCACAGCCTGTGGAAGAGTTACAGCCGTGTGGTTCTGACCATAGCGCGCCCGCCAAGGTGACGCTCGGAGCCACTCCCTGCCCGGCGGTTCACGGACAAGGTGAGCCGCGGGTTGAGGGCCGGGCGGGCCCGGTGGGCCCGACGGGTGGACCGTGGCCACCGAGGGGACCGGTGGGTCACCAGTGGGTCACCAGCGGGTCACCAGGGGTCGCGGAGAGTGATTACACTCGGACGACGACGGTCCGGGTGACCTTGTCGTGGAGGGTCTGGCGCCGCGGGTCCCATGCCGGGAAGAGCATGTCCACCACCCACGGCACGACGAACACGAGGAACATCAGGTACTCGAAGGCAGCCCTCCCGAGGGCACGTGAGAACCCGATCGGCGAGCCCGTGTCCATGTCGACGGCCCGGGCTCCCACGGCCATCATCCCGATGGTCTGTCCCCTCGCCGACCCGCAGAAGAAGGCCCCGTAGAGGAGGACGATCACGATATCGACGATCGGTCCCAGCACCGAGAAGTGGGCGACGTGGACCACGTGCACCCCTGTGGAGGTCGTGGTGGACTGGAAGTTGATCCTGGCCAGGCGCGCCGCGTTGAACACCGCGTTCAGCACCAGCCCGACCACGAGCAGGATCACCCAGTCGATGAGCCAGCCACCGAGCCGGATGCCGTAGTTGGCCAACCCCGAAGATGTCCCGGTGACCGGTGGGCCGTACCCGCCATACCCGCCGTATCCAGGGCCGTACCCGCCGGGCCCGCCACCGCCGGGTGGGTACGAGGGAGGCGGGCCGTAGCTGCCGGGTCCGCCACCGCCGGGTGGGTACGAGGGAGGCGGGCCGTACCCGCCGGGCCCGCCACCGCCGGGTGGGTACGAGGGCGGGGGGCCGTAGCTGCCGGGTCCGGGACCGCCGGGTGGATACGAGGGCGGGGGGCCCTGGGTCGATCCGGGAGATGGCGGAGTGCCCGGAGGTGCAGACGTCGGAGGGGGAGCGGCGCCCGGCGCTCCACCCGGATCACCTCCCGCGCTCGGGACCTCAGCTGTGGAACCCTCACCCATCACGCCTCCTCCGAACGCCGCCAGTGCAGCACTCAGTGTACGCGTCTCCCTGGTGCGCAGGCGGGATCGAGACCTCTGACGGGGCGCATCACCGTGGAGGCCCATCGCCATCGCCCACGCCGACGACCGCCGACCGACGACCGCAGACCGCCGTTCGCCGTTCGCAGTTCGCCGTTCGCCGTTCGCCGTTCGCCGCTTACAGGTACGTCCCGGGTCGGACGGGCACGCCATCACCGTCCGATGCCCCGCTGGGCAGTCCTCGCTGGCGCATCTCGTCGAGCTGGGCGCGCGCCGCCATCTGCTGGGCCATCAACGACGCCTGGATCCCGTGGAAGAGTCCTTCCAGCCAGCCGACCAACTGCGCTTGGGCGATCCGCAGCTCGGCTTCCGACGGGACGCTGGCATCGAACGGCAGGGCCATCCGGTCCAACTCTGAAGCCAGATCGGGCGACAGACCGGTGGCCAGCTCGTGCACCGACATCTCGTAGATCTCCCGCAGGCGTCTCCGACCGGCCTCGTCCAACGGTGCCTGTCGCACCTCGTCGAGGAGCTGCTTCACCATCGACCCGATTCTCATCACCTTGGCCGGCTGGTCGACCGACTCGTGCCGTCCCCCGCTTCCCGAGGTGCCGCCGTCGGAACCTTCCTCTTCGGCGCCGTCGGCGCCTACGGTCCCGTCGTCGCGGCCATCTCCGTCGAATCGGGACCCCACCGACGTCGGCGCCGGCAGGACTTCGTCTGGGGCAACGGGCACCGGGGGCGTGGGGAGTTCCGGGTCTGCGTGGGGAGTGTCCGTCATCACCCTCGATGATGCCAGAGATGGTGGACCTCGGGTACCCGTCGTGCTCACCGCGACTGGGACCGGCGGTGACACGACTGTTTGACCAGGAATGATCGGACGCCGTCGGATAGGTGCCGTTCGGTCAACGCGGCGGCCACGAGAGCAACGGCACCAGCATCTCGGCATCGGTCAGTGATCCGTGCCGGGCGCAGAGCCGCTGCTCGCCCACGTCGGCCGGATCCAGGAAGGCGGTGGGAGCGAAGGGGACCAGCGCCACGTCCCCCAGGCGATCCGCTACGTGGGGGAGCGGCTCCCCGCCGAACCAGCCTTCGTCGATCACTTGCTCCTTGGTGCGAACCCAGGCGATGGGGCTGTACCGCGCCTCGGCCGCTTCGACGACGTCGCCCAGGGTTCCAGGGCGGGTGTGGAGCCAACGGAACCTCCCCTCCCCCGACAGCAGCTCGACGCCACCCATGACCTCGGGCCCGAGCACCTCGGCGGCCCGACCGACGTCGACCTGTCCATGGTCGGCCGTGACCACCAGGACCGCTCCCTCGGGAAGTCCCTCCAGCACGTCGCCGACCATCCGGTCGACGCATCCGAGCTCCGCGTCGTAGTGGGCCCCGAGTCCACGGGCGTGCGCCACCTTGTCCACGCCGTCGTAGTAGGCGTAGACGAACGGTGAACCCCGGCGAACGAGATCGAGGATCTCCACCACCACGCCCGAGGGCGTATGCCATCCGTGGAGCACCGTGCCGTCCAAGTGGGCCGCGGTGAAACCCGTCGACGCGTAGTCGGCCCGTGAGACCACGGGAACTTCCGACCCCCGGCTCGAGCCGTCCTCCCCGTCACGCACGCCGGCTCCGTAGCCGGGGAAGGGTGGGTGGGGTTGGAACTGACGTGGAGGGATGCTCTCCCTGGCATCGGCGCCGTTGCGCTGCCAGCGCAGCACGTTCAAGATCCCGCCATCGACTTGGACGCGGTAGCCGAGCACTCCGTGGACCGAAGGCGGAAGGCCGGTCGTCAGGCTCGTGAGCGCGGCGGCGGTGGTGCTGGGTGCCACCGAGGTGACGGCCCCGCCGGAAGCCGTCGCCAGGACCGGGGCGAGGGCGGCGCGGTCCTGCAACTGCAGCCAGCCGAGGCCGTCGAGCACCAGGAGCACGATCTGGCGGGCATGTGCGACGGGCTCGGGGATCCACGCCTCGGAGCGGCCCTCGCCATCCGAAGAACCGAGTCCGTGCGGTGTAGCGGCGGTCGCCCTCCCCGCGGAGCCCGGGCGCCCGACACCCACCCGCGCCAGCAATGCCGGTACGACGTTGACCAGGCACCCTCCGGCAAAATCAGGGATGACCGGGCTGGGCCGGACCGGAAACGTGGGGGCGGAGGAGCCGGGATGCACCGCGGCCACAGTAGGACGTCACGCCCCCGCACGCCGACGGCGGCCACGGGACGGCGGGCAGGTGGCGCCGATAGGATCACCTCGCGTGAAGGTTTCCACCCGTGGTGACTATGCCAGCCGGGCGCTCCTGTCCCTGGCACTCCACGGGGACCAGGGCGAGCCGACGTCGGTACGAGACATTGCCGAGCGGACGGCGCTGCCCCAGCCCTACCTCGAGCAGATCCTCCTGGCCCTCAAAGGCGCCGGGCTCGTGCGATCCAAACGCGGGGTGGGGGGCGGCTACGTCCTGGCCCGTCCGCCCGAGGAGATCACCTTGGCCCAAGTGGTGTCGGCCGTCGACGGCCCCATCGTGGCCGGGGACTTCGCCGAGCCCCACACCGGGGGTGCCTGCGACCACGAAGGCCAGTGCGTCCTCCTGGCAGTCTGGGCCGAGGTCGGTGCGGTGATGCGGGACCACCTACAGTCCTTCACCCTGGCCCAGATGGTGGAGAGAGCCCGCGGTGGCGCAGATGTCAACGACCTTGGAGCCGCAACTCGTTCCATCGCTCGATGACCGGCGTCTCACGCTCCCAACCAAGCACTCCGAGGGAACCGGCGGCGAGTGCCAGGCAGCGGCCCGCCACCGGGGGCAGTCCCACCCAGCGCGACGCCAGCACCCGGAGGAAGTGGCCGTGGGCGAAGCACAGGACGTCCCCTGTGGCCGACCGCGCTCGCTCGATGATCCGGTCGGCGCGGCGGCCCACGTCGGCCGCCGTCTCGCCCCCGGGCACCCCGTGGGTCCAAAGGGACCACCCCGGCTCGCTCGAACGGATCTCTTCGGTGGTCCGTCCCTCGTACGCCCCGTAGTCCCACTCCGAGAGATCGTCGGACACGACGGCCTGGGCCGAGAGGCCGGCGAGCCGGCAGGTCTCCTCGGCCCGTGCCATCGGGCTGGTCAGGATCTCGGAGAACTCCATGCCGGCCAGCACTCCGGCGAGCGCTTCGGCCTGTCGACGGCCGGTCTCGTCGAGCGGTACGTCGGTGCGACCGGTGTGCCGCCCACTGGAGCTCCAGTCGGTCTGACCGTGCCTGACCAGGAACAATCGGGGCCGCTCCACACTCCACATCACCACCACGGGGTACCCCGGCGCAAACCCAGGCCGCCCGGAATGCCATGCCCGCCCCCGGCGTTACACCCAAGTGACACCATGAGGAGCGACTCGGGCGGTCGCTCGACAGACGATCACGGGAGCGTTAGGCACGGAGATGACCACCACCAAGACCAGAGGTTCTGCGGGCACGACGGACAGTCTGGGCCTGCTCCTCCAGGACCTCGATCACTACCCGATGCCGAACCACGACCGTCAGGTCGAGCTGGCGAAGCGCGTGGCGGCAGGAGACCTGGAGGCCCGCCAGGAGATGGTGGCGGCCAACCTTCGACTGGTGGTGCACTGGGCGCGCCGCTACCAGGACCGCGGAGTGGACATGGCCGACCTCGTCCAGGAGGGGACGTTCGGTCTCATGCGCGCCGTGGAGAAGTTCGACTGGGAACGGGGCTTTCGGTTCTCGACGTACGCCACCTGGTGGATCCGCCAAGCCCTCCAGAGAGCCGTCCAGCAGCACGGTCGGACCATTCGCATCCCACTCGAAGTCGGGGAGCGCATCCAGCGACTCGACATGACGTCCGCCGAACTGTCCATCAAGCTCGGGCGTCCGCCGACCGATGAGGAGCTCGACGAGGCCACCGGCATCTCGCCGGCCGAGCGTCACTCGCTCGAGGGAGTGGCCCGGGTGGCTGCCAGCCTGGACCAGCCGGCGGCCGTCGACTCGGCCACCTCGCTCGGCGACCTGGTGGCCCCCGACGAAGAGGACCCCGTGGCGGACATCGACCAGGAGATGCTCCTGGCGCAGGTCCGGGAGGCGGTCGAGCGTCTGCCGGGCCTCCAGCGCGACGTCCTCCGGCTCCGCTACGGGTTCACCGGAGAGTCCCCAGCGTCTCTACAGGCCACGGCCGACCGCCTGGGCGTCGGAGTACGCCGAGTCCGGCGGGCCGAGCAGGAGGGCTTGGCCGCCCTCTCGGCCGACGTCGACGTCGTCGGGGCCCATCTGGCCGCCTGACGACACCTCCCGACCGGCGCCGGCGGGACGGGGCTCTTACCCGCGTTCGGGGAGCTAATTGATCAGTCCGTCCAGGTCGGCCGGTAGCGTCGAGCTCCATCGGACCCGGTCCCCCGTCTCGGGGTGCTCGAACCCCAGCTCCGCCGCGTGCAGGAAGAGCCGACCTGGCTCGAGCACCTCGGGACCCGGAGCGACGAATGGCGCCCTCCTCCCTCCCGGCCGGGGACGGGCGCCCGCCCGGTAGCGCCCGTCACCCACCACCGGGTGGCCGATGGCGGCCATGTGCACGCGGATCTGGTGGGTTCGCCCGGTATCGAGGTGCACCGAGAGCAAGGTGGCGTCGACCGGGGTGGGAACACCGTTGAGCTCGGAGTAACGGTGGAGCACCGTGTACCGGGTCACCGCCGGCCGGCCATCGGCCGAGACGGTCATGAGGGTCGGGGTGCGAGACGACCGGCCGATCGGGGCATCCACCACTCCATGCTCCTCGGGCACGTGGCCGGCGACCAATGCCAAGTAGCGGCGTTCCACGGTGCGGCTGGAGAACTGCCCCACGAGGGAGGCGAAGGCCTCTGCGGTCCGGGCGACGACCAGGAGGCCCGACGTGCCACGGTCGAGCCGATGGACGATGCCCGGCCGGCTGGGATCTCCGATCCCGTCCCGGTCGAGAAGATCGGGGAAGCGGGCGGCGAGGCCCGAGACCAGCGTCCCCTCGGTCCGGCCGGCGCCCGGGTGCACCACCACGCCGGCGGGCTTGTCCACCACGACGAGGGATTCGTCGTAGTGGACCACTTCGAACGGCACGTCCGGGTCTGCCCGGAGCCCGGCGACGGCGCGGTGCGCTGTGGCGATGCGGAGGAGCGATCCGCGGGTCACCGGGGTGCTCCCCGACGTCGTCTCCACCCCGTCCACGAGGACCTTCCCCCCCGCCACCAGCTCGGACGCCTTCGATCTGGACACTCCGCCCAGGAAGGCGACCACCCGGTCGACTCGCATCCCATCGAGAAGAGCGGGCACCTCGACTTCGAGGTCGCCGTCGGTCATGGCTCCTCGGCGTCGTGGCTCGGTGCGGCGTCCGCCTGGGTACGAGCCCCGGTCGGGGCGACGTCCGGCGTCCCTGGGGACGGTCGGCGCCAGAAGTGGAGGACGAGGAGCACGAGCCCGATGGTGATGGCGGCGTCGGCCACGTTGAACGTCGGCCAGTGTGACAAGGTGATGAAGTCCACGACGTCGCCATGGTGTCCCCGGAACAGACGGTCCGCCACGTTGCCGACCGCACCGCCGAGGACGAGCCCGTACCCCACTGCTGCCACTCGGCTCCGGCTCCGCCAGGCTGCGACGACGAGAGCCCCGGCGACGACGACGGACACCGCCACAAGCAACGGACCATCACCGGTGAAGAGGCTGAACGCCGACCCCGAGTTGTAACGGACGGCCAGACCGAAGGGTCCCAACAGGTGCACCGGATGCCGTAGGTCCGCTTCGACCCACGAGGTGGTGGCCTGGTCCGCTGCGACCACCACGACGGCGATGCCCACGGCGAGCGCCAGCCCGCCCGGAACCCGGTCCTTCAGCGGCGCGACAGCCCCCCGCTCTTGCATGCCACGCACAGACGGGCATACGGCAGGGCGCGAAGCCGGGCCTTGGGGATCGGCTGGTGGCACCGTTCACACGCGCCGTAGGTCCCGTCGGCTATCCGGGCCAACGCCAAGTCGATCTCCTCGACCGCCGCCTGCGCCTGTGCCGACAGCGCCAGATCCCTCTCCCGATCGACCGCGACGGTCCCGCCCTCACCCGACTCCTCGTCGAATTGGACATCGCCGGGCTCCCGCTCCTCGGCCAGTGAGTCGGCTTCCGCCCTCAGGTCACTGGCCTGTCCCTGGTAGACGACCCGCTCGGCCTCCAGCAGCACACGCTGCTCGGCCAGGAACTTCTGATCCTTGGCGTAGGGACGCCCCTGACCCACCGGGGCCGCCTTCTTGGCCGGCGGGGCTGCCTTCTTGACCGCCGGGGCCGCCTTCTTGGCCGCCGGCGTTGGCTTCTTGGCCGGCGGGGCTGCCTTCTTGGCCGCAGGCGCTGGCTTCTTGGCCGCAGGCGCTGG
>JAJYZN010000092.1 GCA_021799915.1 Actinomycetes bacterium
GCCACCGGTCCGAAGTGGCCGTTGCCGCCGTGTGGTACGCGGTCATGACCCAAGCGGGAGCGGCCGCACTTCTGGTGGGCCTGGTGCTGCTGTCCACTCACGCCGGCAGCCAATCGTTCTCGGCCATCGCCGATCATTCGGCTCACCTCCCGGCCTGGGTGCGCAGCACCGTCTTCGTGCTGGCGGTGATCGGCTTCGGCTCCAAAGCCGGGATGGTGCCGCTCCACGTCTGGCTGCCCCGGGCGCATCCCGAGGCCCCCGGTCCGGTATCGGCACTGATGTCGGCGGCGATGGTCAATCTGGGGGTCTACGGGATCGTGAGGTTGGGCGACGGGCTGCTCGGAGGAGGGCCGACGTGGTGGTGGCTGATGGTGATGGCGCTGGGCGCCCTGTCGGCCTTGTATGGTTCCCTTCACTCGGCCACCAGCACTGATCTCAAGCGTCTGCTCGCCTATTCGACGACGGACAACGTCGGGCTCATGCTGCTCGGCGTCGGCGCTTCGGGATTGTTTGCCTCGACCGGCCACCCAGCGCTGGCCTTGGCGGCCTTGGCTGCCGCCTTGCTCCACATGGTCTTTCATGCAGTGTTCAAAGGTTCGCTCTTCCTCTCGGCCGGCTCGCTCCAGCAGGCAACGGGAATCCGAGACCTCGATCGCCTCGGCGGCCTTCTCGGGCGTATGCCGGTCACCGGGACGCTGTTCATGGTCGGGGCATTGACCATCGCCGCACTACCTCCCCTGTGTGGATTCGTGAGCGAGTGGCTCCTGCTCCAGGCCATGCTGCACGGCCTGCCGTCGCTGGACCCGTCGCTGGCGATCGCCCTTCCCCTGGGAGTCGGCGTGCTGGCCCTCACCGGGGGTCTCACCGCGCTGACGTTCGTGAAGGCCGTCGGCATCGGCTTGTTGGGCCGGGCGCGTTCCGAGCCGGTTGCCCTGGCGGGCGAGGTCCCCCGCTCGATGTGGATCGGCGCCGGCATACCGGCCGCGCTCTGCCTCGTGTTCGGGGTGGCCCCGCTCCTGGTCATCCCGGCGGTGGTGGAAGCTGCTCGGACGGTCACCGCGAGCCGGCTCCCGAACCCCTTCGTCGGCGGCTGGCAGGTCGGGCTGTCCGGCATCCACGGCGTGCTGGCCCCGGGGCTTCTCGCTGCCGCACTGACGGTGGCTGTGACCCTGGTAGCGGGGATCCGGCGAGCCCTGCAGCGCTCAGCACTGCGGAGCACCGAGGCGTGGGGGTGCGGGCGGGAGTTGCAGACCGCCCGCATGGAGTACACCGCCACCTCGTTCGGCGAGCCGCTGTCTCGGGTGTTCGAGGACGTCCTCTCCCCGTCTCACGACCTCGACATAAGCCATGTGGCAGAGTCCCGCTACTACGTCGAGGCGGCCACGTTCCATACGTCGCTGGAGGACGCTTTCGAACGGCACGGCTTCCGGCCGGCAGCGGCAGCTCTGGCGTGGTGGGGAGGTCTCGCCCGCCGGGTGCCGAATGGGAGCGTGCACCGCTACTTGGCCTTCGGGCTGATAGCTCTGGTGGTGGTGCTGGTGGTCCTCGGATGACGGCGCAATGGCCGGCCGTCTCGGTCGTGGCGATCTCGCTCCTCCAGGTGATGACGGTGGCGCTCGGGGGCCCGCTCCTCGTCGGATTGATGCGCAAAGTGCGCTGCCGGCTGGAGGGCCGCGTCGGACCGCCGATCCACCAGCCACTGCTCGATTTGCGCAAGCTGGCCCGCAGGGAGCGGACCCGACCTGACCAAGCCGGGTGGGTCTTTTCCGCCGCACCGGTCGTGCTGGTCGCCACCACCTTGGTGGTCGCCGTCACTGCCCCGCTGCTCGCGACCGATCCGGCCTTCGCAAACTCGACCGATCTGTTCGCCGTCGTCTACCTCTTGCTGGTCGGTTCGGTGGCGATCGCGTTGGCCGCCCTGGACACCGGCACCTCGTTCGGTGGCATGGGTGCCAGCCGGGCCATGACCATCGGCGCACTGTCCGAGCCCGCCCTCCTCGTGGCCTTGCTCGCCCTCTCCGTCCCGGCCCACTCATCCAACGTGCCGATCATCATCGCCAGGTCACTTGCCCACCCGGCCTGGTTGGCGACCCCGCAACGGCTGCTGGCCTTGGTGGCGTTCCTCATCGTGATCGTGGCCGAGAGTGGACGCCTGCCGGTCGACAACCCGAGCACGCATCTCGAACTGACGATGATCCACGAAGCCATGGTGCTCGAGTACGCCGGCGCGGACTTGGCACTCGTCAAGTTGGGTGAGGGGATGCGCCTGGCCGTCCTTTTGGGTCTCTTCGCCGATCTGTTCATTCCCTGGGGCATTGCCACCGCCCCCGGTGCCGGGCATTTGGCATTGGGCCTGGTGGCGACCGGCGCAAAGGTAGCTGTCCTCGGCGCGGCGCTCGCAGCCTTCGAAGTGTCGGTGGCCAAGCTCCGCCTGTTCCGGGTACCAGAGCTCGTTGCCGGGGCGTTCGTGCTGGCGGTGCTGGCCGTGATCTCCGCGCTGGTGGTCGCATGAGCGGCTCGTTCGCCTCCACGCTCACGCTGGCTTCTGGCACCGTGCTCGTCTGCGCCGTCGCCGTGCTGTGGGTGAGCTCGATGCGCTCGGTGGTCCGGATCGTCGCCGTCCAGGGGATTGCCCTCGGGCTGGTCGCCATGGACCTCGGCATCCATGCCCACGATGCTGGGCTGATCGCCACTGCGGTCGTCGAGCTCGCCGTGAAGGGCGTCGTCATTCCCGTGTTCCTCGGCAGAGCAGGGAGCGGTTCGGCGTTGGATCGCGAGGGCAGTCCGCTGGTCAACGTCCCCGCATCCCTCGTCGCCTCCGCCGGGCTCATCCTCCTCGCATTCGCCGCAGCTCGGGGAGTGGCCACCTTCGTGGGCACGACGGCAGGGGCGCTGGTGCCCGTCGGCGTCGCCACCATGCTCGTCGGCTATTTCGTCCTGGTCGCCCGGCGACGCCCCCTCTTCCAGATGGTGGGGCTGCTTCTCGTTGACAACGGCGTCGCGTTGGTGGCCTTTCTCTGCACCGCCGGCGTACCGTTTCTCATCGAGCTCGGCATCTCCCTCGATGTCCTGTTGGGCGTGGTCGTCCTCATGGTCCTGGCCCAGCGCCTCCGGAGCGAGTTCGGCACCCTCTCGCTCGATGAGCTGAAGGAGCTGCACGACTGATGCTCTTGGTCCTCATCGTCTTCCTCCCGCTCATCGGCGGCGCCATCGTCGCAGGATGGCGACACGCTTCGGCTGGCTGGGTCGCGGTGGCCAGCAACGCTGCCGTCCTCGGTCTCGGGGTGTGGACCTCGGTGCGAGTCGTCAGCGACGGGCCCTTGAGCGGGGCTGCAGGAGTCTTGCGGGCCGACGCCCTCAGCGGGTTCATGGTGATCGTCATCGGGACGATCGCCGTGCTGGCCTCGTGGGTCGGGATCCGGACCATGGCCGTGGAAGTGGCCGCCGGCCGGTGCTCACCGGGGCGGGTCGTCTCCTACCGCATTCTCGTCCAAGCGTTCATCGCCACCATGCTGCTCGCCGTCCTGGCTGCCAACGTCGGCGTGCTCTGGGTGGCCGTCGAGGCCACCACCGTCGTCACGACGTTCCTCGTGGGGCACCGGCGGACCAAGGGTGCCCTCGAAGCCTCGTGGAAGTACATCGTGATCTGCTCGGTTGGGATCGCACTGGCCTTCTTCGGCACCGTGCTCGTGTACCTGTGCGCGCTCCACGACGGGGGACGTTCGGCCAACGCCCTCGACTGGACCTCGCTGATGGCCCACGCCCACCATCTGGACCCTTCGGTGATGCGCCTCGGGTTCGCTCTCCTCGTTCTCGGCTACGGCACCAAGGTGGGTCTGGCTCCCATGCACAGCTGGCTTCCCGATGCCCACAGCCAAGCTCCAGCCCCGATCTCCGCCCTCATGTCGGGGGTGCTGCTCACCGTGGCGTTCTACGCCATCCTGCGTTTCAAGGCGGTAGCCGACGTCGCCCTTGGACCGGAGTTCTCCCGCACCCTGCTGGTCACCGTGGCGTTGCTGTCGCTGGCCCTGGCCGCTTCCCTCCTCCTCACCCAACGCGACTACAAGCGGATGCTCGCGTACCACAGCATCGAGCACATGGGCCTCATCGCTCTGGGGGCCGCCGCCGGCGTCCCCCTGGCCATCGCTGCCGTGCTGCTGCACATCTTGGGTCACGGCCTGGCGAAGAGCGTGCTGTTCCTCACTTCCGGAGAGATCATGCTCGTCGAAGGGACCAGCCAGATTGACGGGGTCCACGCCCTCTTGGCCCGGCGTCCTGTGCTCGGCGGAATGTTCGGTGTCGGCCTCGTGGCACTGCTCGGCATCCCGCCGTTCAGCTTGTTCTCCAGCGAACTGCTCATGGTGCGCGCCGAGTTCCAAGTCGGGCTCGGCTGGGCGGCCGTCGCGGCGGTGATCGCCATGGTGGTCATCTTTGTTGCTGTCGTCAGTCATGCCCGCCACATGCTCATCGGCTCGACCAACACCACCGAGGCACTGGCACCGCCACCGAAATGGGTGACCGCACCCCTCGTGAGCGGCCTGGTCGTCTGCGGTCTGATCGGTGTGTTCGCTTGGCCGTTGTCGAGCCTGCTCGAAGCCGCTGCCCACGTGATCTCCCCATGACCGGGGTCGAGACGCTTCCGGTCGATCTCCGCCCCGTCGGCCACCACCGCTTCGCCGGGACCGTGCTGCCGACAACGCTCGTCGAAGCGTCCCGATCGCTGTTTGCTCGGGGTATGCGCCTCGCATTGGTCTCGGGTCATGACGATGGCACCGCCATGCGGGCCGTCTACCTCTTCACCGCCGGACCACCCGACACCCGGGTCGAGCTGCATGTCCCCCTCGACCGGGCACATCCCGAGCTCCCGACGCTGGCCGCCCTGTCGTTCCCCGCCAGCCGCTTCGAACGCGAGCTCTCCGACCTCTACGGCATTGATCCTCTGGGTCATCCCCAGCCCCGCCGTCTGGTCCTGCACCAGCACTGGCCGGCGAACTGGCACCCCATGCGCCATGAATCGACTGACCCGCCGGACATGGTGCCCGACGCCGGATCGTTCCCCTTCGTGGCGGTCGAGGGACACGGGGTCTTCGAGATCCCGGTCGGACCCGTTCACGCCGGCCTCATCGAGCCCGGGCACTTCCGGTTCTGGGTCGTCGGCGAGACCATCTTGAGGATGAAGGCGCGACTGTGGTTCGTCCACAAAGGGATCGAGAAGCTCCTCCAAGGCAAGGACGTCGTCTCCGGCCTCGAGATTGCCGAACGGATCTCCGGTGACACCGCCGTCGGCCACGCCCTCGCCTACTGCCAAGCCATCGAGGACGCACACCACGTCCGCCCCCCGGGCAGCGCCCAGGTCGTGCGGGCCGTGCTTCTCGAGCTCGAACGGCTCTACAATCACGTTGCCGACATCGGCGCCCTCTGCAACGACGTCGGGTACGGCTTGGCCCACGCGTGGGCTCTCTCGCTTCGCGAAGGGCTCCTCCAGCTCAACGCCGAGGTCACCGGTCACCGGCTGCTGCGAGGGGGTGTGACGCCTGGAGGAGCCCACGTCGAACGCCTTCCCACCCCGGCCGAGCTGGCCGAGGTGAGAGCAAGGTTCGAGGAGTTGGTCGAGCTGGCCGGCTCCAACGCCTTGATCATGGATCGCTTCACGGGCACCGCCACTCTCGACGAGGCCCATGCCCGAAGCCTCGGGGCCGTGGGCGTCGTGGGCCGCGCGTCAGGCCTGGAATTCGATGCCCGGAGCGCGCACCCTTTCGTCGAGTTGTCTGACGGGTTCATCCCGGCACGACAGACGACCGGAGACGTCCTGGCCCGCTACGCCATCCGGGTTGACGAGGTGCGCACTTCGCTTTCGCTGCTCAGCGACCTCGTCGCGCGTGCCCCCGAGCTCCGTGCCGTCGGGTCACTCGATGCCGGCGCCGTGCACGACCGGGCAGCCGGTGGAGCCGGCATCACCGAGGGTTGGCGAGGCAGCATCGTGCACCGGGTGGAGCTCGACGACGAGGGTCGGCTCGCGAGGGTGAAGATCGTGGATCCCTCGTTCCTCAACTGGCCGGCCCTACCTGTCTCCCTGGCCGACACGATCGTCCCGGACTTCCCCCTTGCCAACAAGAGCTTCAACCTCTCCTACGCCGGCAACGACCTGTGACCGCGGAGCGAGGACTGCCAGATTCATCAACTCATATAACGTTGACCTCAGCAATTCACGTGCCCGTTGACGGTCATCAGAAATCGCGCCCGCGCCGCGGAGGCACGGCGAATCGTGCACCTAGGAGGTGCTCTGGATGACGACCCCCATCTACCAAGTGAAGGCGGAGTTTTTCAAGGCCCTCGGCCATCCGGCCCGCATTCGCATCCTCGAAGTGCTGCGCGACGGCGAGAGACCCGTCAGCGAGCTCATCCCCGAAGTCGGCATCGAAGCGTCGCATCTCTCCCAGCAGCTGGGCCTCATGCGAAGGGCCAACCTCATCCAAGCGCGCAAGGCGGGATCGAGCGTGTACTACTCGGTGGGGGAGCCGATGCTCTTCGAGCTGCTCGAAGTGGCCAAGCGGATCATCACCGCGTCCCTCGCCGAAACCCAGGAGCTGCTCGAACAGATCCAAGCATCGGGACCGAGCTCGGCTACTTGAGGGGCATTTGAACGATTGGCTCCTCAGCGGGCTCGATCCGAAGGGCCGAGCCAGTCCGTGATCTGGTCCACGGTCCACTTCGGCACTTCGGCACTTCGGCACTTCGAGCATGGCCACGTGCCAGGCGTCGGGAACCTCCAAGGAACCCAGGGCGCTTCGATTGCCCGATCACCGTGGTCCCACGATAGGCCGAGCCCATCACCGGCTCGAAGGGTCGCCCGGCCCGGGTGCAGGCACGGATGCCGCCAGGCCGCGACGCCGGGCGGCCGAGGGGACGAGCAGGCGGCCGATGACGGGGACCTCTGTCATCGCCTCGGCTCGCAAAATGGTGACGAGGGTCGGCGCGAACTGCTCAGCCGAGTCGAAGACCACGTAGCGAGGGAGCCACGAGGGCTCGTACTTGGCATTGAAGCGCCAGAGCGATTCGATCTGGAGGATCGTCGACATGCGCTTGAGCGCCCAGCGCTCCAGGCGTTGGGTGATGCCGTCCCCGCTCTCGCCCTCGAGGGTCGAGCGCATCGCCGCGAAATTGAGACTGAGGCCCCGCTGGCCACCCGCGCGCAGGTGCTCGATGGTCGAGCACAGGGCGTAGTCCAGCAGTCCGTTGGGATGCTCACCCGGGTCCCGGCGCATGAGGTCGAGCGAGTAGCCGCGAATGGCTGCCGACGGAACGAACTGGCACATCGCGACGGCATCGTGGCCGGGTCCGAACACGACGGTGAGCAGGAGACCGGCGTCACGCTGGTCGAAGATCCGCCCGAGCATCATCGAGAAGCCGCGCTCGTGGTTACCCCGGCGATTGCGTCCCATGAGGTCGACCAGCTCGTTGGCCAGCTCGATCGGGACGGCCGAGGGATCGAAGAATTCGACGGTGTAGCCGTAGCGCTCGACGCGGGCCACCGCCTGGCGGAGCCCCTTCATCTTGCCGCCGGCCAGCGAGAAGCGCTGCACGTCGACGACCGCCTCGTCCCCGATGTAGACGTGTCGCATGCCCGAGCTCCGGTAGATGGGCAGCCACTCCTCGGCAGCCGCAATCACCGCCACCCCCCAGCCTCTCCGGTCGCAGAACCGGCGGAAGGCGTCCCACACGTGCAGACGCTCGCTGTGGGGGCCGATCGGGTCGGGGGAGACCAGGCACACCCCCCCGTAGACGGCGTAGGCCACCAGGCTGTCGCGATGGAAGAACCACTGCTTGTCGTCGCGCAGGGCGAAGTAGTCCAGCGTCCCGGTCCCGTGACGTCGGACGATGTCGCGGGCTCGCAGCTCGGCCGCCCGGCGGCTGGCGTGGTGCTCGCCGTCGCTCCCGGGTCGCCGGGACGACAGGGTCCGGTCCACCACTGGACGGGTGAGAAGGTACAGCGTGACCACGGCCAGGCCGATCCCTACGGCCAGCATGCTGGGGGCAACCCAGTCGTTGACCGGGTCGACGAGCGCAACCGTCTGGAGGCCGACCATGCGCTCGACCACGGCGAGGAGCACCAGCGGCCACGAAGGCAGGGTGTGGCGTCGGAAGCTTCCGTTGACCTCGATGGCCGAGCTCGCGAGCCCGACGGCCAGCACGGCGCCGCCGACGAGGGTCACCGCGGCCGTGAGCCACGACGAGCGGTCGCCGGCGCTCCTGAAGAGCTCGCGTTCGGTGAGAAGCAGGAGGAGCACCCCGACCGTCAGGATCAGTCCGGCCGGGCTGGCACCGTGGAGGACGTGGAGCACGGTGGTCGCTGCGAGGAGCGCCACCGCCACCACCCACGCCCGCCGCTGGCCCCGCAGGATGCCTCGGGCAAGCATCATGAGGGCAATGCCTGCGAGCGCGACGAGGGCCCCGGCTGCCTGGACGATGCCGAGGGGAAGGTACTCGCGCACGACGTGGAGGTGGCTGGCCAGCGGCCGGTTGACGGCGACGATGAGATCGACCAAACCGGCGGCGAAGATCGCGGCGGAGGCAAGTCGCCGCACTCGCCGGACTCGGACCCGATCGGCGGCGACGCCGGGCGCGGGGGGCCACGAGTCTCCGTGGGGCCATGACGCCTTCACCCCTGGGTGGAGGTCCGCTGCCGCTTTGTACCCCTTCACCACCCGGTAGCCGGTGGCCAGGCGCTCGAGCGTGGTCGAGGACGGCAAGTCCACATCGGCGAGCAGGAGACGCACGTGGAGATCGGCGCCGCTCTCGAGCTCGATGGCACTGGCCTGGCGGTGATGGAGGAACACCGGGGGGAGACCGAGGCGCCCACGGTGCTCGCGCACCAGCTCGCTGGTGCCCCCAGGACAGGCGAAGAAGCCAGGCCCGAGGTGGGTGAGCTCGGCTCGGAGCCTTCCGCCGACGACGAGGCCGGCGGCTCCGCCGGCCACCGCGGCCCGGGCGTGATCGAGCGCGTCGTCGCCGTCGACATCGAGGCCGCTGGAGGCGGGCGAGACTTCGGGACCGTACCGCGGCACGGTATCCCAGGGGGACGCGAGCTCCCCCCCGCCATGGGAGCGCCAGAATCGTCTGGAGGCCCAGGCGACGGCCAGTGCGACCGCCAGCTCGAGCACGACGACGACTCCCAGGAGGAACAGAAGACGAGTGCTCCACGGCGCGCTGTACGCGTGGAGCAGGACCTTGCGTACTCCCGCCTCTCGGCGCACGAGCCGCTCCACGCCGTGGAACACCACGGCCATCCGGATGACGACTGCGACCAGCAGCG
This sequence comes from Actinomycetes bacterium, assembly GCA_021799915.1. Next base: position 9,314 of record JAJYZN010000092.1, read on the forward strand.
CCACGATCGGCGGGATCCAGACGTAGCGACCGAACCTCCGGTACAAGGTGCGCGACGTCACGAAACGATTGGACGAGGACGGGTCCTCGAGCCGATCGATCCCATCGAGCCAGGGTTGGACTGCACTGTCACCGCCCTCGACAACCGTGGCGACATGGTGGTCGGGGTAGGCCGAGCGCACCTGAACCCGGCGGGTGCCGGCCGCAGTCAGCATCTCCAAGTCGACCCCGTTGACCACCTCGATGCCGAGCTCGCCCAGGGCCACCAGCACCGCCGGATCGGTGACCGCCCCGATGTCCCGCCAGCCCGGCAGGACGAGTAGCCGGCAGTCGGCGCGCCGGCAGAACTCCTTGATCGCCGCGGTCAGCACGCCGTGGGCGTCGAGCGCTGCAAGTGCGTCGAGCCCGCCCGTACCAGCATCAGGTGCTGAAGCGCCGTCTTGGAGCTCGTGCCCGCAAGGCTGCGCACGAGAGCTGAAGAGGTTCCCGCACACGATCACCGTGCCGGGTCCCTCCCACTGGTCGAGGGTGAGCGCGATGTCGGTCGCCAGTGCTTTGGACGAGGCCGTCGCCGCGGCGGGCAGCAGCAGGTCCCCGAGCACCATCACCCGCTGCCCCAGGGGAACGCGCAGCACGGTGGCATCGGCGCCAAGCTCGGCGGGGGTGGCCGGGCGATCGGGCGCACTCGGTCCAGTCGGTATCGGGGCCGGGGTCGGCGTCGGCGTGGTCACGGCCCCTCAATGCTGCCACGCCCCGAAGTCGCTCCACGGCCTCGCCGCTCGCCGCTCGCTGCTCGGCTCGCCCGGAGCCGGCAGGCGTCGCGACCTCCTCGTGGGCGGGACCGGGTCGACCCGTGCTTCCGGCGTGATATCAGCCGGTAGGCAGGGTGAAGGCCGGTGAGCCAAGCTGGTGGACGTGGACCACCCCGTACCCGGGCAGAGCGATCGCCGCGTGCCGGCCAACTGGTGCTGGCGCGACGGACCGATGCCGAGGGGCCGAGCCGTCGTCTTCGACATCGACGGCGTGCTGTCGGACGCCGCCGGCCGTCAGCACTTCATCGAGCGAGGGCGCCGGGACTGGTCGGCGTTCTTCGAGGCATGCGGGGACGACCCTGTGATCGAGGAGGTGGCCCGCCTGGTGGAGCTGCTGGATCCCACGTTGGTCGTGGTGCTCCTGACGGGACGACCGCTGCGGGTGAGGCCTCAGACCCTCGCCTGGCTGGACCGCTACGGCCTGCGTTGGGATCTCCTCGTCATGCGCGACCGGGGTGACTACTCACAGGTCACCGTGTTCAAGCGCGGTGTCGTCCACGACCTCCGCAGGTACGGGTTCGACTTGCGCTTGGCCATGGAGGACGATCCGTCCAACCATGCGATGTTCGTGGCCGAGGGGGTCCCCTGTGTCTACATCCACTCGGGCTACTACGACTGACCGCCCACCTGCCCTTTCCGGCCGGCGGGGTCGCCCGCATCCAAGGGGTCGTCCGGATCCGGCGCGTCGCCCGCCCCGAGCAC
>JAJYZN010000093.1 GCA_021799915.1 Actinomycetes bacterium
GCCTTCTTGCTCAGCCCACTCGGAGAGCTTCATACTCGTAGTCTACTACGTATGTTCGTAGATGTTCAGTGATATCGAAGGTAGCTGTTGGCAACCCTCTCAAATCCGCGTAGATCGGCGAAAGGTCGGGATCGGTCCGGTCCGCCACGTGGCCGGCGTAGGCCCCGATGAACCACTCGTCGGCGTAGATCCTCCCACCCGGCGTCAGCCCGCTGAGATCGTAGGCCCCAAACTGCAGGGCGGCACCGAGGAACGGGGACCGCAGGCCCCCGCTCCGAAGTCGCATCCGTAGTCGCATCCGCAACAGAGTCACCATGGCCAGGTTGGCGCCGGCCGACGCCCCTCCGATCACCAGCCGGGTCGTCCCGAACAGGTCGCCGGCGTGCTCGACCAGCCACAGGGCGGCGGTCTCGCAGTCGTCGGGTGCTGCAGGCCAGGGATGCTCGGGGGCCAGGCGGTAGTCGACGCTCACCACCGCGACCCCGACGGCATCGGCCAGGAGCGCGTTGCGAGCGTCGCTCCGGGACGCCGAGTCCATGTAGAAGCCTCCGCCGTGGATCTGGAGGTAGACCCCCCGGGCTGCACCCCTCTCGGGGGTGAGCACCCGGACCGGGACCTCTCGGCCTCCGGCACCGGCGACGTGCACTCGAGCCCGGGGATCGGGGGGCCTGCTGCTCAACTGCCCCCGGGCCGCCTCCAGTCCTCCCGGGACAGAGAGGTCGGGCGGCGCCTCGGCAGCAGCGGACAGTCGAGCGGCGGCGTTGAACGCTCGGGCGTCCTCGACGTGGGCGATCGACGCCGGATCCACCAGGTGCGAGAGCCCCATCTCCATCGACAACCTCCCTTCAGCGCGCGCCGCCCGGTGGCGCGGCGCACGCCGGGCGGGAGTGGCGGGTAGGGCCCGAGGCTCCCCGAGCCTCCGAGTCTCCGAGCTGCCGAGGACCCGTGACTCGGGAGCGCCCGGTCCCCTTACGGGTCAGCGGTCCCCGGCCGAGCTCTCGACCGCTATGTCCACGACGCTCTGCACCACCGCACCGTCGACCTCGTGGATCTCGTCTCGCAACAGGTCCACGAGCTCGCGACCCGAAAGCTCGATGACGAACTCGTCGACGGCTCTCCCCTCGGCCCGGTCGAGAATGTCGACGGCCACGATGTCCCCACCGACAGCTCCGATCCGGCTGGCAACCAGACCCAACGCCCCTGGCCGGTCGGTCAGCTCGATACGGACGACGAACCGGGGCATCGTCTCATCGTAAACGCCGGCCGGATCAGGTGTGGCCGCGTTTGGGCACGTACTCGTCCACGTACCCACGCTCCGACAGCCGGGCGATCTCCCTCATCACATCGTCGGTGAACTTCCGGCAGATGGAGTGGTCGTGGTCGGCCATGGGATCGTCGGGATCGGCTGCCGGGGTCATCTGCATCGGCGCCCCGAAACGGATGATCACAGTGTGGAAGGGACGCATCACCCTGGATCCCACCGGCTGGACCGCTTCGGTGCCGAGGATCCCTACGGGGATGACCGGGACGCCCACCTCCCTTGACAGACCGGCCACCCCGGTCCGCCCACGGTGGACCTTCCCGTCCACCGACCGCGTGCCCTCGGGGTAGAGACCCAACAGGCGACCCGTGGACAGCACCTCGCGGGCCGTGGCCAGCGCCCGCTCCGAGGCCGATCCCCCGCCACGCCGGATGGGGATTTGCCCGGCCGCCCGGAAGAACCACGCCGTCCGCCAGACGTCGAAGTACTCGGCCTTGGCCAGGAAGGTCACCTTGCGTCGGACGACCAGGGGCAAGAAGAACGAGTCGCAGAACGACTGGTGGTTCGCTGCCAGCACCGCTGGTCCGTGCTCGGGGACGTGCTCGCGACCTTCCACCTTGACCCTCCACAGCAGGTGGAAGATCGGCGTGAGGAGCACCTTGAGCGCCCAGTAGGCCACGGGCCACCGTAGCTCCGTCCGAGGGCGTTCGAGAGGAAAGCGCCTCGAGCCCCGCCGGTCGATAGCGTGGTCGGAACCGGGCGGGCCGGCGAGGTGGGGCCGGCGAGACGGGACCTGGGGAGGAAGCAGGGTGGAGGGACGACCATGACCGAGACCGTGGACGACGACCGGCGCTCCGAGGTGTTCCTCGAGGGGCTGCACTTCGGCGAGGGGCCCCGCTGGCACGACGGCCGGCTGTGGTACTCGGACTTCTTCGACCACGCCGTGTACTCGGTGGACGAGCTGGGCGGGAGGCAGTTGGAGGCTGAGGTCTCCGGACGTCCCTCGGGCCTGGGCTGGCTTCCCGACGGTCGTCTGCTCGTGGTCTCGATGGTCGATCGCCAGGTGCTGCGACGTGAGCCCGACGGCAGCCTCGTCCACCACGCCAGCCTGGAGCCGTGGGCCACGTTCCATGGCAACGACATGGTGGTCGACGACGTGGGTCGGGCCTACGTGGGGAACTTCGGGTTCGACCTGTACGCCTTCTACGGCGGTAAGGCCTCCCCCTGCACCACCTCGCTGGTGCGGATCGATCCCGACGGCACGGCGTCCGAAGCTGCCCCCGATCTGTCGTTCCCGAACGGTACGGTCCTGTTCCCCGACGGTCGGACGCTCGTGGTGGCCGAGTCCCTAGCTCTTCGGCTCACGGCCTTCACCGTGCACGACGACGGCACGCTGACCGATCGAAGGGAGTGGGCAGCGCTGGACGGTTGCGCTCCCGACGGGATCTGCCTGGACGCCGACGGCGCCATCTGGGTGGCGAACGCCCTCGGACCCGAGTGCCGCCGGGTGGCCGAGGGGGGCGAGGTACTTGACCGGGTCGCCACGTCCCAGCTGTGTTTCGCCTGCATGCTCGGCGGCGCGGACCGGCGCACCCTCTACTGCATCACGGGTCCCACGAGTGAGGAGGGGCCGGCCGCGGCCGAGCGAAACGGACGCATCGAGCGGTGCCGGGTCGACGTCCCCGGCGACGGGCGCCCCTGACCGTGCTCAGGGGGCCGGGCGCCCCTGACCGCTCCCGGCGACGGGCGCCCCGATCTCAGACCGTCCTACAGTCTTGTCCCGTTCAACCGAGCTTGGTGAGGGCCCGGCGGAGGTTCCGCACCGCCTGGGAGGTGCGCTGCTCGTTCTCGATGAGGGCGAAACGCACGTGGCCGTCTCCCCCAGGGCCGAACCCCACCCCCGGCGACGTGGCCACTTCGGCTTCGCGCACCAGTAGCTTCGAGAACTCCAGCGAGCCCATCTCCCGGTAAGGCTCGGGTACCGGCGCCCACACGAACATGGTGCCCTTCGGCGGCACCACGTCCCAGCCGATCCGGTTCAGCCCGTCGCACAGAGCGTTGCGACGGGTCTCGTAGCAGGCCCGGATCTGAGCCGGGTAGTCCGACGCTTCGTTCATGGCCACGATGGCGGCGATCTGGATGGGCTGGAACGTCCCGTAGTCGAGATAGCTCTTGAGCTTGGTGAGGGCCTGGATGATGGCGGCGTTGCCCACCATGAACCCGACCCGCCAACCGGCCATGGAGAAGGACTTCGTCATGGTGTAGAGCTCCACCGCCACGTCCTTGGCCCCGGGGACCTGGAGGATGGACGGCGGTCGGTAGCCGTCGAAGCCGATATCGGCGTAGGCGAAATCGTGCACCAGGACCACCTCGTGCTCGCGGGCGAAGCCCACCAGACGTTCCATGAAGCCGTAGTCCACGCACGCCGTCGTCGGGTTGTGCGGGAAGGAGAGCACGATGACCCGGGGCTTGGGCCACGTGGACTCCCAGTTCTCCATGAGCGACTCGAAGAAGGCCTCTCCGGGTCCGGACACGCCGGCATCGCCGACCGCACCCCCGCTTCCTACCGCACCCCCGACCCTGCTAGGGCCGTCGGTCGGCATCGGCCCCTGCAATGGGATCTGGCGGATGTCCGCCCCCGCGAACAGGGGCGCGTAGATGTGGATGGGGTAGGAAGGGGAGGGCACGAAGGCGGTGTCCCCGGGGCCCACCAGCACCCACATGAGGTGCGAGAGGCCCTCCTTGGCTCCGATAGTGGTCACCACCTCGGTCTCGGGGTCCACCTCCACCCCGAACGTGCGGGCGTAGAGGGCGCTGATGGCCTGGCGCAGCTTCGGGATGCCCTTGGACGCCGAGTAGCGGTGATTACGCGGGTTGTGGGCGGCTTCGGCCAGCTTCTCCACCGCCACGTCGGGCGACGGGAGGTCGGGGTTGCCGAACCCCAGGTCGATCACGTCCTTGCCGGCTCGCCGTGCCTCGAGCTTGAGGTCGTTGATCGTGGCGAACACGTACGGCGGCAGGCCGTTGATCCGGCGGAACTCCATCCCCTAAGGCTACTGCTCGCCCGGGAGCCGTCCGACCGAGCGAACGAGCGCCTCCATCGGCACCGGCCATCCGTACACCACCCACGTCGCGCCGGCATCGACAAGCCGAGGGACCGAGGAGATGATGGCCGCCGCGCCGGTGGAAGTTGCATCGGGCGCGGCGGCCCCACCTGACGCTCCACCAGGAACGGGCCCGGCCCACGTCACTTCGGTCCGGCCGGCCTGGGCTGCCACTTTTTCGGGTGCGGCATCCCAGAGGTTCAAGGCCACGCCGAGGTCTTCGGCCACAGCATTGGTCGCCGGCGATCCAGCCCCGATCCAGACCGGCACGCCGCGGTCGCTCACGGCCCGGGCGACACGGTGCAGGGCTCCACGGCGCTCGTCGGCCGGAGCGAACGGGATGCCGTAGGCAAGGTTCTCCCGAGCGCTCAGGTGGTCGCCGGTGCCGAGAGCGATGACCACCCGCCCGGGAGCCAGGGTCCTCAGCGTGTCGATCTCGGCCAGGAGGACCTCGTCGGGGACCAGCCCGACCCGGGCCACGAGGGTCCCCACGACGATCTGCTCGGTGGTCGCGGCCACTGCGGCCAGGATCGGGAAGGGTGCGAGGGCCGGTCGGTCGGGCTGGCCCATGGGCCAGAGATGGTCGTAGCAGAACACGCCGTCGACGCCGGCGGCCTCGGCCCGGTGCGCCACCTCGAGGGCAGTGACGGCCTCGTCCCGGAAGGTGGGGAGGATGACGCCGGTGCGAGCGCGTTCCCGGGGTGAGGTCGAAGAAGTGATCAACCGAGCCCTCCGGCGCGGGCGACCATCGCCGCACCCACCGCACCGGCCCGCTCCCCGAGCTCGGCGACCACGATCTCGACGTCGGGTCGGGCCCCGGACCCTTCCACCAGGTGAGCGAAGGCCCGCCGGGTCGGGACCAGGACCATCTCCTCGGCCTCCCCCAGGCCCCCACCCAGCACGATCCGTTCGGGGTCCAGCACCGCCGTCAAGTTCGTCAGTCCCAAGGCGATCCACCACCCGAGCTCGTCCATCACGCCGAGCGCCCCGGCATCACCCCGTCGGGCGGCCCGGGTCACGTCCTCTCCCCGGACCAGCTCGGGATCGCCGCCGGCCAGGGCCACCACCTCGTTCAACCGGCCGGCGTACGCCGCCTCACGAGCCAGACGGGCCAACCCACCGCCCGACGCGTAGCGCTCCCAGCAGCCCCTCCGACCGCACGGGCACGGCGGTCCCGAGGGGTCCACGACCATGTGACCGATTTCCCCGGCGAACCCGAAGGCGCCCACCAGCACCCGATCGCCGCTCACGATACCGCCACCGATACCGGTGCCCAGCGTCACCACCAGGGCGTCCGCCTCGCACGGCTCCCAGACGGAGCTCGGCCAGGGCCGCGCAGTTGGCGTCGTTCTCGACGACCACGGGCGTTCCCGCCAGCCGGTCGGCTACCAGGGTTCGCAGGTCGGCACCGGTCGCACCCTGGAGGTTCGGGGAAAAGCGCAGGACGCCCTCGCGATCCAGCATCCCGGGAGCCCCGACGCCGACAGGCACGTGGACCGCGGAAGAGCGACGTCCCGGGCCACGGGGTGGCGAGGCTGAGTGACCCTCTAACTGGTGGTGGAGGGACTCCACCACCTCGGCCACGGCGTCGGCGACCTCGACCCCGACCCCGACCCCGACCCCGACCCCGACCCCGACCCCGACCGAGCGTCCAGCGTTGCGGACGTCGACCGATGAGTGGTCATGGGGCCCGCCCAGTTCCTCCGACCCGACGGCGTGGGGCTCGACCGGATCGAGGGCGGCGTGTGGGGTGAGGACGCGAGCTTCGGCGACGATCCGGTCGCTCCTGTCCACGGCGGCCCCGATCATCTTGGTACCCCCGATGTCCACGCCGATGGACAAGTCACTCGCCGAGCCCGACGAGGCCGATGCACGCTTCCGGGCCGGGGACACTGAGCGGCGTGCCGACCGCGATGACGACCGGCGCTGCGTGCTCGCCGGGAGCCGGACGCCCCGGATCACACCGAGGACTCGACCCGGGCCTTGAGGTCGCGCAGGGCGGTAGTCATGATGCGACTCTGGGCCCGCATCTTGATGAAGCCCGGGATGGGAACGCGCAGCTCCACATCGAGGTGGTAGCTGATATCGGTCCCCCCCCCGTCGGCTCCGTCGAACACGTAGCTCCCGTCGAGCTTGGCCGTGATGTCACCTTTGGTGAGCTTCCAAGCCAGTACGCGCGGTGCTTCGGAGTAGTCGTAGGAGAGGGTGTAGCTGGTGCTCCGCCCGAACGCGGCCGCTCTGAACGTGACCAGGAGCGGTCGGCCCTCGCCATCGCGCTCGTGCACCGTCACTTCCTTGATGTCGGCCGCCCACTCCGGATAGCGCTCAATGTCGGCGACCACGGCGAAGCACCGCTCGGGCGGTGCCGCCACGCTCGTGTGTTCCGTTGCCTGCTCCGGCACCTGGTCCTCCTCCATCCAGTTGCGCCCGGCGCCCTTCGCCCCCCATCGGGGTCGGGGCCAGTCCCTGTAGGTGACGGCTCACCCTAGGCCGGACCGCCAGAGCGACTGCAGCCGAATCCCTTCACGCCCCGTATTCCGAGAGGGCTTCTGCCAGCCTAGGTGCGAGGCGGGCGTAATCGAAGGATCCCACAGCCCGGCGCCGCGCCGCGACTCCCATCCGACGCCGCAGGGCCGGATCCACCAGGAGCTTTCGCAGCGCCTCGGCCACGGCTCCGGGATCACCCGGACGACGCACGACCACCCCGGTCTCCCCGTCCTCCACCGCCTCTGCAGCACCACCGCTTGTGCCGGCCACCTGGGGGACACCGCTGGCGGCCGCCTCCATGAACACGATGCCGAACCCCTCCTGCTCGAGCCCGAGCCAGCGGGTCCGGCACGCCATGGCGAACACGTCTGCAGCTCCGAGCAACATCGCCTTCTCAGGCTCCCCGATCCGCCCGAGCAGGATCCCGGCCCCCGAGCGTCGAACCTGCTCTGCCAGCTCGCCTTCCTGGCGACCTCCCCCGGCGATCGCCAGCGTCAGATCCGGGAACGACGTGCGAAGCCGTCGGACGGCCTCGATGAGGACGTCCATCCCCTTGCGGGGAACCAGGCGGCTCACGCTGGCCACGAGGAGGCCGCTCTCGGGAAGGCCAAGCCGCCGGCGTGCCGCGGCACGCGCCGGTTCGTCGAGCGGCGCGAAGCGTTCGCAGTCCACCCCGGGGGGGATCTCGACCACCGCTGGCATTCGCCGACCGGCGATCCGGGCCCCTTCTGCTGCTGGGTATCCCCCGGCCGAGATGACGAGCCTGGCATGCCCGAGCACCTGGGACAGGACGGTCCGCGACACGGGGATCCTGGCCGGCACCGTGACCTCGGCACCGTGGAGAACCACGGCGAACGGGACACCCACAAAGGGACCCATCACCCCCAACGGCACCGCCGGGTCGATGACGACGAGGCCAGCTCCCATCTCCTTCGCCATCGTGGCGACCCTCCGAACAGATCCGGCCGTCGGTACGTACAGCGTCTTCCCTGGAATCCGCTGGATCCGGAAACCGTGCCGAGCCTGTTCGGCGTCGAACTCCGAAGCGTCGGGATGCGAGGTGGCGGTGAGGACCTCGAAGGAGTCGGGGTCGAGCCGGCTCCACAGCTCCCACAGATAGCTCTGGATCCCGCCCACCTTGGGAGGGAAGTCGTTCGTGACCAGAAGGTGGCGCTTCACCGCCGGCCACGTCCGTCGAGGTGCGTGCCGGCGGACGCGCCCTGATCACCCAGCGCACGACTGACACGACTGGAACTTGAGGCTCGGGACGAGCCCGGCGCGCTCCAACATCCGCATGGCTCGAGCCTCGTCGGCATCGACGACCACGGCGTCATCGGGCTCCCGCTCAAGCAGGTACGTGACCACACACCCGTCACAGGCGGAGCTCCCCTGCCACGTGCAGCGATCACAGTCGATCGTGAAGCCTCTCGATTCCATGTCCGTCCCCTTTCGAGCCTCCGATGCCCGAGGATCCGACCCCCGGCTCCATCTGTGGCTCTTTCGGTGTCTCTCTCGGTATCGGGAACAGTGTGCCGAGAGGGTGTGACACTCATCATCGCGGCGACGTCGACTGCGGTCCTGAACTGGCCTTCTGGCTTCCTGCACGTCGGATCGCCCGCCGGACGTCGTCAGCGAGCTGATCCAGGCCCCACACCACGCCCTCGGTTGCGACCCCGGGACGGCCGTCGGTGGCGTTTGCCGACCTCCCGCTCCTCGGTGAACGATCGCCCATCGAGCGCGATGATCTGACCTTCGTGGGCGGTGAGTCCCCCCCACGCCGATCGATCAGGGCGAAGAAGGGCGGCCCCTGCACCCTGTAGGCATGCCACGTGCTGTCGGACATGACCACGCGAGCCTCTGGCGCGATCAGGCCCCTGATGGTTGTCACGTCCTCGAAGGAGGGGTCACGGGTCACGGCCACGACCTCATCGCCAGCCTCCATGCCACACCTGCTCGGATTGGTCAGCACGCCCCAGAGAGGCGCACATCCCTCACATGCCGAGGAGAGGAAGAGGATCAGGGTGCGGACGCCCGATCCCACGACGTTGATCTCCACCGCCCGACCATCCAGGTCGACGCCGGAGATGTCGGAGGCCATGGTGCTCGGGACGTCCCGGTACGTCGGCACGGGAACGAGCCCGTCAAGGGAGGGCGGGACGCGGTCACCCATGGGCCCACGAGCACCGGCCCCGGAGCCCGGCCCGAATATCGACCGGACATGTCATCCGTGCGGGGATGTGGAAGCCCGGGACGCCGGGGGGGCGTCACCGATCGTCGCCGGCGTGGGCGGGGACGATGGAGTCGAGGTCGACCCGCCGTTGACGACCGCGACGTCACGCCCGTGTCCGCACCACCGACACGCCACTGCGTCCACGGTCTCGGACAGGACCTCTTCCAGCTCGATCTCGAGGTCACCTCCGAGCGTGTAGTGGTGGAACGCCTTGGTGGTCCTGGTGGTCGTGACGTCGAAGCGGGTGAGATTGCCGCAAGCCAGGCACTGGTAGCGCAGTACGTCCACCGCCACACGGTAGCCGTCTCGCTCCGCCCGCTGGAGCGTCCGGCGGTCGCAGCAGTCCTCTGCTCTATTTCCGCAACGGAGCTCGGCGGGGAGACGCTCAGATCCGACCCAGGAGCTCCCCCTTCTTCGCCGTGAACTCCTCATCGGTGAGGATTCCCCGTCGTCGGAGGTCCTCAAGTGCCACGAGCTGCTCGGAGAGTGACGACATTGTGACGCGGCCGGCCGGCGTCGCTGCATGCATGCTCTGTCCCACCTCCCCGTCCGACTCCCAACGGGTGGGCTGTGGGTCGTGCATGCGGCCGGGCGCGACCGGCTGTTCGCCCGGGTCGGACCGTGGCACCCCTCGGGGTGGAGTTGTGTCCGGCACCTCGCCACCGGCCCTGCCGCCTCGCTCACGCGTGCCGAAATCCTCCGCCGTCGGCAATCGGCCGGGGAGATCGCCCGGAGGCCGATACGTGGGTACGGAGGATTGGAAGGAGTCGAGCTGGCGCGTGATGACGCGCTGGAGCGCCGCGGGACGGCGAACGTCGTCGATCGCCATTGGCCCATCGCCTTCCACTTCGATCACCATCCGTCCTGACCCCAAGAGACGATCGAACATCGTCTGGGTGCAGTGCACCTCGGTGACCCGCTGCAGACGCAGTTGAACAATGTCCCTGCCGAAGATTCCCTGTCGGTAGATGACCCGGGTGGTGGTGACGATGAGGCTGATCCCGAGCCACTTCAGTACCCGCCCGGCCAGCCAAAGTGCAGGAACGGCCACCATCGCCCCGAGGATCCAGGCCACGAAGATGGGGGCATTCGGCACGCTCACCACGACGGCAACCGCCACTCCCACGGCTACGGCGGTCATCACCGCTGGGCCTGAGAAGTAGATCCAATGAAGGTGGACGTCCACCAGCACGTCCTCGTCGTCGGCGAGGACTCGAGTCGAGATCGGCACCAGCGCCAGCGTACCGGGGCCACTTCGGCAGTACCCGAGCATTCCAGCGAGCGATCAGGTGGGCATAGGTGTCCCAGACTGCTCTTTCGGAGGGCCCTTGAGGTCGTCGGGAACCGATTTTCCAGGTGGGAGCGACGGTGGGAGGTCCGGTGGGAGTGATGGGGGGAGCGGTCGGGCGTATTCGAGTGGCAGGCAACTGTCAGGGGGTCTCATGCGATGACGACCCCCGGCACGACAGGAGAGGGATCCGGCGGGGGCCCGGCCCAAACGTCCCCGGAGGGCGGGACGACCATGATCACGGCACGACGCACCCGGGGTCCACGGCGCCGGCCGCGCTGCGGATGGCCGGAGGTTCTCGGCGTGGCAGTGGTACTCGCGGGGGCAGTGCTCGTGGGATCCGGTGCCTCCATCCATGCTGGTCTCTCTGCCCAGGC
>JAJYZN010000094.1 GCA_021799915.1 Actinomycetes bacterium
CGTCGAGCAGCGAGAGGAGGCGCAGGATCTTCTTTGCCTCGGCATCGTCGGTCACCGGCACCATCGTGGTCGGGACCAGTGCGAGGTCGGCGGAGAGAGGAGCCATGCCGCTGTCGGAGAGCGCTGTGCGGACCGAGGCGAGGTCCTGAGGCGCGCAGCGAAGCTCCCAGCGATCCCCTTCGTCGGTGAGATCCTCGACCCCGGCGTCCACCGCTGCCTCCATGATCTTGTCCTCGTCGATCGAACGGTCCAGAGTCAGTACCCCTTTTCGCTCGAACTGCCAGCTCACCGCGCCCGGCTCTGCCATCGACCCCCCGTTGCGGCTCAGGAGGTTCCGGATCTCGGCCCCCGTGCGGTTGCGGTTGTCGGTGAGCGTCTCGATGATCACCGCCACACCACCAGGTGCGTACCCCTCGTAGGCGACGGCCTCGTAGCGGACGCCCTCGAGCTCCCCGGTGCCCCGCTTGATCGCTCGTTCGATCGTGTCCATGGGCACCGACGCGTCTCGCGCCTTCTGGTACATGGTGCGGAGGGAAGCGTTCGTGTTGACATCACCACCACCCTCTCGTGCTGCCACCTCGAGCTGGCGGATGAGCTTGGCGAAGAGCTTCGAGCGCGCCTGGTCAGCTGCACCTTTTCGGTACTTGATCGTGGCCCACTTGGAGTGACCGGACATCACCTTCCCTTTCTCCAGGAAGCCCGCCTCGCATCGGGGCCGCCCTCAGACCCGATGCTAGTGGCCTGCCCCGGGCGAGCGGTGTTGCAACGGTTCCAACCGTCCCGGCCGCTCCTCGATCAGACGTGCCGATCCGGCCATCTCGAGAAAGAGGCGGTGGACCCGGCGGTCACCCGTCAGCTCAGGGTGGAACGACGAGGCGAGAGCACTGCCCTCACGACAGAGGACCGGGTCGCCCTCGCCCAGGCCGGCAGCGCCCTCCCCCAGACCGGGGTCGCCCAGACCGGCACCGCCTGATGCCGGCACCAAGCGGGCCAGGACTTCGACACCGGGCCCGACGGCGAGGACCCGCGGCGCACGGATGAACACGGCAGGCAGGGGTCCGCCCTCGAGGCCCGCCACGCTGCCCTCCGGCCCCGAAGGATCCAGCGCCGCCGTGAAGGAGAAACGCTGCCGGCCGTACCCGTTGCGCCGGACGGTGCAGTCCATGATCCCAAAGGTCCGCTGGTCTGCCCGACCGTCTTCGACCCTGGCAGCCAGCAGGACCAGCCCCGCGCACGTCCCGAAGACCGGCAGGCCCGCTCGCAGGTCCGCGCCGAGGGGTGTGAGAAGTGTGGAGGATTCCATGAGCAGCGAAAGGGTCGTCGACTCGCCTCCGGGGAGCACGATCCCGTCGACCCCCCGCAGGTCACCGGGTCCCCGCACCCGACGCGTCGCGGCCCCCAGATCGGCAAAGGCGTGCTCGTGCTCCCGCACGTCGCCCTGGAGGGCGAGGATGCCGATCACCGGGGCCGCCGGTGATCCCAGCGCCCGAGCATCTACCAGCCGCGGTCGGCCAGGTGCTCGGTCAGCTCGGAGATCTCCTCCCCCCGCATTGCCTGGCCCAGACCGGTGCTCACCTTGGCAACGTGCTCTGGATCGTCGAAGTGCGCCGTGGCCTCGACGACCGCACGGGCCATGCGCGACGGGTCGGAGCTCTTGAAGATCCCCGACCCGACGAAGACCGCCTCGGCACCGAGCTGCATCACGAGCGACGCGTCCGACGGGGTTGCGATCCCGCCGGCGCAGAACAGGGGCACCGGGAGGCGCCCGGCCTCGGCCACCTCCTGGACGAGACCGATCGGGGCGCCCAGGGTCTTGGCCCAGCCGAACAGCTCGGCGGAGTCTGCCTGGGTCAGACGGCGTACATCCCCCAGGATGGAGCGGAGGTGCTTCACGGCCTCGACGACGTTGCCGGTTCCGGCCTCGCCCTTCGAGCGGATCATCGCGGCTCCCTCCGAGATGCGCCGCAGCGCCTCGCCGAGGTTCGTCGCGCCGCAGACGAACGGGACGGTAAAGGGCCATTTGTCGATGTGGTGCTCCTCGTCGGCAGGCGTGAGGACCTCGCTCTCGGCGATGTAGTCCACCCCGAGCGCCTGAAGCACCTGTGCCTCGGCAAAGTGCCCGATCCGGGCTTTCGCCATGACCGGGATGGTCACCGCCTCCTGGATCCCGGCGATGAGCGCGGGGTCGCTCATGCGGGCCACCCCGCCGTCACGGCGGATGTCTGCCGGGACCCGCTCGAGTGCCATGACCGCCACCGCCCCGGCATCCTCGGCCACCTTCGCCTGGTCGGGCGTCACGACGTCCATGATGACGCCGCCGCGCAGCATGTCCGCGAGACCGCGCTTGACCACGAAAACTCCGGTCTGCCGGTCACCCGATGCCGTCGCGTCACCCATGGAGCCATCCTACCGGGACCGGTGGCCCGCTCCGGGCGTCTCGCCAGGCGTCGGTGCAGTTCGTCCCGGCGATCACCACTCGGCCAGCGCGGCGCACCTCACGCTGGTGGCGTCGATTGTGCCGAGCGTCGGCGCATCCCTGGCCCCGACCATCGGGTCGATCCACAGCCAGCGCGTCAGCGACCACCGCCAACCGGTGAACCGTGAACCTGCTGATGGAGAGGGGCTGTGTTCCATGGTCTCCAGCGCCCGCTCGAGGCCGCGCGGGCTCCGCACCATCGACGCGGCCTCCCGGTCCGCAGCGTACTCACGGCCTCGGCCGAGCGATCTATGCACCAAGGCGTCGCGCGCCGTGAGCCGCACGATCGGTGCGAGCACCGTCACTGCAACCTCGGACACCGCGGCGTCGTGGTTCTTCACGTGCGCCAGCTCGTGAGCGACCACACCCTCGAGCTCCAACAGTCCGACCGACTGCACCAACCCGGTGGTCACCACCAGGACGCCGCGACCCGGCGCGCCCAGGGCACAGGCGTTGGGTACGGCGTCCTCCACCAGCCGCAATGCAGGGGGCCGGACCCCGCAGGTCGCGCAGAGCCCCTCGACCAAGTTCGCCAGGCGCGGCACCTCGCGTGCATCGACGGGCCGCCCACCGATCACCGCCAGCGCGCGACGAGTTGCCGAGCGGGCTACCGCGAGCGCGACGCCTCCGCAGACGACCAGGGCCACCACCAGCCCGATCACCGCGCCCCCCACGATCCCCGCCACCACGCCAGCGAAGGCGCCGGGCACGCCGCCGGCAAGTAGGACGAGCGCGCGGCGCCGCCGAACGTTGGATCTCACGCGCGCGCCAGCAGCACGTGCCGGGATGGCCGCCTCGGCGACAGTGGACTCGGTCGCGGCGGCCGACGCCCGTGGGGAAGGACCACCCCTTCCGCCGCGCTCTCGAGGTTCCTCGATCCGCGGGCGGCTGCTCGCCGCACCCGTTCTGCTGCCCCCGGGACCGTGGTTTCTCCCCTGTCCGGCACGCCGCCGGTCCCCGCCCGGCGCCGCCGGGGACGAGGACGCCTTTCGCGTCCGAGCCGACTGGGAAGCCGGCCTGCGTCGTCGAGATGCGGAACCCGGGTCGCCCATGATCCGCTCAGGCTACCGGGTGCGCCGCGCCGCTCCCGCTCTCCGCCGCCTCTCGGTAGAGCGCCTCGTAGAGCGCGGCCAAACGAGACATCGAACGCGACCGGGCAGACGCAGACGATCGATCGAGTGCCTCCGGTGCGCAGGCACCGGTACCCGCAGCGGCGTCGGCTACCGCCTGGGACAGCGCCCGGCCCAGCGCTTCCGCCGACCCGGGGGGCACCAGGACAGCGTGGCCGTCCGATGCCTCGCGATAGCCAGGGAGGTCCGACGCCACCACCGCACAACGAGCCGCCATCGCTTCGACCAGGACAACGCCGTACGACTCGCCTCGCAACGACGGCGCGCACAAGATGTCCGCGCCGGCAAGACGGCGCGCGAGCTCTGCACCTGAGACTCGCCCCAGCCAGTGCAACCGGTGCGACTCGGGGTAGGCCCGCTCCAGCGCAGCGCGGGCTGGGCCGTCGCCGACGACCCACAGGTCGGCCACCGCCTGCATGCCGGTGAACGCTTCGAGCAGCACCCCGAGACCCTTGCGCTCTTCGTGACGCCCGACGAACACGATCGTGGGGCGTTGGGTCGGCCAAGGGTCGGCGGTCTCGAAGGCCTCCGTGTCGACGCCGTTGAACAGGACCCTGTCGATCCCGGCCCCGCCGCCGGGCGTGGTCGTGCGGGCAGATTCGGAGACTGCACAGGCGATGGCCAGGCGACCATGGGCCCATCTGGCCAGTGGTCCGAGCAGGCGGTAGGTCCCGACGAGGGGCGCCGGACGGGACAGCAGCAAGCCGTACCCGGTGCTCGGTGCCAGCGGCTCGTGGAGGTGGACGACGTCGGGTCGGAGCACCCGCGCCCACTGCACGGCACGGACCGCCGCCGCCGGCGAGAGCGCCACCGGTGCGACCGACCCGTTGGCCCGCACCCCGACGGCCCGGCCGACGACCTCGGTCGTGCCGGCCGTCCAGCACCGGGATGCCGCTCCCGGCGCCGTCACCTTGGCAACTGCACCCTCGCCGGGTGCGAGGACCATTACGTCGTTCCCCCTGGCCCGCAGGGCCCGCGCCAGTCCCGTTACCTGTCCCTGGACGCCTCCAGGGCGGTCCAGGCTGTAGGGGCACACGGCCAGGATCCGCATGCTCTCGTGTCAGCTCGCCGAGTCCGCGGGGTGATCGCTGGGCCAGTTGGGCTGGTACAGGTGCCACTGCTCGGGACAGCGCGCGACGAACTGCTCGAAGACCCGGGCGATCGACTGGGTGATGCGCTGGACGTCTGCTCGAAGGTCCCCGCTCCGAGAGGCGTCCAGTGGCGCGGTGATCTCGGCCGTGTGCTCGCGCCCGGGGCCCGAGTACACCACCGCGCCCACCAATACGGCACCGGTGCGCAAGGCCAAGGTGGCCGGCCCGGCCGGCAGCGTCGTGCGCTCCCCGAAGAACTCCACCTCCACCCCGTCGCCGACGAGGTCCCGATCGCACAAGAGGCCGACCAGCCCCCCGGCGCGCAGGGTCCGCAGGACCGCCGGACCCGAGCCGGGTCCGAGGGGGACGATCGTGAGGCCAATCGCCTTGCGCTCCTCGACGAACCACTCGAACAGCGCCGGGGGCTCGATACGTTCGGCAACGCTGGTCATCGGGTACCCCTGCGATGCGAGGAACGACCCGCCCCACTCCCAGCTCCCCACGTGGGGCAGGGCCATCACGACGCCCTGGCCGGCCGCCATCGCCTTCTGGAGATGCTCGTAGCCTCGCTCCACCATCATGCGCTGGTTGACCTCCGCTGCCCCGACCGCCGGCAGCCTCGCCCCCTCCAGCCAGTAGCGGGCATAGGACCGGTACGCCCGGCGAGTCCAGCGCCGGACCACGTCGTCGTCGGGCGACGCGCCGGGCCAGCTCCACGCCAGCACTCGTCGGAGGTGACGGCTCCGTTGCTCCCACGCCGGGCCTCGGCGTACGGCCATCGCCTCCCCGACCGCCGCTGCCGCCAGGGCAGCCACCGGCTCGGGGGCGACGCTCATCGCCAACCCGAGCGCACGGTAGGCGGCGTACACCGCCTGCTGGCGACGCTCTGCTCGCAACGTCTTGCCGACCGGCGCGCTCGTCAGCTTGGGCGCGACGATGCGCCCGGTGAGGACCGCCGCCCGCCAACTCGTTCCATCCGACCGCCCGAGCGCTGAGTGGTCCGCCGCGCCCGCAGGGCTCGGCCGGTCCGGCTGGCCAGCGCCTCCTGCCGGCGGGCTCGCCAGCGGCCGGAGGGCTCACCGCTATGCACCTCCCGGCTCCTCGGAACCGACCCTTCACGCCACGCTCGCCAGCGGGAGTCCACGCGCCCTTGCCGCCAGCGAGGCGCCGAGGTGCCCTGGTCGGCGGCGGCCCGGCGAACCGGACCCTCCGCTGCCTGCCAGACCCGGACGAACCGGCCGACAGCGGTGAGGGCGGTGAGCCCGAGGAGTGCCCAGAGCACGGGGACCAGCAGCCAGGAGGCGAGGAAGCCCACGCCAAGGAGGATCATTCGCTCGGCTCGCTCCATGAGCCCGCCCCGGGCCACGCTGATCCCCAGCGCCTCCGACTTGGCCCGCTCGTACGAGATCAGCGACGACACCCCGAGGACGGCCAAGGGGAGGAGCGCGAGATGGCCGCGGCCCGTGGAGACCAGGTACCACATGACCCCGCCCATCAGGACGGCGTCTGACACCCGATCGGTCACCGAGTCGAAGAACGCCCCGCGCATCGAGGCCGTGCCTGCCGCCTTGGCCACGGGACCGTCGAAGAGGTCCGGGATGCCGGCGAGGAGATGCCCGGTCCCGACGGCAACCGCAGTCGCCACGGCGAAGACGAGCCCCGAGGCGGTCAGCACATCAGCGGTGACACCGACACGGACCAGGAACCCACCGATCGGGCTCGTGCGACGGTCCACTCTCTCGCGCCACCGCCCGTCGAACATGCAGTCTCCCTCGACTTGCGAGCCTCGTGCCCAGGGGGTGGGGCCCGTCACCGGTGGCGCTCCTCTGCGCCGCCCGGGGATATCTGTGATACCCATGGTACCACCGCCTCTGCGGGGGCTCGGGCCGCGATGGCGGTCACCAAGCCCAGAATGCGTGTGCGCCAAAAGTGGCAGGCGGGATCACCAGCCCGGCCGTAAGCTCAGCAGGCGAAGCACCAAGACATGTCCAAGCCCAGCGAGCACGCCGTGGAGGAGGCGAGATCGTGCCACAGCCACAAGGGACGAGCACTCGCAGCGTTGCTCTCGTCGGGCATCACGGCGCAGGCAAGACGACCTTGGCCGAGGCGCTCCTCGCCTCGTGCGGTGCCATCCCCCGCCAGGGATCGGTCGACAAGGGCACGACCGTGTGCGACTTCGAGCCCGAAGAGATCAGCCGTCAGCTCTCGGTGAGCGCAGCACTCGCGACGTTCCGGATCGGCACAGTCAGAGTGAACCTCCTCGACACCCCGGGCTACGCCGACTTCGCTTCCGACACCCGTCTGGCCCTCGCGGTGAGCGACTTGGCGGCGGTCGTCGTCAGTGCTACTGACGGCGTCCAGGCGCAGACCGAGGAGTACTGGCGAGCCGCCGAGGACCTCGGCCTCCCCAGGGTCATCGTGATCTCGAAGCTCGACCGAGAGCACGCCGACTTTGAACGAGTGGTCGCCGAGGTGCGAGACGCGTTCGGCGCCGGCGTCGCCGCGTTCGAGCTCCCGATCGGCTCCGAGTCGTCCTTTCGAGGGGTGATCGACCTGCTCGACGACCGTGCGACCCTCTACGACACCACGGCACCGCCGCCGATCGCCGGTACCGAAGGGCCGATCCCCGACGACCTGGCCGTGATCGAGCACGAAGTGCACGAGCAGCTCGTCGAAGGCATCGTGGTCGCCGACGACTCCCTCATGAGCCGCTACCTCGACGGGAAGCCGATCGAGCGCCAGGAATTGCAACGGGCGCTCGCGGTCGGGATGGACGCGGCCTCGGTGTTCCCGGTGCTGTGCTGCTCGGGTGCCACCGGGGTCGGAGTGGACCGCCTCGCCCGCCTCCTGGTCGAGCTCGGTCCGGCTCCCGCCCGGCGCCGACCCCTCACGGTCCGGGCGGGCGACACCGAAGTTCCTGTCCCGCTCGACCCGAGCGGCCCCCCGCTCCTCGTGGTTGCCAAGGTCCAGTCCGACCAGCACGCGGGCAGGCTCGGGCTGGCCCGGGTCATGTCGGGGACCATCCTGCCTGACACCACCCTGGTCAACCCGCGGACCCGTACCGAAGAGCGCCTCCACGCGCTGCAAGAGCTCCGAGGGCGCGACACGTCGCCGGTCGACATGGTGGCCGCAGGCGACTTCGTGGCCCTGCCCCGCCTTGCCACTACCATGAGCGCAGACACGCTGTCGGCGAGAGACCAGCCGGTGGTGGCCGTCCTGCCCGACCCGGAACCGCCGTCGCTCTTGGCGGCCGTCCGCCCAGCCTCACGGGCCGACGACGACAAGCTGATGTCGGCGCTCCAGCGCCTGTGCGAGGAGGACCGCGGGCTCAGCGTCTCGCGCGTGGACGAGACCCATCAGACCGTGCTCGGCGTACAGGGCGAGGTGCACCTTGCCGTCGTGATCGATCGGCTGCTCAGGCGTTTCAACGTCACCGTCGAACGCGAGGACGTGCAGATCGCCTACCGCGAGACGATCACCCGGACGGCAGAAGCAGAAGGCCGCTACAAGAAGCAGTCAGGGGGACATGGTCAGTTCGGCGTCTGCCATCTGCGGATCGAGCCGCTGCCCCGAGGCGAGGGGTTCGCCTTCCATGACGAAGTGGTCGGTGGCGCCATCCCCCGCCAGTACATTCCCGCCGTCGAAAAGGGAGTCCAGGAGGCCATGGCCCAGGGGGGAGTCCACGGGTACCCCGTCGTCGACGTGTCGGTCACCGTCGACGACGGCAAGCACCATCCCGTCGACTCCTCCGAGCTGAGCTTCAAGATGGCCGGGGCGCTGGCCTTCCGCCATGCCATCGCTGATGCCGGCCCGGTGCTCTTGGAACCGGTCTCGCGCCTCACCGTCATCGTGCCCGCGGAGCTCCAAGGCGACGTGCTCGGAGATCTGAGCGCCCGTCGGGGCAGAGTGCAGGGCACCGAGGCAGCCGACGGGCTGCAGACCATCGTCGCGCTCGTCCCAACGGCCGAGCTTGCTCGTTACTCCGTGGACCTCCGTGCACTGACCGGCGGTCGGGGCCGAGTCCGCTCAGAGCACGACCGCTACGAGATCGCTCCGGACCAAGTGCCGCCTCATCCGACCGGTAGCCCGTCGTGAGGTCCCTTCAGCGGCCAGGAGGTGGATCGTCCGCCCGATGCGCCCCGCCCGTGAGAGGCCACGACGCGAAGAGCTTCTCCCAGGCCACCGGGAGCGGTTCGGGGATCACGCGCACACCGCTGACGGCGGTCATGAAATTGGTGTCCCCCGACCAGCGGGGCACGACATGGACGTGGAGATGCCCGGGAAATCCTGCTCCCGCGGCACGACCGAGGTTGATCCCGACGTTGCTACCGTCAGGCTGGTAGGCACGCTCCACGGCGGCAACCGCCTCGGTCGTCGCGCGCCACAGCTCGGTCGATTCGGGTGCGGTGAGCCCTCCGAGGTCCCCGACGTGCCGGGCCGGGAGCACCAGGAGATGCCCGCTGGCATAGGGATAGGCATTCAAGACGGCCAGACAGGTCTCACCTCGCCAGACCACGCCGTTGTCCGTCGATGCCCCCACCGACCCGGCGATCCGGCAGAAGACGCAGCCGTCGTTCGCGTCGCGCTCGGGATGGCGATCGGCGGCGGTGGCCGTCGCAATGTACTCCTGGCGCCATCCTGCCCAGAGCTGCTCCAAATGTGACATTGCCCTCCCGAGGTCACGGTCGCCGGGCCGAGACCTCCTCGGCCAGGTGCTGCTCGAAGTCCGAGACCAGGATGTCGCGTTCGGGCCGCTCGGAGCCGCGCCGGTTCACGCCGATGGTGCCGGCCGCCTCGTCGTCGGCTCCCACGACGACCACATAGGGCACCATGGCCAGCTTGGCCTTGCGGATCCTCGTACCGAGAGGCTCGGAAGCCGGCTCGACGCTCACCCTGCGACCGGCATCGGCCAGGCGCTCGGCCACCGAGGTGGCGTAGGGCATGTTGTCGTCACGTACCGGCAGGACGCGAACCTGTTCAGGAGCGAGCCAGGTCGGGAAGGCACCGGCGTAGTGCTCGAGCAGGATTGCCAGGAAGCGTTCGAGCGATCCGAAGAGCGCACGGTGGATCATGACGGGGCGGCGCTTGGTGTTGGCCTGGTCGGTGTACTCGAGATCGAAGAGCGCCGGCTCTTGGAAATCGAGCTGCAGCGTCGAAAGTTGCCACGTCCGCCCGATCGCGTCTCGTGCCTGGACCGAGATCTTGGGACCGTAGAACGCACCGCCGCCTTCGTCGACCACCATCTCCAATCCTCGCTGTTCGCCGACCCGGCGCAGGATGGACGTCGCCGACTCCCACTCTTCTTCGGTCCCGACCGCCTTGTGCTCGGGGCGGGTCGACAGTTCGAGATAGAACTCGTTCAAGCCGAAATCTCCCAGCACCGACAGCACGAATGTGAGGAGCGAGGTCAGCTCGCCCTCCATCTGCTCGGGAGCGCAGAAGATGTGCGCGTCGTCTTGGGTGAACCCGCGGGCTCGGGTGAGGCCGTGCACCACCCCGGACTTCTCGTAGCGGTACACGGTGCCGAATTCGAAGAGCCGGAGGGGCAGTTCCCGGTACGAACGCGGCCGGCTCCGGTAGATGAGCATGTGGAACGGGCAATTCATCGGCTTCAAGTAGTACGCCTGTGTGCCGTCGAGACGCATCGGCGGGTACATGCCCTCGGCAAACCATTCGAGGTGCCCGGACGTCTCGAAGAGCTCGGCTCGGGTGATATGTGGGCTCCCCACAAACTCGTAGCCAGCCGCGACGTGGCGCTCCCGCGAGTAGTCCTCCATGAGGCGCTTTACCGTCCCGCCCTTGGGATGGAACACCGCCAGGCCCGAACCGATCTCCTCGGGGAACGAGAACAGGTCGAGCTCGGCCCCGAGCCGGCGATGGTCCCGGCGTTCCGCCTCTGCCAGGCGGTGGAGGTAGTCGGCCAACGCTTCTTCGGACTCCCATGCCGTCCCGTAGATCCGCTGGAGCTGGGGACGCTTCTCGTCGCCCCGCCAGTACGCGCCCGCGACGCGCATCAGCCTGAAGTG